>CAZKNJ010000062.1:0-9315 GCA_964554185.1 uncultured Planctomycetales bacterium | reverse complement strand
GCCGCTCTCCGCTGGAGCCCCCGCCGCCCCTGGACGCCCCGCCGGAGGGGTAAGGGGCAGCAGACTGCATGTGAGGTTTCTCAGTGCTTGTCTATCTGGACGAGAGTTACGACCAACCTAACCAGAACTGGCTCATACTGGGCGCATTGTTCAATCCTCACCACAGATTCCTTCATCGTAGGATAGCCGAGATCAAAGAGAAAGCTGACTACAGGTGTGCGCCTGCGGGTCGCCCACGCGAACTCAAGTACAACCGTTGTATCACGCGCAACGATTTCCAGGTCGCACAGGAAGCACTAGCCGTGTTCTGGGAAAGCACGAGTTGGTTCAGGGCGATTGCTGTGGAAACAGGGGCGGCGTGGTTCGACTGGGACAAGTTTGGCCGCCTGCCCGAGGAATCCAGCATGAGGAAGGCCATTGCCTACAAGAGATTCACGGAACTGCTTCTCGAACATAACTCCCGCAACGTTGTCGGCGCCACCCTGCTGATGGACGAGCGCTCAAAGGTGTCCCGAGACCGCTTTGTGGAACTAATCAAGGATTCTTTCGGCACCGCTGGCAAGGCCTATTCCAGGGGTCTAGCTGAGCCTCGTTACCGTCAGATACTTGAGTACCAATCCCACTTGGAGCGGTACAATGTTGGTCAGGTCTGCGACTTGCTGATGGGCTCAGTACTGAACGCCAATGTGCCCACTAAGAACAAGTGGAAAACGCAACTGCGGAGCTTCGTCGAATCGAGGTGTGGCCTTCCGAATCTCTTGCGGGAAAGCTGGGGGAAGTACTCCAAGTCGGCTCTGGAGGAGCTCTTCCCGAAGTTCAACATATGGTATTGGTCACCTAGCTAGCAAAACAAACGCCTCGGGTCACCCTACGTTCAAGCGGTAATCGGTGTCGATCCCTCCGTCGGGCTCGCGAGGCAACTACATTATACCTTCCAGCCATAGGATTCGCAACTAGCTCAAGAAACGCCATCGGTTGTATAGCGGCGGATTGCTCCTTGAGTTCAGCCGATGGCGTCCCCGAACTTGCTATACTGGTAGCGAGGGGATACAATCCTGCGCTTCTATGTCGTTGAGGAGAGCACAACAACCGTCAGTCAGCGGCTTTATCAATGTAAACAAGCCGCCGGGCATCACCTCGTTCCAGGTTATCAGCCACCTGCGGCGCGTGACGGGCATCCGCAAGCTCGGCCATTCGGGCGTGCTGGACAAGCCCGCCACCGGCGTACTCCCCATCGGCATCAACCGCGCCAACAAGCTGTTCAACTTCTTTGACACTTTCGCCAAGTCCTATCTGACGACCTTCCTGCTCGGCTTCTCCACCAACACCGACGATGTCACCGGCCGCGCACTGGCCACGGGCAACGCCGGCCGCGTGAGCGACAAGGAAGCCAAGCTGGCGCTGCGCCAATTCATCGGCGACATCAGCCAGCGGCCGCCGGCGTTCTCCACCACCAAGGTGGAGGGCAAGGAGTTCTACCGCTACGCGCTGGCGGGGGAGGAGGTGCCCTACCGGCTCAAGCGCGTCACGGTGGACGACATTGAAGTTCTGGGCTACAAGGACGGCCCCACCGGCAAGGAACTGCTGAGGGAGCTGTCCCACCTCGCCGGCGGCATTCCCGGCGACCTGAAGACCAAGCTGCTGACGCTGCGCATCAAGTGCCGCGGCGGCTTCTATGTGCGCAGCCTCGCGCGCGACCTCGGCGGGCTGCTGCAAAGCCAGGGATGCGTGTTTACGCTCGTGCGCGAACAGGTCGGCCCCTTCCGCGTGGAAAACGCGTGGACGCTGGAAGCGCTGGAGGAGCTGGCGCAGAAGGACGCGCTGGCGGAAGCGATCGAGCCGATGAGCGTAATCGCCGAGGCCGACGAGACGCTGAAGCTGGACAAAGCCAGCATTGATAAGCTCGCGCAGGGGATGCACATCATCGTCAAGGCGCGCTATGTGCCGGAGCAGTCGCGCAAGCACGGCTCTTCGCTCTTCGTGGCGGGGCCGGACGGCGAAATCGCCGCAGTGGTGGAGGTAGGCATGCCCGTGGGAACCAACCTGCCGATCAAGCCCAAACGCTTGTTGCTATAGCTGCCTGTAGCCGCGTCAGAACGCGAGCCCCCCGTCCTTCGTCAGCAGCATTATCCGCTCGCCCACCACCAGCCTGGTGCCGAGCTTGTTGGCGACGTCCTTGGCGAACTTGCCCAGCGGCAGCGCGCCGGTGTGCACGCGGCAGTTGATGCGAAGACGGTCATCATTCGCGCCCCAGCCCAGCAGCCCGCAGGTGGCGTTCACTCCCAGTTCCCGGAGGCATTCCTCTACGTCTTTATCGGTCATCTCCCTTTCATCGTATTTGAACATCAGCTCCACCAGCGAGGAGTACAGCACGCGGCTGAGCTTGGGATCGGCGTCGCTCAGCGCCCGCACCCGGTGGATGAGCTTGCGCGGCTCTTCCTCGCGTTTAAGCGACTGGGCGATCTCGTCGGGATCAACGCGCTCCGTCAGTGCGAAGTCCATCAGCTCCATGCGGCTGGTGAACCCCAGCGGCAGCGGCGGGGAAGTAATGAGCCGTGGTTTCTGGGAGAAGCCTTCGGTGTACACCAACGGCAGCCCGGCGCGGCGCATCGCGCGCACCACCAGGTTCACCGTGTCCAGGTGCCCGACGAACCGCAGCAGCTCGTCCTTCATATACCAGAGCCGGTAGCGGTGTTCGCCGACTTCCTGCATCCTAGAGCGCCTCCTCCGGCGTGACCAGCAGCGCGATGAGCGCCATGCGCACGAATACGCCGTTGGCCACCTGTTCCAGTATCGCCGAGCGCTGGTCTGCCATTGCTTCGTCGGCAAGCTCGATTCCGCGGTTGACCGGGCCGGGGTGCATTATCACCGCCTTCGGTTTCAGCCGCTGCAGCCGGCGGTGGTTAAGCTGGTAGCCGGCGGCGAACTCGTCCCGCGCAACCAGCTCCTGGCCGCCGTGCCGTTCAAACTGCGTGCGCAGCATTATCAGCACATCCAGCTCCGGCAGCAAGGGATCAAGCTCGGTGTGCAGCGACGCGAGGAAGCCCATCTTCGACCCTTCGCCGGCGGGCGCGTTTACCAGCAGCGCGGGGGGCCCGATGAAGTGTGGGGTGATGCTGAAGCGGTTGAGCAGCCGCGCATTGCTGCGCGCCACCCGTGAGTGGAGCACGTCGCCGCAGATACCGATCTGCAACCCTTCTTTCAGCAGCTTGCGCTTCCACAGAGTGTAGCAGTCCAGCAGGGCCTGGGTGGGATGGGAGTCGCAGCCGTCGCCGCCGTTGACGACCGGGCAGGCGAACTCGCGGGCGAACTGCGCCGCCGCGCCATCCTCCGGGTGGCGGAACACCGCGAGGTCAAAACCCATAGCGCCAAAGGTCTGGGCCGTGTCGGTGAGGGATTCACCCTTAACTACGGAAGTCCCCACCGCGTCAGCCACGCAGGTGGACATGCCGAACGCGTGCGCCGCCACCTGGAAGGAGATGCGGGTGCGGGTGGACGGCTCGTAGAACATGAGCAAGCACTGGCGCGCCGCCTGCAGATCGCGGAGCCTGAGCCGTTCGGCGGGCAGCATGAGCTCGTATTCCTGCGCCGCTTCAAACAGCGCAAGCGTTTCCGGGACCGTGAGGTCGTTGACGGTTATCAGGTCGCGCTTCATTGGTCTCCCCGTCAGACGTGGTGGCCCACTTCAAACAGACGCAGGTATTCCTCGGTGGCGAACCGGTCGGTCATCCCCGCCAGATAATCCGCCAGCACACCCGCGGCTTCTTCTTCGCTGCCGGCGGATTGGTACTGCTTGGCGGCGTCCGGAGGGAGGATGCCGGGATTCTCCCGGTAGGCCCGGTAGAGCCTCCTTAGAATCATTCTACCCTTGTTGGTCATCCTTTCTATACGCCAGTTCTTGTAGAAATTGGCGAAAAGGAAATCCCCCAGCGCTTCCATCCCCTGCGCAAACTCCCCGGAGAAGCCCACCAGGTTGCCTTTGAACTCGCGCACCTGCGTGAGCGACTGCACTCCGGCGTCCTTCAGCCGCTGCACCGTCTCGGCGCGCACGTCCGTGATCATCAGGTGGATAAGCCGCCGGGAGAGCTGCGCCATCTGCACCTGGTGGCTGGCGATTTCGCGCAGCGGCTCAAATGCCTCCGTCCACAGCCGCAGCCCTGCCGCGTCAAAGTCATCTACTCGCAGCACGCCTGACACGAGCGAGTCCTCCACATCGTGCGCCTTGAACGCGATAGTATCCGCCACGCTGGCGACCTGCGCCTCCAGCGGCGGCATCAGGCCGGGGTTAAACTCAAAACTGCCCACCTGGTCGTACTCAGTTTCGTGCTTCTCAATCCCCTCGAGCGCGTCGCGCGTGAGGTTCAGGCCGGGGAAAGTGGGATAGCGCAGCTCCAGCAGCCGCACAATCCGCAGCGAATGCACGTTGTGGTTGAAGGCCGGAACCAGCTCCTTCAGCTCCAGCTCGCCGGAGTGGCCGAAGGGCGTGTGCCCCAGGTCGTGCGCCAGCGCCACCGAGTTCGCCAGGTCCTCGTTTAGTCCCAGCGAGCGGGCGATGCTGGTGGCGATCTGCGTGCACTCCAGCGTGTGGGTCAAGCGGTTGCGCACCACGTCTCCGTGCTCCCCGCCTTCGCCGTGGACAAAGACCTGCGTCTTGAACTCCAGCTTGCGGAAGGCGCGGCAGTGGGTGATGCGGTGCCAGTCGCGCTGGAAGGGGGTGCGCGAAGGGTCTTCGGGCTCATCGTGCTCGCGGCCGAGGCAGTCGCGCGTATGTACGGCGTAGGGTGCGAGGGTCAGCTCCTCCAGCTCGCTCAAGCGCTTTGTATCAAGCAGGTGCTCCATCCCGCCGACCATTATATCAGCCCGGCGGGGCCAGTGTTGCCAGTCACAGCGCGGGAGCCGGAATACGGCAAGCGCCCCGCCTTGCCGTCGGCTCGGCGGGGCGCGCCTTTCTCTCAAGGTTGCAACCGATGCGCTACTTCTTCTTGGTCGCGGGCTTCTTGGCGGCAGGCTTGGCCGCCGTCTTGCCCGTCTTCTTACATCCGGCCATGTTAGCCCTCCTGAACAGAAATACAACAGCTGATCAGCCGCGATGAATCTAGCACACATTTGGCGGAAGTGATTCATGGCTGAAAAAAAGAATCATGGTTCGTTTTGTGGCGCGGGCAGATGACTGTGGCTCACTCATACCGCAGGCAGTCCACGGGGTCGAGCATGGCCGCGCGGTAGGCGGGCAGCAGGCCGAAGAGGATGCCCACGAGCAGGCTGAAGGCGACGGCGGTGATTATGGTCTCCAGCGAGATGACGAAGTACCATTCCACCTTGAGGCAGAGGAACCAAACGCTGGCGATGCCCAGCACAAGCCCCAGCGCCTGGCCGCCTACGACCTGCAGCAGCGCCTCGGTAAGGAACTGCGCGAGGATGTCGCCACGCCGCGCGCCGACGGCGCGGCGCACGCCGATCTGGCGGGTCTGCTCCATTACGCTCATCAGCATCACGGTCATTATCAAGATGCCGGCGACGACCAGCGCGACGGACGAGACGCTGAGCAAAATGACGCCGAAAATGCGGAAGGTCTCTCCCGCGACCTTGGCTATTTCCTTGGCGGAGAACACCTGGAACTCATCCTGGTTTTTCTCGTCCAGGCCGCGGGCGGCGGCGAGGTCGCTCTTGGCGAGCTTGACCACCTCGCTGTCGGACATGCCTTTGGGAAAGCGGAAGGCCACCACGTGCAGGTGCGGGTAGTTGAACAGGCGCTGGGCCACCGGCAGCGGGATGAACACGCGGCTGTCCAGGTCCTCCATGTAGATGCGCCCCTTCTCCTTGAAGGTGCCGACCACCTGGAACTTCTCGCCCTTGATTATGACTTCACTGCCCACCGCGCCGCCATCGGGAAAGAGCTTGTTCGCCACGCTGTACCCCAGCACCACCACCAGAGCTTCATCCTGCACTTCCTGGTCGGTGAACAGCCGCCCTTGGTCGATCTCGTAGGGGCGGATTTTCACGAACGCGGGTGTGCAGCCGGCGATGGTGGTGAAAGAACGCTCGCTTTCATGCGCCACAAAACCCGCGAGGATGACAAAGGGAGAGGCGACCTCAACATAGGGCTTGTCCTTGATGAGGTCGTAGTAGCTCATGGGCAGGGCGCTGGTCGCGGTGGAGGATTGCTCGAAGGGGCTGGCCTCCAGGTCAAAGTACGGGGTTACGAAGATGACGTTCGCCCCCAGCTCGTCCAGCATCCTCACCGCCTGCGCCCGCGCAATCTCGGAGATGGAGATGAGCGCGACGATGTTGGCGACGGCGATGGCGATGCCCACCACCGTCAGCGCGGTGGTGAACTTGCGGGTGGCGAGACGCCGCAGCGAATGCGATATCAGTGCGCCCAGCACGCCGAGATTATATCCGACCCGCCGGAGGGGATGCGCGAACGGATAATTCGCGTTATAATGACCCATCTAAGGGGGCGCGTCCAGGGAAGGACCCATGCGGTCAGATGGAGGAGAGCGCAAAGCTCTATAACACAAGGGAACTCCTCAAGGCGGACGTGGTGGAGCTGGCCACCGGGTCGCTCGTCGGGACAGTGGCCGAGACCATCGTCAACACCGCTGCGGGGACGGTTGAGTACGTGGGCATACTGCCGGCGCAATGGTACATGCCCGGCCTCCTGCTGCGCGCCGCCGAAATAATCGGTTTCGACGAGAACATACTGCTGATCAAGAGCCGCGACCGGCTGCTGGACTACAAGGAATCCCGCATCAAAAAGGACTGCGCCGCCTCCTCCGACATCTCCGCGCTCACGCTGATTGATCAGGAGGGCCACGTCTACGGCAAGCCCGTGGGCGCGGTGTTTGACCCCACGGGCCGCATCATCGCGTTTGAAGCCGAAAAGGACCTCGTGGTGCATGTGGTGGAGCTGGGGCGCATCGTCGCGGTGGGTGACCGTTTCATCGTGGTCAGCCTGCGCGGTGCGCGCGAGGCGGGCACGGGCGAGGACGGCGGCACACCCAAGCCGGCGGAAGCTCCGAAGCAGCGGGCTGTGCCGGATGAGAGCGAGCGCGTGGCCGCCAGCCCTCGGCTGGAGCTGGAAGATGATTCCGATCTCCAGACCAAGTACCGCGAACGGCAGATTGAATACCTGCTCGGCAAGCGCTCGCCGATGACGCTCAACGGCCGCGGAGGCACTCCGCTGGTGAAGATGGGCGAGACGCTGACGAGCAAGGCCATCAGTGTTCTCATTGGCGAGGGGCTGCTGGATCAGGTCTTCATGGCGCTCACGGTTGACCGCGGCTCGCTGAAAGCGGAAGATGACCTGGAAGAAGCCCTGAGCTAAGGGGGCTTCACCGAGCTGGCATCCCACTGCGATGAAAGGGCTATCCTACCTTGTGCTCAAGCAGCTTGCAGCCTCCGAGTTCATCGCCGGCCAGCTGGTGGTCAACGAGCTGGGCTACCCCGTCTCCTGCCGCTACACCGAACGCATCGTGCTGCCGCCGGACCGCGCGGCGCTGCTGGGCCAGAACCGCATGCGCTACGTGCGCGACGAGCTGGCGCTGCCCGCGCTGCTGGCCAAGAGCCAGTTCCGCTGGCACCTGGTGGGCCGACACGGGATGATAGACGAATGCCCCCACCCGCTGATCGAAGTGCAGCGCCTAACCGAGTTCCCGCAACAGCCTGAGCGGGCGCGAGAGGGGGCGGGTAATGAGCTTACGCTGGATCTCGCCAGTGGCAACGCCTACCTGCTGCGCGCCGGCCGCAAGCTGCCGCCGGAGGACGCGCTGCGCAAGATGCTGGAGCCCTTTGACCGCCACTTCAACCTCACCGAGCCGCTGGAGCGCTTGGAGCAATTCCTGGAGCTGAGGGCGGGGGCATGAGCCCGCCGGTTTCACGGCTTCCACGTGTTTATGATCTGCCGCCGCTGCGCGTCCGCGTTTTCAGTTTTCAATTGAAAGGGCACGCGCCACGAGTGCTCAAAGCGCCGCTGGCGGAACTGCCCATCCGTCTGAAGCCCGCCGCGCTGGAGCGCATACCGGAAGTCGTGGCGAATCTGCGCCGCTCGCTCAAGCCCTCCGACGAACTGCTGGCGGTCTTCACCGGATTGCCGCCGGAAGGGGCGGCGGATTACGCGCTGGGCCCGGGGAACACGCTGGAGCTGAAGCTGCTGAGGCCGGTAGCGCCGGAGGAATGCACCCATACCGCCGCGCTGGTGGAGCGCGACCGCCTGCGGACGCTGGTGTTTCCGGAGGGAGGGGAGGATGGGCACAGAAGAAGATAGGAAGCCGACGAGGATAAACCACCGATTGGTGCATGCGCTTATTGTGGTCATGGCGATTGGCATTCTCTATGGCGCGATGACCGCCTGGTGGGGCCTGGAGCAGGATTACGGGGGAGGGGAGCCATCAGGTCTAGATGCTAATCGCGCAGCCGATGGGCCAAGCGTCGCAACCGTTCCATACAGCGTGTTGATAGTGCCGCTGGGCGTAGCCGGCGAGGACAGGAGCATTCCCGACGATGCGACGCTGACAGCGATGGTAGAAGACCTGCGTAAGTCGGTGGACTTCGATTACACCATTGCCGAGCCGGTGAAGCTGCCGCGCCGGTTCCTCACCCGCCACACCGGGCAGATGCGGGTGGATCTCGCGCTGGACGAAGTGTCGCAGCGCTACGAGGGCAAGGGGTATTTCCGCGTGATGGGGATTACGGCGCAGGACATCACCATCCCGGACTACAACTTCCTCTTCGGCCTGGCGCAGCGCCCGGGGCTCGCGTGCGTCGTGAGCGTGGAGCGGCTGGCCTGGCGCGCCGATGCGGAACTGCGGCGGCAGCGCATCGCCAATATCACGCTGCACGAGCTGGGGCACACGCTGGGGCTCAGCCATACGCCGGACAAGCAGAGCGTCATGGTGTATTCCGACAGCCTGGACGAGCTGGACGCGTCCGGGCGCTTTTTCACCGAGCGGGACGTGGAGCTGCTGGTGGCCCGCCGCCCCGATTTCGCGGGCCGCGTGTTCGCCCACGGCTCCGGGCCGGGGGAGTAGCCAGCGAACGAGCAGACGGAGTGACGCGTTGACCGAATGCGTTGCCGATGGTAGACTCGTCATGGATACCCTAAGCGGTAGATGAGATGAAGTGCCACTCTCTTGCGGCAGCTTTGGCAGCCGCGCTCATGCTGGTGTCATGCAGTGGGCACCGGAGCGCGGGGCTTCCGATTCAACATCAACCCGGCCAACCGGCGATACAACAGGAGATTGCGCAGCTTGAGGCGCTGGCCTGCCCGGAGGGCGTGGACGCGGGATTATGGGCGGAGTTGAAGAGGGCGCTGGA
>CAZKNJ010000061.1:0-9353 GCA_964554185.1 uncultured Planctomycetales bacterium | reverse complement strand
GTCGAGGGACTGTTCGGCGGGCGGCGAATCGGCGGTTGGGAAACCGCCGCCCCCGGTTGTTGCGGTGTCGGCGGTCTGGAGACCGCCGCTCCCGGCGGATGGAAGCGTGGCCGCGGGATGCTTGCCCTTGCCACAGGCGAATGACAGCAGCGCTGCGGCGAGCAGCGCCGCGAGGATACTCAGCTTAAGAAACCGGCCCATCTTCTCCTCCCTAATGAGTGTTCACTTATATTATACCCGCAAAGCGCAGTTCTTGCACACGCGGGCAAGTTCGTCAGCGGTGCTAGAATCGCGCGCATGGAGAACATGGGGCTGCTGAATGACGAGGCGCGCATCGCGCGGTTCCGCGCGGGGATGGACATCACCCGCGATTACACCTATCTCAACCACGCGTCCACCGGGCCGCTGCACCGCTCGGTGCGGCGGGCGGTGAACCAATTCCTGCGCGAGCAGACGCATGCCGCTTCGCTGGGCGACCCTACCTGGCAGGAGTTCATGGTGCAGGCGCGGGGGTCGGCGGGGAAGCTAATAGGCGCGCCAGTGCGCAACATGTGCCTGATGCACAACTGCGCTGTGGGGCTGGTGCGCGCGCTTTCCAGCATCTCGCTCAAGGACGGTGACGAGGTGGTTTACCTGCACGACGAGTTCGCCACGCTGTACTTCGCGCTGCTGGGAGTGCTGAAGCGCGGCGCGAAGCTGCGCGAGGTGAAGGCGGAGCTGGACGAGGACTTGACGGAAGCGGTGGTCAGGGCGCTGACGCCGCGCACGCGCATCGTCGCGGTGTCGTGGGTGGGATTCCTCACCGGACGGCGGCTGGACCTCGCGCGGCTGAGCGAAGAGAAAAAGCGGCGCGGATTCTACTTCATCGTGGACGCCTACCAGGGGCTGGGGCCGGTGCCGCTGAACGTGGGGGAGCTGAGTGTAGATTATCTCGTGTGTGGTGGAGCCAAGTGGCTGATGTCGCCGCTGGGCACCGGCTTTATGTACGCGAGCGACGAGATGGTGGACACGCACGAGCCGGACTGGCCGGGCTGGTACGGCATGGCCTACGATCCGCTGTGCTACACCCGGCGGGACGTCCCGTTCAAGGACACGGCGGTGCGCTTTGAAACGGGCACCAATCCGCTGCCGGGTATGTACGGGATGAAGCGCAGCATTGACCAGTTCAACGCGGTGGGCGAAGAAGCGCGGTGGCGGCGGGTACAGGAGCTGACGGGGCGGCTGTTCGCCGGGCTGAAGGAGCTGCCGGTGCAGGTGCTCACGCCGGAGCCGCCGGAGCTGCGTGCGGGGATTGTGACTTTCCGCGTGGAGGAGCCGGAGGCGCTGATGGAGCGGCTGGAGAGCGGGCGCATCGTGGTAAGCCTGCGCGACGGGCTGGTGCGCGTGAGCCCGCATTTCTGGAACACCGAAGGCGAGATAGACCGGCTGCTGGCGGCGCTGCGGCCCGCTTGACCGGCGGGTGGCGCAGTTTTGGCGGCGATGCGCTGCCGCTGTTATAATGAACGATAGAGCGATGTGTTCCTGGGAGGGAAAACCATGAACGAGCGCAAAGGAATTGCGCGCGCGTGCTTAGTCTTGTTGTCAGCGCTTCTGGTGGCCATCGCATCATGCGGCGGCTTGAATCCACTGACGCTTCGGGGGAGCGGTTCTGACGCGCCTGCAGCGTCTGCCTTAACAGCTGAACTGAGTGCGCTGGAAGCCCTTGAGCCGCCGCCCGGAGCGAGGGCGGACGTGTTTGAGGTGCTCAAGGGAGCGCTGCGGGATGCGCTTCAACAACAGGGCTGCAACAAAGCAGCCTGCATTCCCCCGGCAGGCGAGGCGAACCGCGTGGCTGACCTGGCTATTGTGGAGGACGGCG
This sequence comes from uncultured Planctomycetales bacterium, assembly GCA_964554185.1. GTDB lineage: Bacteria > 4484-113 > 4484-113 > 4484-113 > 4484-113 > CAZKNJ01. Next base: position 7,495 of record CAZKNJ010000061.1, on the reverse strand, counting down.
GCGTATACACCTTGTCCTGGCACTACCGGAATCTCGGAGATTACGATCAGAATGGAGCGGTAGGGATTTCTGACATTACGCCGATTGCCATGCACTTCGGCGAGGCAGTGCCGCCGGGGGACGTTGACGGCAACTCCATACAGGCGGTGATTAACGGCAGCGGCAACAACATGGTCGACATCGCCGATGTCACGGCAATCGCTATGCACTTCGGCGTTCAGTGCACTGAGTATGTGATTCAGCAAAGCGCCACCGGCGAGGAGCCGTGGGAGGATGCCGACAGCGTGGAGGTGGAAGAAGGGGCTGGCGACGGACGGCTGCTCTTCAGCACGCCTTTCACGCCGTCGATGGGATCGCCCTTCATCAGGGTGGTGCCGCGCGACACCGAAGGCAATCCGGGAGTTCCCTCCGAGCTCGTATCCATTTTCGGAGATTCTCCGGCCATCGGTGCAATCACTCCGCAGATCGGAGTAGTGGGTGCGGAGACGGTCTTCAGCGCCCTGGTCACCGGCGCGGAGCCCGTGAACTACATGTGGGATTTCGGCGGCGGGGCTGCGCCCAACACCAGCACTCAGCCGGAGCCGACGGTCGTTTTGGGGGCCGAGGGCGACTATCCGGCTATGCTCTCAGTAAGCAATGGATACGGCGGCGACTCGCGCAACTTCACGCTCCGTGTGGGCTATCCGCCGGAGGCCACCAACGTGACGCCCGATCTCGCCCTGGAGAACACGGACGTGGTGTTTTCCGCAAGCGTGAATCCGGGCACCGGCCCCGAGCCGGTGTCCTACCTTTGGGAGTTTGCCGAGGGATTCGGCCCGGCGGCTTCGGACGAGGTATCGCCGGTGGTGACGGTTCCCGGGGAGGGTGAATACGAATGCTCGCTGACGGTATCCAACGCGTTTGGCAGCCATGAATATCCGTTTATGGTTGCCACCGGCAGTCCGGCGGAAATAGTGACGGTCGCCATTCCCGGCCCGGAAGAGTGCAACACCGGTGAGAACGCCCAATTCGTCGTAGAAGTGGATGGCACTTTGCCTATCACCATAGCCTGGGACTTCGGAGGCGGCGCGGTTCCGAACACGAGCGACGAGACTCAGCCGATAGTGACGCTGGGGCCGGCGGGCGAGTTCACCGCCTCCCTGGCCGTTAGCAACGCGTTCGGCAGCGACCTGCACCCATTCGACCTGAACGTACACGGATGGTATGTCACGCGCCCGTCGGAGGACATGGATATCGGTTACACATCCCTGGCGATTATTGACGGACGTCCGGCGATTGCGTTCTACGCTTCGTGGGTCGCCAATCCGTACTACGTGTGCGCAACCGATGAGTTGGGTAGGACCTGGAATGCGCGCGTCCCGGTTGAGACTACGTTCCTCACCGGGAACTACTGCTCGCTGGCCGAAGTTGAAGGCTATCCCGCCATCACGTATTACGACCAGGGCAACGGTGATCTGATGTACGCCCGGGCGAACGACGCCAGTGGGGAAACCTGGCCGACACCGCAGATGCTGGATAGCGGCGGATGAGGTAATGCAGGGCAGTGGACCTGCCTTAATATCGTGGATGGCAATCCTGCCGTGAGCTACTACAGCGTTGTCGACAACTTGTTGGTTTACATAAGGGCAACGGATGCGACCGGGACGGCCTGGGATCCACCGGTGACCGCCGACAGCACGCTTGCCATGAGCCCGGGAAGGACGTCGCTCATCATTGCCGACGGCTACCCCGCCATCGGCTATCTGGGAACTACCGGCCTGAAGTATGTCCGGGCGCTGGACGCCACCGGCAGCACCTGGGACACTCCCGCCGGAGTAGACTCCGCAGTCACGGTAGGGGAGCAGCCTTGCCTGGCGGTGGTGGACGGCTATCCTGCTTTCGCCTACCGCAATGCAGGCGCACCGGACCTGCGGTTCATCCGCGCCGAGAACGCGCAAGGCTCGGGCTGGAGCATGCCGCAGGTGCTGGATTCGGCTGATGATGTGGGAAGCTGGTCGTGGCTCGCCATCATTGATGGAATGCCGGTTATCAGCTACATGGATGAAACGAACTTCGACTTGAAGCTGATGACGGCGCTGGATTCCAGCGGCTCCGATTGGGGGACGCCGGAGGCTGCTTTCAGCGAGGGCTACGTCGGCGCGTTCAACTGCATTATGGAGGTGCAGGGGCATCTTGCCGTGTGCTTCTACGACGGCGATCCGAACTACGACCTGGTGTACGGGGTGTACTACTAGAGCCGGCGGGCAGGCTGAACAAACGCGGCTCAAGGCAGTTGACCGGCGGGTGGCACGGGCGTATATTCATCGCACGCCGGCGCCGGTTATGGCGGCGCATTTTCCGGTAAGGAGACCAACTTGAGCGAAATCTCGTTTTCCGACAACTACAGCGATATAAGCGACGAAACCGGCTTCCAGTTTGAGTTTTTCTGCGAGCACTGCAATGACACCTGGCGCTGCGAATACCGGCGCTACATCGCGGGCACCGCCAGCAGCATCCTGGACACCGCGAGCTCCCTCTTCGGCGGCGTGCTGGGCAAGGCTGAGCAGGTGGCCGACCACGTGAAGGACGCGGCCTACCGCTCGGCGCACGACAAGGCCTTCGCCGCGGCGATCGAGGACGCCAAGCAGCACTTCCACCGCTGCCGCCAGTGCGGCAACTACGTCTGCGCCAAGTGCTACAACCCCGACATCCACCTGTGCACCAGCTGCGCGCCGTCCATTGACGAAGCCGCCGATGTGGCCAAACGCGAGGCGGAACTTGACCGCGCGACCTTCGACGGTTACCGCGACGGCTGGAAGAAAGACCACAAGCTGGCGGAATACGTGATCTGCCCCGGCTGCGGCGCGCACGTGAACCCGGCGAAGTTCTGCAGCGAATGCGGCGGGAAGCTGGACGCCAAGACGGTTTGCGCCAAGTGCGGCGCCGACTTCCCCGATGGCGCGAAATTCTGCCCCTCCTGCGGCGCGAAGCGGTAACTACCGCTGCTGGAGGTAGCCTTCGGTGAGGCCGAGTTCGTGCACCCAGGCGGAGACCTGCTTCCATTCCTCGCGGGTGACGCGGCGGTTGAGCTCCGGGTCCTGCACCGCGCGGTAGGCCGGGAAGTACTGCGCCATCACGCTCACCGCCACGTGGCGCTGTTTGTCCAATCCCGCGAGGAACTCCAGCACGCCGTGCGTGTTTTCCAGCTGCCCCGGCAGCACCAGGTGGCGCACCAACAGGCCGCGCTGAGCCGCGCCGCGCTCGTTGAGTTGCAGCGGCCCCACCTGCCGCCACATTTCGGTGAGCACTGCGCGGTTGGCCAGCGAGTAATCCTTCGCGTCGCTCAGCCGCAGCGCCAATGCGTCGTCGGAGTACTTGGCGTCGGGGAGGTAGATATCCACCAGGCCGTCCAGCAGGCGGATGGCCTCCACGCGCTCGTAGCCGCCGGAGTTCCACACCAGCGGCAGGCGCAGGCCCATCTCGCGAGCGAGGATGAGGGCGGCGATCAGCTGCGCGGTGTAGTGGGTGGGGGTGACGAAGTTGAGGTTCTCCGCGCCCTCGCGCTGCAGCGAGAGCATCATGCTCGCCAGGCGCGCGGGCTCGACTTCCACGCCGTGGCGCAACTGGCTGATGGGGTAGTTCTGGCAGAAGAGGCAATGGAGGTTGCAGCCGCCGAGGAAGACGGTGCCGCTGCCGCCCTGCGCCACCAGGCAGGGCTCCTCGCCGAAGTGGAGGTTATGGGAGCTGACCTTGGCCAGCCTCCCGCCGCCGCATTCGCCGCGCCCGCTATTGAGCCGTTCCGCCAGGCATTCGCGGGGGCAGAGCACGCAGGGGCTGAGAAGCTCGCGCAGTGCGCGTGACCGCGATTCCAGCTCGGCAACGGACAGGCGCAGGTAGCCGGCGGTGAACTGCCCGCTCACTTGCGCCGGAGGAACCTCTTCTTAATCTTCTGCAGGGCGAGGCGCTCAATCTGGCGCACGCGCTCGCGGCTGACGCCCATCTCCTGGGCAATTTGCTCCAGCGTCTGAGTCTCCTCGCCTACGGAGGTGAGCGGGTCCTGCTGCTCGCAAAGCCCGTACCGCAGGCGGATGACCTGCCGCTCCTTGCCGTCCAGCAGCTGCATCATCTGCGCCACCGCCTTGCGGTTGAGCACGTGCTGGATAATCTCCTCGCCGCTGCCGACCCGCTCGTGCATTCCCTGGCCGCGCGAGTCCTCCCTCTCGGCGCTCTCAAAGGACTCCTCAAGCGAGAGGATGCTGGGCACCGAAGCCGCGTACTTCTCAATGTCCTCCAGGGTCAGGCCGGTTTTTTCCGCCAGTTCCTCCACCGTGGGCTCGCGCTCCAGCTTGGCCCGCAACGCGACACTGGCGCGGTTCAGGCGGTTGATCTTGTCTATCACGTGCTCGGGCACGCGGATGAGGTACTGGTTGTTGACCATGTAGCGCAGAATGCGCTGGCGAATCCACCAGGTGGCGTAGGTGGAAAGGCGGAAGCCCTTCTTGGGGTCAAACTTCTCCACCGCGACCATCAGGCCGATGGTGCCCTCGCTGATGAGGTCCATCAGGTGGACGCCGGCGTGGTGGTACTGGCGCGCGATGTTGATGACCAGGCGGGTGTTGGCCAGGACGAGCTTCTCGCGGGCGGCCAGCCGCTCCTCTTCCGGCACTGAGGAGTCGCGCATGGTGCGCATCAGCCGCTTCACTTCGTCGGGCTCCAGAATCGCGACGTTGCTGATGAACCCGAGGTACGCGAGCAGCGAGCTCTCCAGGCGCGCGTCCTCTATGTCGCGCAGAAGTTCGTCGTCAATCTCTTCGTGCATTATGTTGGTCCGCCGCGGAGCGCACGTTGATGGGCTCCAGCGGGTAATAGCCTTCCGGCAGGGCGAATTGCGAGGCGGGCACTTCCCCGCGCGCCACACCCTTGAGTTTCAGCAGCAGGCTGGAAACGTCCGTGGACACGCGCACCGCCCGCAGCTTCTTGTCCGCGCCGAAGTACATCTTCATCGTCCAGGGACGGCCTTCGCGCGATGGCACCTGCGCTTCCGCGCCGTCGGGCAGCATCACGGAGTAGGCGGTGAGCTTCTCGCCCGCGACGGTTTCGGGGCCAAGGCGCTTGAGCTGAGCCTTGAGCTTGGAAACGCCGTCCAGCCCGGCGGTGAACACGGTTTGCGCCGCCTGCGGGATGAACGCCAGCAGCGCGTGCATTCCTTCGTCCAGCACCAGCTCCTGGTGGTTGAGGGTCTCGGGGTAGATGAAGTATGCTTTCTTCTTGGCGCCCTGGTAGACGAACTGCGCGGTTTCGGAGCTGCCGCCGGGCAGGGGGTAGGTGGCCTCGGCGAAGAAGTCCGCGCCGGAGGAGGCGAAGGTGCCGCTGAGCGTCATCTCCAGCGAAGGCTCGGGATTGTTGTTGGGATTGCGCGTGAAGGTGAGCTCAAAGCCGCCGGTTACGCCGGTTGCAGCTTGCGCTGCGGACGCGGCGAGCAGCAACGCGGCGAGCGTGGCGAGAAGGATGAAGCTCCGGCGCATAGACCCTATATTCTACCCGACTGACGGGATTCTGCCTCTTAGGGCTTACAGTCCCTTCTCGGCCATGAGGCGGAAGAAATCCACGCAGCGGCAGGAGTAGCCCCACTCGTTGTCGTACCACGCCATCGTCTTGACCAGCGTGCCGCCAATGACCTTGGTGTAACCCGAGTCGAAGATGGAGCTGTGGGAATCGTGGCGGAAGTCCACGCTCACCAGCGGCTCGTCGCAATAGCCGAGGATGCCCTTCATCGGCCCTACGGAAGCGGCCTTCATTGCGGCGTTGACCTCATCTACCGACGTTCCCTTGGCAACATTGCAGACCAGGTCTACGATGCTCACGGTGATGGTGGGCACGCGGATGGCGAAACCGTCCAGCTTGCCCTGCAGGTCGGGGATAACCAGGCCGATGGCGGCGGCGGCGCCGGTCTTGGTCGGTATCATCGACTCGTAGCTGGCGCGCGCCCGGCGCAGGTCCTTGTGCGGTGCGTCCAACACTACCTGGTCGTTCGTCACCGAGTGGATGGTGGTCATCAGGCCGCGCTCAATGGTGAAGTTGTCGTGCAGCACTTTCGCCATCGGCGCCAGGCAGTTGGTGGTGCAGGAGGCGTTGCTGATGACGAAGTGTTTGGCGGGGTCGTAGCTGTCGCAGTTCACCTTCAGCACAAAGGTCCCCACGTCGCCCTTGGCCGGCGCGGAAATGACCACGCGCTTGGCGCCCGCGGCAAGGTGCTTTTCGGCGTCTTCCTTCTTGGTGAACAGGCCGGTGGACTCGAGGATGACGTCGGCGCCCAGCTCCTTCCACGGCAGGTTCGCCGGGTCGCGCTCGGCGCAGACGCGGACGGGCTTGCCGTCAATCATGATCTTGTCGCCGTCCACCTTGACCGTGCCCTGGTAGTGGCCGTAGGTGGAGTCGTACTTGAAGAGGTGCGCCAGAATGTCTATGCCCGCGATGTCGTTGACGCCCACCAGTTCCATATCGCCGGCGGCCATCAGCACGCGGGTAACCAGCCGCCCGATGCGGCCAAAGCCGTTGATTCCTACTTTGGTACCCATTACTCCCTCCCGGATCTGCAGATTTCGCGGTCCACAAGCGTTTCCGCGTAAGTGTAGCACGGCGGCGCGGGAAGTGTGAAGGAGCGGGATGGTAGGATAGCGCTATGCAAGACGCAGTCCATTCGCATCCGGCGGTGATTGAGGAGTTCGCGTTCGCGGCGAAGGAGCTGGCGGCGCGCGGTTGGGGCGGCGAGTGTGGAGGTAACCTGTCGGTGCGGATGCCCGACGGATCGGTGTTCATCACCCGCACCGGCGCGAGCATGGCGCAGGTGGCGGCCAATCCCGAGGCGGCGCTGTGCCTGGTGAGCGAAAGCGGCGCGAAGCTCGCAGGTGAGGGCGACCCGAGCATGGAGGTGCTGGCGCACCTGTTCGCCTACGAGGCTACGCGCAAGGCCAACCCCGGCATCGCCGCGATGGCGCATTCGCACCCGCCAGCGCTGATGCGGTGGGCGGAGATGGAACCGCGGCCACGGCTGCGGGTGGTAGAGCTTAGCAACGAGGAGATTGCGGTGGTGCCGCCGCTGCCGGAGGGCAGCCGCGAGTTGGCGGAAGCCACGGCGGAGGCGGCGGCACAGGGCGCGCGGCTGATCATCTGGCGGGGGCACGGCGCGGTGGCGCTGGACGAGACGCTGCACGAAGCCATCTTGCTGCTGGAGCACGCGGAAGAGGAAGCGGAGTTGCAGGTGGAGTAGGGGATGCAGCTATCAGCGGTCAGCCACCAGTCGCCAGCAAGAAAGGAACAAACCTACAAGCAACCTCGTAGGTCGGGCTTTAACCCGGCTCGGTGGTGCGGGCGAAGGGGCATCGTGGACGGCGTGACCGTGGTGGATTTCGGGGAGATTGTGGTGTAGGGGGCTTGCGGTCAGCTAAGTAACTAACGTGTATTTCGGCAGGCGTCCGAAGCGCTTGACGTGGAGCTGATGGAGCTTCTCCTCAGC
>CAZKNJ010000060.1:0-9883 GCA_964554185.1 uncultured Planctomycetales bacterium | reverse complement strand
TGTAGAAATCCGCCGCCCGCCGCTCCAGCCCCCCGCCCGCGCAGGACGCGAGGAGAAGAAGTAGCAGTACATAAACTATGGTTTGTCGTGCTTTCATTCCAGATTCCCCGAGACCCGTAGCCCGTGGCCTTTGGCCGCGTGGATGGCTTCTTCGTATCCCGCGTCGGCATGGCGCATCACGCCCGTCCCCGGGTCGGTCGTCAACACGCGCGACAGCTTCTCCGCCTGGGCGTCTGTCCCATCGGCCACCACCACCATCCCGGCGTGCAGGCTGTAGCCTATCCCGACCCCGCCGCCGTGGTGGAAGCTCACCCAGCTCGCCCCGCTCACTGCGTTTAGCAGCGCGTTCAGTATCGGCCAGTCGGCTATAGCGTCGCTGCCGTCCTTCATCCCCTCGGTCTCTCGGTAGGGGCTGGCAACGCTTCCCGCGTCCAGATGGTCGCGGCCGATGACGATGGGCGCTTTCACCTTGCCGCGCTTCACCAGGTCGTTGAACATCAGCCCCGCCAGGTCGCGCTCGCCGTAGCCCAGCCAGCATATCCGCGATGGCAGCCCCTGAAACGCCACCTTCTCGCCCGCCATCTTCAGCCAGCGCGTCAAGTGCTCCTTTTCCGGGAACAGCTTCATCAGTTCACGGTCGGTAGTGAAGATGTCCTCCGGGTCGCCCGAAAGCGCCACCCACCTGAATGGCCCCTGCCCGTCGCAGAATAACGGCCGGATGTACGCCGGCACGAATCCGGGGTAATCAAACGCCTCGTCCATCCCGCGGTGCTCCTGCACCTGGCCGCGGATATTGTTGCCGTAGTCAAACACGACGCTGCCGCTTTCCATGAACTCCAGCATCGCGCGCACCTGCCGCGCCATCGAATCCCACGCCAGCTCGCGGTAACGCTCCGGGTCGCTTGCCCGCAGCTCCAGCGCTTCCTCATAGCTCATCCCGCGTGGCACGTAGCCGTTCAGCTCGTCGTGCGCGCTGGTCTGATCGGTGACGATGTCCGGGGTGAAGCCGCGCTCCACTAGCTCCGGATGCACGTCCGCCGCATTCCCCAAAAGCCCGATGGACAGCGGCCGCCGCTCCGCCTTCGCGCGGTGCGCCAGCTCCAGCGCTTCGTCGAGTGAGTTGGTCATCGTATCGAGATACTTCGTGGCCAATCGCCGCTCAATCCGTGAAGGATCAACCTCCACGATGAGCGCCACTCCGCCGTTGAAGGTCACCGCCAGCGGCTGCGCTCCGCCCATTCCGCCCAACCCGGCGGTCAGCGTGATGGTCCCTTCAAGGCTGCCGTCAAAGTGCTTATTGGCGATAGCGGCCAGCGTCTCGTAAGTGCCCTGCAAGATGCCCTGGGTGCCGATGTAGATCCAGCTGCCCGCGGTCATCTGCCCGTACATGGTGAGCCCCATCCGCTCGTACTCGCGGAAGTGGCTCCAGTCCGCCCAGTGCGGGACGATGTTGCTGTTGGCGATGAGCACGCGCGGCGCCCATTCGTGCGAGCGGAAGATGCCCACCGCTTTACCCGACTGCACTAGCAGCGTCTCGTCGCTGCCGACCTCCTTTAGCGCCTTCAGGATGCCGTCAAAGCACTCCCAGTTGCGCGCCGCCCGGCCGGTGCCGCCGTAGACGATGAGTTCGTCGGGCTTCTCCGCCACCTCGGGGCTGACATTGTGCTGAATCATCCGGTAAGCCGCCTCCTGCACCCAGCCCTTGCAGGCAAGCTGCGTGCCGGTCGGTGGGCGGACAACCCGTGCTGCCGTGCGTGTTTCAGCCATGGTTCACCTTCCGCCGCCTATTGTAGCACCGGGCGGTGTGGGCAGCGCAGCTTCAGGTTGCGTGCCGGTCGGCTCTACATGCTCGTCCGTCCGAAGTAGTACAGGATGTACACCGCATCGAGCAGCGAAAGCACTCGATCACCGTTCGCGTCTAGGAAGGCATTCTCCTCATTGATAGGCCCGGGCCCCCAATGCATAGCGAGAGGAGTAATATCAGCTATACTCACTACTCCGTCATGGTCAAAGTCGCCCGGAAGGGGCGGCTTACCCAGCGATAGCCTTCCCTCATAAGGCGGCGAGGCCTCTGCCGGCCCGATTTCGTGCGTGCTCAGGTTGAACGAGTGTCCGTACTCAAACAGATGCATGTTGCGATAGGCGTCAATGTAGAAGGACAGCGGCAGATACTGGTTCAAGTAGGGCCGGAGTACGGTGCCGGGCCCGCCCTCAATTGAGCCGCCGGACGGTTTCAGCAGTATGGTGCGGCCGGGTGGGGTGGTTGGTGGGATCGGTAGGCCGTATCCCGCCCAGTTCAAGACACCCACGCCTGCCGAGACCTCCACGCCCGAACCGCTATCATCACTGAATGGCCAGGTCATGCCGAAGACCGCGAGCTCCGTCGGCGGCCACGCGACGGAGGCGGCTTTGGCAAACTCATCCGTCAGGTTCGTAACGTCCCGGTCAACCTCTCCATTCTCCACGTAGATGCGCAGAGATGGGATCATCCACAGCCGGTGCTGGTTGTTGACCAGCGCCACCACCACATCCAGGCTTTCTTCTCTCGTGTACTCCTTTGGCTCCGCCAGCACGTATAGATGCTCTCCCTCCACTGCTTCCCCGGATGCCTGGACTTCTTCCGTGGAGTAGACCTGCAGCTCGTCCATGAATCCGTGTGCCTGGTAGGTGTGTGTCCCCAGCCCGGCCCGGTAGTCTAGATAGTAGAAGGCGTCGCCCGCCAGCTCAGCCAGTGGCTGCCCGTCCCGCAGCAGAGTTGAACCCGTGAGCAACGGTTCCATCTGCTCTTTTGACCAATAGAGCAGCGGCCCCTGCGGGGTGGGAATGTAACTCATGGTTGTGGGAGTGGTTTGGGGCGCGATGGCAAGGACTTGGTAGTCCACTCTCTTGGTGGCCTCGCCATCAAAGATGATGGCCCAGAACTCGTATTCCCCCGGCTCATAGAACGTGAGTTGCCCGTCCTTGGTCTCAACTGATGGAGGAATACCGCCGCTCCCGAACTCCCAGCGGACGAGAGCTTCAGGCTCCTCAAACGGGCCGGCTAACTCCTTCGGCTCTCCGCACAAAGCGTATATCGTCTCCGGGGGAAATCCGGTGTAGTAGTATGCACTCGTCGGCAGCGACCGCACGCCCGCGTTATCGTCCTTGTCATACGGGACCACGGCAAGGACAACGATATTGTCCTGCTCCGGATTCGGCGAAGACGGATACTGGAAGTCGAGGTGAACGACGTAGGAGAACTCCATGTTGAATTCCAGCTTCTCCCCCATTTCGATGCCGACAGAGCCGAGTTCAGTCCACGGGCCATCGACGCTGGTTGCGCCGAGGATGCCAAATGAAGTGCAGCTCCGTCCGTAATTCATCGCGAACTGCGTAAGATCGCCGACATCAATTGCACCGCTGCCATTTGCATCCAGCGCCTCCAGCTCAGGATTGTCAGCAACCGAGCGTCCGAATTGCTGTGCAAACACCGTCAGGTCGCCAATCTGCACGTAGCCGTTCAGGTTGAAGTCGCCCACATTCTTATAGCGCCAACGAAGCTCGACCTCCCTGACGTATGTCTCGCGCTCCTGGTCGTACTCCTGCCCCACCGTAAGAGCGTAGATCCAGTCCACCTGGTTCGCCGGTTGCTGCCCGGATGCAGCGGAACTCTCCTTGTTCTCTTGCGCGCGCTGCCACTCTTGCCAGAATCCCGCCTTCACCTGGGCCCAGACCTCCGCCGACACCCCTTCTGGCACCGCCATCCCCGCCAGCTCCGCCTGAATCCCGGCGGCGTCAACCGGCGTATCATGCACCTGTGGAATCGGTAAGGTCGTAGTTGTTTTCTTGCTTCCGCCACCGCACGCGGCAAAGCCCAGCACCGCGAGTGCTGCGATAAGCAGCAAAAGAAGCTGCGAAATACCCCGCTTCATCTTTGTTTCCTCCCTAACTCCGAGTGATCAACCGGTCTTGGCTCCAATTCCCCCAGACTTCCAGTTAGACTCGCCTTCCGCCCTAAAGGTTCCAGCGGACGGTGGGCTATTCCACCTTCTCCACCAGCGTGAGCTTGATGCGGTTGCGGTCAAGGCTCAGGATGGTGAACTTCAGCCCGTTGATGTGGATGACGTCGCCCTTGCGCGGAATGCGCCCGAACTTGCTGTAAAGCAGCCCGCCCAGCGTGTCCGCGCCCTCGCCGTCCAGCTCAAGCTGCGTCTCTTCGGAGAATTCTTCAATGGGGATGGACGCGTTCACCACGAAGCTGCCGTCGTCCTTGCGGTAAACCGCCTGGATTTCATCGTCGTATTCGTCCTGTATCTCGCCGACGATTTCCTCCAGCACGTCCTCAATCGTCACCAGCCCGGCGGTGCCGCCGTACTCGTCGGTGACGATGGCCATGTGCCGCTTCTCGCGCTTGAGCGCCCACAGCAGTTCGTCAATCTTCTTGCTTTCGGGAACGAACAGCGGGTCATTAGCGAGCGAGCGCACATCAATGGCCTCCGGGTCGCGGTTGAGCGCCACCAGTAGGTCGCGGATGTGCAGCACGCCGATGATGTTGTCCACCGTGTCCTCGTACACCGGGAAGCGCGAGTAGGGCGATTCAATCACCAGCTTTACGCTCTCCTCCGGCGGGTCGTCCACGTCCAGCGCCACGATATCAATGCGCGGCGCCATAATCTCGCGCACCGTGGTGTCGCCCATCTCCACGATGGCGCTGATCATCTCGCGCTCCTCTTCCTCCAGCTCGTCCTCCACCGGCGCGGTGTCGGTGTAAACGCCGAACTCCGCCGCGCCCAGCGCCGTGGGCAGCTTGTCGGTGGCGCCGAGCATGTTTCCCATCCGCTCCAGCAGCGCCGCCACCGGGTACATCGCGATGAGTAGGACGTTGGCAAAGAACGCGTTTTTCTCCAGGAACACCGGCCGGGAAAACAGCACCAGCGGCAGTGTATGCCCGAAGAACAGCAGCAGCACCGCGAGCACGAGCAGCACTCCCAGGCTGACCCAGAACTCCCCCGCCGGCGGCAACGCCGCCATTCCCGTGCCGCGGTACACCACCAGGTATCCGAGCACCAGTGAGAGCGCAAAGGTGATGTAGCCCGCCGCGGTCAGGCCGAGGACGGTGGTGGTGGCGCGCCTAAGCAGCCGTCGCAGCCGCTCCACATTCGGGTCTTCGCCTTCTTCCTCAAACGGGGAGATGTCGCTCGGATCCAGGCTGTAGAAGCTGCCCAGGCAGGCCGAGCGGAAGGCAAACACCATCAGTGATGCCAGCGCGATTATGGCGCAGGCAAAAAGAAAGCCGGTACTTTGCGGGTCAGTGTCCAAACTCAACCACCTCTAGCCCCAACGCGTCCAGCATCCGCCGCTCATGCTCCTCCATCGCCTCGCCCTCGCGGGTGGTTTGATGGCCAAAGCCCAGCAGGTGCAGCATCCCGTGCGCGGCCACCGCCACGAATTCGTCCAGCGGGCGGTTGCCGTTGCTCCGCGCCTGCCGCTCCACCTGCCGCAGATTCACCACCACATCTCCCAGCAGCAGCGGCTGCTGGCCTGCAGCCAGCTTCACCCGCGCCGGGCCGGCCTTGATTGTGCGCGGCTCGTCGCAGGGGAAAGCGAGCACGTCGGTGGTTTCATCCACGCGGCGGTACTTGCGGTTGAGCGAGCGGATGCGGCGGTCGCCGCAGACAGTGACACAGGCTTCGTCGTCTTCTCTCACACCGAGTAGCCCAGCCAGTTCCGCCGCTTTGCGCTCATACGCCCTGTAGTTGCGGGGCAGCACTCGCACGCGCCATTGGAAGCTTAGCATCGTAAGAACTGCAATTATAGCAGAAGCAATCAACAACACCGGTACGCCGGGCTTCTTGTCCGCCATAGCCTTTGGCGGCGGCGGATAGCCTGGCTCTTCTCAGCAGGCTGCATTATTCCCGCTAGGTGTCCGCTCTGAGCTACAATAACCATCGTGCCCTTTGAGACCGTCAGCCTTCCTTACGGGCGTGGAGCGCTGGAGTTGCGCCTGCCCGCGTCGCTGATACCGCGCCTGCGCCGCGCCGAAGCCGGGTCAGTTGAAGCCCTGGCGCATCCGCTAGAAGCGCTGGAAGAAGCGCTGCTGCATCCGATCGGCTCCGCCCCTCTGCCGGAAGCCCTGCGCGGGAGAAAGCGCATCGTAGTCGTCGTGAGCGACCCCACCCGCAGCGTGGCATACCCCACTTGGCTGCCTTGGTTGCTGGATTTCATCCGGCGCCACGCCGATAGCGGTTCCACCGTGACCTTGCTGATGGGCGGCGGCACCCACGAGCCGCCGTCACCGGAAGAAGCGCGCGCGTTTCTCGGCGTGAGTGAAGACGTCATCTTCCACGACAGCCGCGACGAGTCTCTGCTGGTATCCCTCGGCGACAGCACACGCGGCACGCCCATTACCGCCAACCGCCTCGGTGCGGAGGCCGACCTGATAATCGCCACCGGCGCGGTGGGTTACCACTACTTCGCCGGCTTCACCGGCGGCGTGAAGGCCGTTTTTCCTGGCCTGGGCGGCTTTGACGCGGTGGTGGCCAACCACGGTCTCTGCCTGGACCTGGAGGCGCACCACTTCGCCGCGGGCGTCGCACCCGGCGCGCTGGACGGCAACCGCGTCCACGAGGACCTGCTGGAAGTGATTCCGCGCCTGCCGCCGGTGTTTCTGATCAACACCGTGCTGGCGGAGGACAAGCATCCTGCGCTCTTCGTCGCCGGCGATACCGTTGCGGCGCACCGTCGCGCCTGTGATTTCGTGGATTCCCACTTCCGCGTCGGCATCGGTGCACCCGCCGACCTCATCTTGCTCTCCGCCGGCGGCCATCCGCGCGACCTCAGCCTTTACCAGGCGCACAAAGCGCTGAAACACGCCGAAGGCGCGCTCGCCCCGCGCGGCCGCATCCTCTTCTTCGCCCAATGCCCCGAGGGCATGGGGCATCCCAGCTTCGCCGAATGGCAGCTCCTGGACTACGCTGCGACGGTTGAGCGCCTGCGCGCGGGCTACCGCCCCATCGGCCACCTCGCGCTGTCGCTGCGCATTCTCGCCAAGCTCTACGACATCACCCTGGTCACCGAGCTGGACGATGAAACGGTGGAAGCCTGGGGCTTCAGCTGGGTTTCGCCGAAGCAGGCCGCGGACAAAGCCGCGTGGATGATGGTCAGCGCCGAAGCTCCGCTGCTGGTGGCGCACGGGGCTTCGCTGCTGCTCACGGGTGGACAAGCCGCGCCCTGATGCATACAATAACCGCCTGACCGCTGGGGCGTCGTCTAACGGTAGGACCGTGGACTCTGGATCCATTAATTGGGGTTCGAATCCCTGCGCCCCAGGTAGCCGAGCACACCTACGCCGAATGAGCGGCGATGAACCCGCGCACCGCATCAAAGACCTTCTGGGCATCCACATCCTCCACCAGTACATGCCACGAGCTAGCGGCGGTTACCGTGTCAAGCGCCTTGTCCTCTGAGCTTACGCGCTCAAACACCAACTCCGAGCTTTTCGGCGGCACCGTATGGTCCAGCGGGCTGTGCATCAGTAGCAGCGGTTGTGTGACCTGCGCCAACTCCGCCCGCACGTGCGCTGCATACTTGAGTAGCTCCAGCACCCCGCTGGCGGGATTGAACCGGTAGTAGATGTGCTTCTTGCGCGCATCCTCATCGCGGATATCCGCGTGCAGGAATTGTGGCGCCGCGTCGCTGGGCTCACCCCGGTAGACCTTCGCCAGCCACGGCATCCGCGAAAGCAGCCACAGCTTCAAGTCGCTTGCCCGGCGCCAAGGCCTGCGCTCGTCAAAGAACAACACTGCCGGTGGCGCCAGCGCGACCACTCCCGCCAGCTCCGGATGGTGCGCCGCCAGATGCAGCGCCTGCAGCCCGCCAAGCGACATTCCGACCGCAAACACCTTCGCGCATTCGCTCTGTAGCTCCCCCAGTGCGCTTTCCACCGACGCGTGCCAATCCCGCCAGGTCGTCTTTGCGAATTCGGCAAGCGTCGTCCCATGGCCCGCCACCAGCGGCACGTATACCCTCAAGCCCCGGTGCGCCAGAAACTCCGCCAGCCCGCGCATCTCCTCGGGCGTCGCCAGGTAGCCGTGGATGAGCAGCACGCCAGTATCTCCCGCGCCCAACCGGATGGCGCTAATCTCCCGACCCCCGGCGTTCTTCAAGTCGGTTCCCCCGGTCACACTTCAATCCTACCACGCGCCGCGCTCGGCGTGGCCGCCTTGGCGCCCGGCGGCTTCTCGGCCTTCCCGCGCAACTCCTCGGCGAGTTCGCGCAAGTAAGTGGCCCGCCGCGGCAGCCCCCCGCTTTGCCCCCCGCAGCAACCGCACGGCGCGGTGTAGGCTAGTGCATTGCCCGATGCGAGAAGCGTCGTTCTGCTTACTTGCGGAGCACGCGAACACGCGTTGAAGAGGGAGCACGCCGCCGCTAAGAGAAAGAATCTCGCTATCCTCACAGGTCGTCCGCCCACGTTATCTTCGCAGTCTTCCCATCCTTCAGTTCGTAAAGCAGGATTATGCCATCGGGAATTCCGTCAGGTAGCGGTATCCCATCTAGCGTATTCACTAAATCCAAACCCTTTGGCAAGAAGTCCTGTCCCCTTAGCCCACGATCATCCCCGTAGATCCATAGCTTCGCCTCCTGTGATGTAGAACCCATGAAGTCCCCGCGCTGGTAACCGAAGCTCTCTACCACATAATCCGAGTAATAGCCTGAGATGAAATATGCGGGGTAGAGCTCAAACACTTCCCTTGGGAAGGGACTGTATGGCATATTCTCCCGAAGAGGCCACTGCTTGATTTCCTCGTGCTCTTTCACCCACAGTCGATCCATCCCGCCAGCCATGAGAAACCTCGGTAGGCTCTCCGCAATCTCTATGTACTTCGCCAACTGTCTGAAGTACTCAGCTTCCTCGGCAGTTAGAGGGCGGTCCTTCGGTTTCTTCTCCAGTTCGAGTTTCCAGGACCACGTAATCTGTGCCCTCCAGCCAACTACGAGAGGGTCATTCGGGGCTGACACAAAATTCTTAATCGCCTTCCACCCGCGAGGGTCTCCGTGCAGCTCTGAATAACCATGCTGCTTGAACTTCGCAGTGCCCATTCTACCTACGTGGCTGGGATGCTCTGGGTAGTTTCGGAGATAACCATTCACCAGTAGCGGATCTGGATTCTCCTCTGGTATCTTGCCTGTGGGTCCGGCTTCGACGCTTGCGGAACCTGCTGATCCCCATTTCAATCGTGTGGCTCCGCCAACTAGGAATTCGGGGTACTCGCCGTTGTCTCGATAGTAGGCGTTGAGGGCACATGCAATGTTCTTGGCATGCGAGCGGCTGCGCACGTGAGGACTTGTTCTGTAGGACTCGTAGAAGAACTGTGCGAATGGGATTAGGGCCAGAATGAGTAGCCCGGCAACGATAGACCAGCAACTGATCCGAATCCATCGACGTCTCATTGGGATTCTGATCCTGTTCCGCTTGATGTTGAGCGTTTCATTTGAGTTCGATTTTGTGTTGCCCTCGCGTAAGGTAGTGCCATGCCCCGCCACCAGCGGCGCGTATATCCTCAAGCCCCGGTGCGCCAGAAGCTCCGCCAGCCCGCGCATCTCCTCGGGCGTCGCCAGGTAGCCGTGGACAAGCAGCACCCCGGTTTCGCCCGTGCCCAGGCGGATGGCCCCAATCTCCCGGCCCTCCGGATTCCGCAGGTCAGCCATTCGCGCCCCCCCACAATTCTACCGCATCTTCGTTATCGCACGTTGGAGCCAGCTGGTAGCATCCCCTATATGGCTGCGCAGTGCGCTCTAGGGTATGCTAGTTGCGTAACGATGAAACTGAAGGTCATCATTCACGAGGCTGAAGAAGGCGGCTACTGGGCCGAAGTTCCTTCGATTCCGGGCTGCGCGACTCAGG
>CAZKNJ010000059.1:0-10608 GCA_964554185.1 uncultured Planctomycetales bacterium | reverse complement strand
GGCGAACTTGGTGTCGCGCTCCAGCTCATCCACCCGCTTGAGATAGCGCGCGTAGGTCTCCTCACCATCCTTATCGCGCTGCTTGGAGCAGTAGGCAATCATCCCGCGGACGTAGTCGCGCGCGTCGTCGAAGCGCTCCTGGTCAATGAGGTCGCGCAGGTAGAAGTCGTGCCGGCGGCATTCCTTGGCGCCCGAGGCCAGCGCCTCACGGTGCTCCACCAGCGCGGAATGCTGGCCGTGGTAGGACGAACCTTCGGCGAACGCGTGGCGTGACATCGCCGTGCTGAGCCGCAGGTTGGTAAGCAAAGTGCCCAGCAGCACCCAGGCGCCGATGACGATGCCGGCGGCTACCAGGAACGTAACAATCATCTTCACCGAGCCGCTGAACGCCGTCTCGGAGCTGGAGAATAGGCCGCCGATTATCGGTATTCTGTTTAGACCGGAGAAGAACGCGCCCAGTTTACGCACCCGCGGGTCGCGCATCCCCATGGCGGAGCCCTTCGGGTCGCTCAGCGTCATCCCCTCAATGCCTATGATCAGGCCGTCTACCAGCGTGATGGTGATTCTTTCCGTGCGGCTGATGTTCTGCACGGTGCCGCCTTCCTCTTCCAGCGAGCCGAAGATCTCGTGCTCTTCCGCCCCCTGGATATCAGCGTCGCTGGCTTCAATGCCTAACAGCCATTTGCGGCTGAACTCTCCGGTGACGACCACCCGTCCGTCTGCCGTGCTCTCGTCCAACTCGAGCGCAGTAAACTCGTAGTCGTCGCACCAGCCAAACCAAGCCTCCAGCCAGGTTTTGAATCCGTCATAGTCCATCTCACCCGCTCTGAACTCGCGATGGATGTTTGTCATCACCGCGTCAGGCTTCGCGTTGACGAAGCCCTTGGTGAAACGCTCTATCACCGCGCTGCTGTCCTCCGCGGCGGAAAGCACCGCGAGTGTTAACACTGATAGCAGCAGCAGGAACCCCACCCCAAACCTGTAAGACCGCATGAAGAAAGTATGACACGGCGCGATTGTGCTAGCAACCCGTGGTAACTTGCACCCGATGGAGGGTCTGCGTGCGTAAGACTGCGGGCAGGTGGTTGCCAGAGCGGCGCGGGCGGCCGCAAAGGCGGGAGATGCGCGGGTGGCGCCGATATTGCTGCCGGATTATGTGAATCCCGAAGTGAAGGAGCATCATCTCTCGGCCAAGTAGCACGCGTTGCGCCTTCAAACTCTGACCGGCAAGGAAAGCCCTCCTGATCCAGGGGGGCTTTTCCGTCAAAGCTGAAACAGTGTGTTATCCTATTCGCCCGTGGGCAATGTAGGCAAACTCTCCGCGACGAAGATATCCACCTTTGAGCAGTGCCACAAGTACTTCCACTTCCAGTACGTACTCTACGCCGATCGGTCGTTCACCCCCATAGAATGGGAGCTAGGCAGCATGGTGCACGACATCGCCGCCAAGCTCTTTCTCCAGATTCGCGACCGCCATCGCGGCGTAGTTCCGAAGCTGGGGAATGCTCAGTGGTTTGCGCCCCTGCTGGAGCAATCCACCAAGGGGCTCGCGGAGCAAGTGAAAAACGGCGAAGTGCGCATAGTGCGTGAAGGCCAGGAACTGGATTACTATGTGAAGCAGGCGCAGGACGCCCTTGCCACTCTGACCGGCAGGGTGCTGCCCGCCCTGGCCGAGCAGAAGGTGCTTGGCGTTGAGTCGGATCTGGGCGACTTTGCCATCGGGGGCGCGCCGTTTGCCGGCAGGCTTGACCTGGTGACGCAGTCCGGCGGCAACATCTACGTTCACGACTGGAAGACCGGCAAGCGGCGCGAGGAGGACAAGCGGCAGGCGCAAATCTACTACTTCGCTTCCAAGCACAAGTACCGCGGCCCGGCCACCCGCGTCTCGCTGTACCACCTGCTGGAGGCCGGCGAGGTGGCGGAGCACTACGTCTTCCGGGACGAGGAGCTGAACGCGCTGCAGCAGGAAGTTAAGCGGATTGCAGAGCAAATTGCCGCACTCACGGCGTATGGAGCCCGCACCTCGGCGCTGTGCCACTGGTGCCCCTACGGGCCGCAGTGCGAAGAGGGTACGGCCTGGATGGAAGCAAATACGGTGCCCGGGCAGATGGCGGAGCTGGACCTGGGAATCTAGCCGGTTACTGCGCCAGCACGTAGGTGAAGTTGTGGTCGGCGGTTATGGGGAAGCGGAACACTCTGGTCTTGCGACCGGCCTCATCCAGCATTCGCCCCAGCGCGGGCAGGATTGCCTCGTCGCGGACAATGAGCAGCCAGAACTGAATGTGCGAGCAGTCAGCCAGGTAGTCCCTTACCCATTCAACGTACTGCTCTTCATCGTCAAAGCGCGAGCCGAAGAAGAAATACGGCGGGAGCGTTTCCAGCAGGCTGAAGGGACCGCTTACCAGTGTCTCCCGAAGCTGGAGGTAAGGTGGCAGCTTCTCATAGCCGCGTACCGGCGGCAGGTCGGCGATGAGCACACGCGCAGCGATGCTTTTCAGGGTCTCACGGGCCATCTGCAGGTGCGCCTCGTTCACTTCCCTGTTCGTGCGGAACGGGCGGCGCACTTCCCGTAAGTAGAAACGCACCAGATCGCTAAGGTGCAGAAAGGGCGCCCGGGCCTCTCCGTGGAGCAAGAAATACTTGCAGATCTGCCAAAGGAAGTAGTGCAGCGTCGCACGGTGATAGGGAGTGCGGTCGGACAACGGGAGCTGCTTGGTCTCAGCCACGAAGTCCCACAACTGCGAGGGTAGCCGCACGCCCCCTTTCTCCACCATCGTAGTGTCAGCGGCGTCAAAGTCGTGGGTCTCGGCGATCTGCTGAAGTCGCCTGAGGTCCACATTCGTCAGCAGGAAATGGTCGTTATCGATAAGCGCGAGATCAAACTCATATGCGCCGGGAAAGACCGTGTTGGTGATGAGCCGGACGCGGAAGTTGCGCTTGATAAACGTCTCCATGTTGCCCGCAACCGTGTTAAGGCACACTACGTTTACATGGCGATAAAGACGCAGCGTCTCGCTGAAGTAATGCGGAAAAGTCACGAAATCCTGCATTACCTCCCGCGTCATACGATTTCCTCCAGCTCGTCGTCGGCGATAGTGCTCGGCTCAAAGTACTCCGACAGGTCGGGGTCGAAGTAACTGCCAAACCCATCTTCAATCACATAAAGCACGCGTCCGATGGCCTCGCGTGGCGGCACGCG
The DNA here is from genome assembly GCA_964554185.1 of uncultured Planctomycetales bacterium. Classification (GTDB taxonomy): domain Bacteria; phylum 4484-113; class 4484-113; order 4484-113; family 4484-113; genus CAZKNJ01. The sequence goes on along the minus strand of CAZKNJ010000059.1, from coordinate 7,409 downwards.
TTTGAGGTGCGTCACCGCGTCCGCCAGGTCGCACAGGTGCAGAATCCGCGACAGCCTGGGGATATCCTCACCGGACATCCCCTCGGGGTAGCCGCTGCCGTCCCAGCGCTCGTGGTGGTACAGGACTGCCTCTACCACATCGCCAAAGCCACGAAGCGGCTCCAGCACCGTGGCGGCGTGCACGGGGTGTTTCTGGACTATCTGGTATTCCCAGTCGTCCAGCGAACCCGGCTTGTCCATCACCGAGTTCGGAATGCCCATCTTCCCGATGTCGTGCAGATAGCCGGCAATGATGAGTGTCTGCTGCTCGATCGGGTTGAGGCGCATCCTCTCGCCCATCTTTTCGCACAAGCGCGCGACCCGGCGGCTATGGGCGGCGGATTCCTTGTGCTTTGCCTCCAGCAGCGTCAGCAAGAAGTTGATGATGGTGACGACGTAATCCTGCCGCAACTGCTGGGCGACCTCTTCCTTGCTCTCCATCGCATCAATGACTGCTTCGTCTTCGGGAGCGCGGTTGATGTCCTCGGCCTTGGTTGCCTTAGTGAGTTCCACCAGGGGCGGAACCAGGTGCGGGTTGAACTGGATGCCGGCAAAGCGGTTCAGCTCGTTCTCCCAGTTCGTTGGGTCGCTGAACAGGCCCCCGCGGCGAATCGAATCAAAGGCGTCGCAGAGCGAGACGATCTGCGCCATGAGCGGCGTCTCATCCATCGTCAGGCCTTCAGGGTAGCCCGTGCCATCCCACCGTTCGTGGTGCCAGAGAATCAGGTTCGCCGCCTCCCGCAGCACTGGAATCTGGCTGACAATCTGTTGGCCTATGGCAGTGTGGGTCGTGAGCACCTGGAATTCCTCTTCACTGAGCTTCCCCTTCTTGTAGAGCAGAGCATCAGGGATGCCGATCTCCCCTACATCATGCAGCAAGCCGGCGAAGTACAGCTGTGCGAGCAGCGAATGGTCACTGATTCCCACCTTCCGCGCCAGCCGCAGCGCAATCAACGCCACTCTCTCGGCGTGATGGGTGTCTTTGTACTCAATCAGATTGACCACGCGCGCGATGGACTCCAGCAGGTCATGGAACAGGGTGTTATCGTTCCCCCGCTGGACGTAGCACTCGTTGAAGAACTCCTCGTACATCACTCTCTGCCTGGCACCCAGTCCTTATCGTATTTCGCGGGATAGCACACGCGGTTCTTGCCGGCGCGCTTGGCGCGGTAAAGCGCCTTATCCGCCATCTCCACCAGTGAATCGCGGTCAATGGCCATCTGCGGAAAGAGGGCAACCCCCACGCTGACGGTCAGAGGAATCATCAGCCCATTGTATACAAAGCGGTGGTTTTCCACGATTGAGCGAATCTTCTCGCCAACCAGCTCGGTCACTTCGTAGTCCGCCTGCGGAACGATAACGGCGAATTCCTCCCCACCGTAGCGGGAGATGATTTCAGTTGCGCGCAAGCCCCGTTTCAAAGCGCGGCACAGCTCCGCGAGGATGTAGTCGCCCGCCTGGTGGCCGTAAGTGTCGTTGATGTCCTTGAAGTTGTCCAGGTCTATCATCGCCATACCGAGCGAGTGGTTGTAGCGCGTGGCGCGGGCGAGTTCATTCTCGAGGAAGGTCTCAAACTGGCGGCGATTGTTCACTCCCGTAACCGCGTCGGTAGTCGCCATCTCTTTGAGGCGGCTTTCCAGGATTACATTCCCGACGATTTGCCGCAGCGTCCCGCCGAAAGTGGAGAGAAAGCGGTAATCCTCCTCGGTGAAGTCCGGTGGATTGACGCGGCTTATGAAGATCATTCCGTAGTTCTCCTCGTCCACGTAAAGGTCATAAGTCATATACGAGTGTGCGGTGCAGACTTTGAGCAGCGGGTTGTCCATGTCGAAGTCCAGAATGCGCTGTACCCTGGACAGCGGAGGATTGCTGTGAAACTTCGGGAAGTACTCCTCCAGCATCTCGTTTATCTGCCGGTCGCTATGTTCCACCCGCCAGTAGAAGCCCTCCTCCGCCAGCCGGGCAAAAGTAGCCAGCACCTGCGGATCCACCGTCTTTCGCATGCTGCCGCTCAGGACGCTCAGTATCTCCTTGGGATCGCGCCAGTAACTGCTGTTGCCAGAGAACTTGGAGTAGATCACCCGGAAAAACTGCGAGTGGAAGAAGGCTACGCCCCCGTCGGCCTGCAGGATGGACATCAGCTTTGCCAGCAGTTCTTCAGGAGTGCGGGCGTCACGCGTGAGATCCACCTCCGAGAATTGGGAAACCTGCCCCAGCAGCTGAAGCTCTTCCACGTGCCGGAACTGCACGATCTCTTGAATGTGCACGTAGTCCTGGAAGAGCTTGACCCGGACCTCGTCGCTCGTGAACTTGAGGTAGACCTCTTCCAGTATCTCCATGGCGTTGGCCGGACTTGGATTGGCCGCAATGTACTCATTCAGCGCAATAAGCACATTTGCGCCCAGGATGTTCACATCGTCAAAGCGCAACTTCAAGTGGATGCTTCTGGTGAGCAGGCGCATCAGCGTCAGCAGGTAGTACCCTATGTCGCCTTCAGCCAAGGACTTGAGCGCGGAATACAACAGTTCGCGGATAACCTGGGCAGACTCCATCCGGTCCAGCAGCTCCAGCAGCTTGTCGCAACGGTGGTGAACGAGGTCAGTGATGCTCGCCTCGTTGCCCTTTAGATAGAGCGCGGCCTCAAGCCTCTCATTGCGGCTGAAGGGAGTTGCTCCTATCGCGTCCATATCGCGTTCACCGTATCAGCTTTGCCGGCGGAGGAACTCCTCCGCCAGCGCCCGGCCCCGCTCGTCATCCGCGTCACCGAGCATCCTGGCGATGGCCCTGACCCTCCCGTCGCCGGCGAGGCGCATGACCTGCACCTCGGTCCTGCCGCCGGAGGTCCGCTTGACCACATCCAAATGCAGGGCTCCGGCGGCGGCAACCGGCGCAAGGTGGGTAACGGCGATAACCTGGTGCGACACGGCCAGGTCTCTTAGCACTCTGGCCACGTTGAATGCCGCATCCCCGCCGACACCGGCCTCGATCTCGTCAAAGAGTATAGTAACATACGACAGCCGCTCCTGAAGCGCTGCCTTCACCGCGAGCAGCAGCCGCGAAGCCTCTCCGCCCGATGCGATGTCGGACAGCGCCCTTGCCGGCTCGCCGGGGTTCAGGCTGATGATGAACTCCACCCGCGAGTAGCCGTACTCCTTGAGATCATCCGCCGAGGGCGCATCCGCCGCGGTCACCTCCACGATGAACTCAGTGCGGCTGAAGCCAAGCTCATCAAGATAGTTTCTCACGGACTTCTCGAGCTTCCGTCCGATTGCCTGGCGGGACATATGAAGCTCTCTCGCCTGCTCCAACAGCCTCGCGGCCCTCTGGTTCACTTCACTCTCAAGCTGTTGAATCAGCTCAGGAGAGGTTTGCAGTTTGTCCAGTTTCCCCCGGGAACGGTCGAGGAACGCCGGCAGTTCATCGGCCTTTACCTTGTACTTGTGTTCCAGCCGGTTGACCTCGTCCAGCCGCCTCCGGAGCTTCTCCACGGCTTCCGGGGATACTTCCGGAATCTCAACCAGCTCGGTCAGCAACGTCCTGGCCTCGACCAGACCGTCCAGCAACGCGGTCAACCTGCTGAGCACCTCGGAGATGCGCGAGTGCTCCCGCGCGGCGCCGGGCAGGCCGTTGAGCTCCGCTTCTGCCCTCGCCAGGAGGTCAAAGGCGGAAGGCGATTCGTCGTCGCCCTGATCCAGCAGGGCAGCCGCCGTCGCTATGCGCCGCGCTAGCTCCTCCGCGTTTTCCAGGATGAAGAGCTCCTCCTCCAGCTTGCTCTTCTCTCCCGGAGCGATGGCGGCCTTCTGTAGCTCCTCCACCAGATACTGCAGATACGCCTGTTCCTCCTCCGAGCGCTGAAGCAGCTTCCGGCGCTGTTCCAGGTCGGATTTCAGCACGCGCCATTCCTCAAAGCCGGAGCGGTAGGCTTCAAGCTTCTTCCTGAACGAGCTATCGCCGAAAGCGTCCAGGATACGGCGTTGGAAGGCGGGGCGGAATATCTCCTGCACCGCGAATTGGCTGCTGATATCCACCAGTGGAGCAACGGACTCCCGCACCTCGCCGACCCTGGCCGGCGAGCCGTTCAGCAACAGGCTTGAACGTCCGTCAGCGGTGTAACTGCGCTCCAGCACGACGGTTTCCGGCAGCTTGTGCTGCGCAGCGGTGGCTTTGGCGAGCGTGAAAACAGCCCGCACAGAGCATTCGTCCGCGTCGCTCCCGATGACCGTACGATTCGGGCGCTTGCCGAGAACGAAGGAAAGGGCGTCTATGAGGAGAGTCTTGCCGGCGCCGGACTCGCCGGTAAGGACGTTCAGCCCGGCCCCAAACTCCAGGCGGACATCCTTGATCAGCGAGAAATTGGTGACAGAAAGCTCAGTCAGCACGGCGGTGTCATTCGCGCGCGCGGGAGAACTTGAAGTCCCACCCGAACTTCTCCCGCAAAACGCTGTAGAAAGTGGGTGATTCCAGCCGCACCACTTTCAGTGGTCTCTCCTTCAGGGTTACGGCTATTACATCATCGGGCGTTACCGGGCCGACCTTGCGGCCGTCCATGGACAGCACGGCGGCGGGCGCTTCCTGCGCCAGAGAGAGCTTGATGTTCCGCCGCCCATCCACCACGTAGGGCTTGGCGTAAAGCGTATGGGCGCAAATCGGGGTGATAACGAGCGCGGCCAGCGTGGGCTCCAGCAGGGGGCCGCCCGCCGACAGCGAGTAGGCGGTAGATCCGGTCGCGGAAGCAACGACGATGCCATCAGCCTTGAACGTCGCCAGTGGCTCTCCGTCAATCACCACGGTCAGCTCAATCAGCCGCGTCAGCTCCGACTTCCCCAGCACCACGTCATTGATGGCCGTGCGCTCAACCGCCGGGTCGCCGCCCACTGAAGTCGTACATTTCAACACCGGGCGTTCTTCAATGCTGTAATCACCACCAACCAGCGCCTGAAGAACTTCCGGCAGACGCTCCACTGGTTGCTGGCAGAGAAAGCCCAGGTGGCCCAGCTCCACACCCATAATGGGGATGTTCTGCTCGCTGGCCACCAGGGCCCCGGATAGGAAGGTGCCATCTCCCCCGATGACGAGTACGATATCGCCTGGGGGCAGCTCTTTGGCCTCGCAAATGTCCATGGGCAGCAGGCTGAAGCCGATGCCCGCACGGCTCAACTCCGGCACGACACTTTGCTGAAAGAACTCGTTGGTGACGATGGTCGGGTGCAGCTTTACCAGGGCGCGCATTGCGCCCCAATTCTACTTCAACGGAACGGCTAAGTAAACTCGTCAATCCCTCCGGTTGGCCGTTTTTACTCCTCCTACTAGTTGTAGCGCGGTTCACTTGCTACAATGTAGGCGTTCGCTCATCGCGGTAGAGGCGGCCCTCGGCCTGATGCCGGCCTGCATGCATATGGCCAAAACTACAAAAAGCAGCGGCTTTGACCCGGCCAACACCCGGGTAATCGCGTTTTACCTCGCGCTTCTTGTGGTTGTCGCGATTATCGCTTACTTCTTGTATTACTTCGTAACCGAGCCCGTCGTGCGATTCCAGGATTACGGATACGACCTTGCCCTCGTCGTTCAGCCGACGAACTACACCGAAACTGTCCAGATGGAGGCTAAAGGGAAAGGGGCAGCTGCCCAAATCGGGCTACCCGCCAATGTCGCGCTGGAGGAAGCGGAAGCCACCATGGTGACGGTTATGCAGAGCATCTACCAGCGGCACAAGGACGTGGACGTGATTGTCGTTGAGGCGTATTACGAACACAACTTCGGGCAGGCCAAGTACTTCGCGCTGGGAGATGCTGTCTGGGGGCCGGAAGGGCGCGCCGCGCCGGTCGTCCACCAGCGGAGCAAGGACAACTACCAGGTCCGGTTCCGCTGGACCACGAAATTGCCCACGGTTGATGAGCGCGCCAGACTGCAGAAGCAACTGGAACAGCCCATCTATGTTGAGCCCAAGAAGGGGAGCTAGAGCACCGAGAAGTAGCGCTTCAACTCCCACTCGCTGACCTGGCGCTGGTACTCCGCCCATTCGCGGTACTTCAGCTCCAGGAACTGCTCGGTCACCTCGTCGCCCAGCACCTCGCGCACAAACTCGCTGCGCTTGGCGAAGTGCAGCGCCTCGTGCAGGTTGCTGGGCAAGCTCTTGATGCCGCGCTTCTCCCGCTCCAGCTCCGACAGGTCGTAGAGGTTCTCCAGCACCGGCGCCTCCAGCTCCATCTTCTCCTCTATGCCCTTGAGCCCCGCCGCCAGCATCAGCGCAAAGGCGAAATAGAAGTTGCAGGACGGGTCGGCGCAGCGCAGCTCGCACCGCGCGTTCTCGCCCTTTCCCTTGGGGAAGGCGGGCACGCGGATGAGGGCGCTGCGGTTCACCGGGCTCCAGGAGATGTACACCGGCGCCTCGAAGCCCGGCACCAGCCGCTTGTAGGAGTTCACATACTGCGCGAGGAAGGCGGTGATGGCCGGCGCCTGGCGCAGCACCCCGGCGATGTAGCTTTTCGCCACGTCCGACAGGTTGTACTTGTCCTTTTCGTCGTAAAACGCGTTCTTGCCGTCCTTGAACAGCGACTGGTGGATATGCATTCCGCTGCCGTTGACGCCGTACAGCGGCTTGGGCATAAAGGTGATGTAGCAGTTGTGGCGGAAGGCAATCTGCTTGGCCAGGAACTTGTAGGTGATGGCGCTGTCGGCCATGTTCAGCGCCTCGTCGTAGCGCAGGTCAATCTCGTGTTGCGAGGGCGCCACCTCGTGGTGGTGGTACTCCACCTTGATGCCCATCGCATTGAGCGCCTCCATAATCTCCGTGCGCAGGTTGCTGCTGGCGTCCACCGGCGGGCTGGTGAAGTAGGTGCCCTCGTCCAGGGGAACCGGGGGAAGCGCCATGGACTTGAACACGAAGAACTCCAGCTCCGGGCCGACGAAGTAGGAGTAACCCAGCTTCGCCGCTTTCTCCATCTGGTGGCGCAGGATGTAGCGCGGGTCGTGCGAGAAGACGCTGCCGTCCGGGTTCACCACGTCGGCGAACAGCCGCGCGGTGCGGAACTCGCCGTCTCCGCCGGGGATGAGCGAGAAGGTGCTCAGGTCGGGCTTGGCGGTCAGGTCGCTTTCCTGGATGGCGTTGAAGCCGGTGATGGACGACCCGTCAAAGTTCATCCCGATATCCAGCGCCCGGTCCAGCTCGTCCGGCGAGATGGAGAAGCCCTTCAGGTGCCCCTCCAGGTCCACGAACCACAGCGACACCGCCCGCACGTTCTCGTCGCGCACGAGGTCCTTGATCTCCTGAGCCGTGTAGTTCTTCCGTTCCGTCATGCTTCCCCCTAGTGTGTTTCCCGAATAATGGCCGCGATGATACCGCGCGGGGGCGCGGTGGTCAATGGGGGATG
>CAZKNJ010000058.1:0-10629 GCA_964554185.1 uncultured Planctomycetales bacterium | reverse complement strand
ACTTACACCGGGCCCTCCCCGCGAGTCGTCCTCACCCGAGAAACCGGCAACTTCCCCGCCAGCCTCACCGTCACCGGCCCGATGGGCGACACCACTTACCCCTTCACCCTCACCAAGCTCGCGCGCGAATGGAAGTATGAGGTTGTGTTGGAAGAGACATCTGACTACAGCCTCAACATCTCCGAGCTTCGCAAGTTCGATGATGAGATGAGCCTTGTCATTGGTGTGTGGCTGGGAGCTACTGGCGCACAGCACGCGAAGTATCTGGTACAGGGCTGCCTTAACAACTGGAGATTCACTCAGATTGACTACTGGGGTTCATTTGACACATCTTCCGCGGGCGACACAGCAATCCTCTTCTACTCCGGTTCAATACTGAACCTTGACTTGGAGTTCGCAGAGTGGTCGGCAGGCGGCTGGCACGAGGAGGACATTCGGTCGGGGCTGTTTCTGGCAAATGCCTGCTTCATGTATTCGTCTGATGATACTCCATTCGCCACTTACTTGTTAACCTATTGGGAGCCCGAGAGAACCGATGAACTACGCTGTGCCCGCCGGATAAGTGGACAGTGGCTGGATGGCGTATTGGATGATGCTGGCGGGCCAGGTGGTCGCGTAGAAGGCCCTGTTGTCATGCGACTGGCTTCCGATGGCAATCCGTCCGTTGCATACCGCGTATCGGTGGAAGACAGGAATGAACTCCGGCTTGCTCAATGGAATCCTCTGTCTGAGAACTGGGCTATCCAAGTCGCCCTGCCACATTCAGGAGATGACTTCGACTTCGCATTTGACGCTCAAGGGCGCCCTTCCATTGCATATAGCGGACTCGGGAGCACGGACGATACACGGGCGGTTCACTATTTGCTGAAGGACGGCGGATCATGGAGCGATGAAATAGTGTCTGAATGGCCGCGTGATGAAGCAAGCCTTAATCTAACTAGATTATCCTACGATCCCCTTGGTCGGCCGCTGGTGATCTCAGATAACAGTAAAAGCAGTACATACTTATGGTGGCTTAATGAAGATACCTGGGACACCTATGAGCTGGTGACGGACGCATATGTAACACAGTCGCGAATTGCAGTTGCAGAGAATGGCACTCCATATATTGCCTACTCTGCGTACGAAGACTGGGAGGAAGGCTCAAGGGAGGTGGTGCTTGTGAGCTACGACTAAGCCAGGCATTGTCATTGTCGAGTAATCAGACAGGGGGAATAACAGGAGGAAACTACAGTGATTAGCGTGAGGAATTGGTTATGTATTGGAATGCTGTGTTTGTTGTTGGTTTCGGCGTGCGGCCACTCGCGCACGCCCGTGACCGGCACTCCGGGCGGGCTAGGTGTAACCAGCACCGCTGGTGGCGCAGAGCCACAATGGCTGACGGACGCGCTGGGGGAATTGGAGGTCTACGAGCGGCCCGCTGATGTTAATCCGCGCATCTTTGCGGATCTGAAGACTGAGCTAGCGCGGCGTTAGTGAGCACCGCCTACTCGTGTAGTCTGGATTGCTGGTGGCCGCGGAACGGGCACGGCATCCGCCGTCCCCTACGAAAGAAACTGCGCCCGCCGGAAAAGCCTAGTATTGCCTTGCGGGTGAGGGCAGGCTAGAATTGGAGGCGACGGAGGACTTCCCCATGTCAGGACACAACAAATGGGCCAACATCAAGGTGAGGAAAACGGCGCAGGACGCCAAACGCGGCAAGCAGTTTTCGAAGCTCATCCGCGAGATAACCGTGGCGGCGCGCGAAGGCGGCTCCGACCTGGAGATGAACGCCCCGCTGAAGGTGGCGGTGTCGCGCGCCCGCGAAGCCAACATGCCCAAGGACACGATTGAGAAGGCCATCGCCCGGGCGAGCGGCGAGGGCGGCGGGATGCAGTTTGAGCGCATCACTTACGAAGGCTACGGGCCGAACGGCATCGCCGTGATGGTGGAAGCGCTCACCGACAACAAGAACCGCACGGTCGCCGATGTGCGCAGCATCTTCGCCAAGTCCGGCGGCAGCCTGGGCGAAGCGGGCTGCGTGTCCTGGCTGTTCAAGCGCAAGGGGCTGCTGACCGTCCCCGCGGGCAAGGTGACGGAAGACGAGATGCTGGAGCACGTGGTGGAGTCGGGGGCAGAGGACTTCAAGCTGGAAGGGGACACTTATTACGTGTACTGCGGCCCCACGGACTTCAGCGCCGTGCGCGAGTACTTCATCGGCAAGGGGATTGAAGTGTCCTCGTCGGATGTGGTGATGCAGCCCAACACGCTGGTGCGCATCACCGCAGAGAAAGACGCGGAGAAGCTGGTGCGTCTGCTGGAATCGCTGGAGGACAGCGACGACGTGCAGAAGGTGCACGCGAACTGGGAGATGAGCGACGAGCTGCTGGAGAAGGTCGTTTCGTGAGGATTCTCGGCATTGACCCGGGCTACCACCGCACCGGTTTCGCGGTGCTGGAGGCCGGGAAGAAGCGCAAGCCCGAACTGCTGGCGAGTGGCGTGTTCACTACTTCGCGGGACGACAGGCTAGCCGAAAGGCTGCTGTCCATCCGCCGGGAGCTGAAGGAGCTGATTGAGCGCCACCGGCCGGACGAGATGGCGCTGGAGGAGCTCTTCTGGTCCAAGAACGCCAAGACCGCCATCGGCGTGGCGCAGGCGCGCGGGGTGGTGATGGTCACCGCGGCGGAGCTGGGAGTGGTGGTGGCGGAGTACTCGCCAACTGCGCTCAAGCTGGGGCTGACCGGCACCGGCCGGGCGGACAAGGGACAGGTCAAGTATATGGTAGAGCATATGCTGCCGTTGCCGGAGAAGAAGCGGCTGGACGACGAGTTTGACGCCATCGCGCTCGCGCTGTTGCACGCCAAAGAAAAAGGGCTTATGCTCTAGCCGTGCTGTCATTCATCGAAGGCAGGGTGGCCAAACTCCCCGGCGAAGGCAAAGTAGTCGTCCGCGTGGGCGACTTCGGGCTGCTCTGCGAGATGGTTCCGCGCGAGGCCAACTCTCTGCGAACAGGCGAGGAAGTGAAGCTCTACACCCACCTGCACTTGAGCGGCAAGGATCTCAAGGTGTCGCTGTTCGCTTTCCTGGAGGAAGTTGAGCGGATGGTGTTTGAGCGGTTGCTGAGGGGGCCGGGAGTGGGGCCGAAGGTGGCGCTCGCACTGCTGGAGATGGGCACCGCGCGGCTGCTGCGCGCGATTGAGGAAGAACAGGTGGCGACGCTGACCGGCACGCCCGGCGTGGGCGCACGGACCGCCCAGCGGCTGGTAGTGGAGCTGAAGGGGAAGTTTGCGGAGTTCATCAGCCGCCTGCCGGAAGCCGAAGCGCCGCCCACCGTTTTCGCCGAAGTCACCGCCGCACTGGTGGGCCTGGGCTTCCGCGAGAATGAAGTGCTGTCCGCGCTGGACCGCCTGCACTCCGACGGCAAGCTCTCCACCGAGACGCCGATAGAAGAAGTGCTGCGCATTGCGCTGGAACGCCTGCGCCACTGACGGGCAGCATTCAGGCCGACGCTACCACGGCGCCGGCGGGGCGTCGGCGAGAATGTCCTCGGGCTTCAGCGTGCTGATGAAATCAGTTATGCGCGCGACTTTCGCTTTCATATCACCGATATACCGCCCGATGAACCCGGTCTCAATCCGCCGCGCCCGTTCGTAGTTCTTCGGCGCCGTTTCAGCGTAGTCCTTGGCGTACCGGTCCAGCCAGTCTTCATCCATTGCGCGGTGAAAAGAACGCAGGTCCGCCGCCAGATCATTGGCGGCGCCGCGCTCGGAGGGGCCGGCCATGGCGGCGGTGAGGGTCTGGGCGATTTCGCGGGCGCTAATCGCCGCCGCCGACAGGCGCGAGTATATCTGCGGCTCCATCGCCAATAGCTTGGCCACCGCGTCGGTGGCGAGCTTCATCTCCTCCGTGTTGCGCTGGCGGATCATATCGCGCAGCACCAGCACTGCGGTTGCTGGCAGCAGCGACGATGCGGTGGAACCGTCGTACACTCCACCGCCGACGGCGTCGGGCGGATAGCTTTGCGCGTTGGTCAATGGCGTGAAGTACGGCGGGCCGGTCATGCAGGTGTTGTCCGCTGCCGCGATGAAGCGCTCCAGCAGCGGCTTGATGCGTCCGGCGCACTCCTCCTGCACCTTCTCCGGCCAGTCCCAGGAGATGAGGGTGCCGTTGAGCTTGCCCGTTAGGAAGAGGTCGTTGGAGGCGGCGGTGAGCGCGAACAGCGCGCTTTGCGGGGCCGCATCGCTGGCCTGGCGGAACAGGCTCAGCGCGAGTTCGCCCCGCCGCCCCGCCGGCTCCTCTTCGTGCCAGCGGAAGGGATCCTGCGCCGCCTGCTGCGCCGCGTTCCAGGTCACTTGTGCCAGCGAGAACAGGATTCGCGGGTCAAGTTCCAGATGCCCCGGCGCTTCGCTGGTGAGTTCGGGAATCACGCGGTCGGGCAGCTCCTGCCCCATCTGCTGTAGCCAGCAGGCGATGGTCACCCGTGCTTCAAACGGGTTGCCGCTGTCCAGCACCGCGTCCCGCGCTTCGCGCAGCGCCTGATCGCGGGCTGCGGTGTACTCGGCGGGGTCGCTTTCGCTCTGCGACTTGTACAGCGCAAGGCGGTTGACCACGGAGAGCGCGGTCTCATCGAGCGGAACCTGCAGTTGCGGCTTCGCGCCGCCCTTACCGGGGCAGGAAGCGGCGAACCCCAGCAGCGCCATTGCCGCGATGACGGTGAGCAGAGTTCTTGTGTGCATCATGTTCATTATTCCCCCAGCTCGCGCAGTATTGTATCAATCTCCAGCCGTAGCGAGCCCCGGTACGCCAGTCGCCGCTCTTCTTCGTAACGCCCCATGTCGGTGAAAAAGAAGATGGGATTGGCCTCGGAGTAGCCTACCACGTCCTGCAAGCTGTCCGACAGCTCGGCGAGCTGGCGGGTGGAAAGGTCCACCGCTTCCGCGGTATCAGGCATCACCTGCGGGAGCTCCTCGCGCAGGTACTGCACCATATCCAGCACGGTCACGTCAAAGGTATCCGCCACCGGCGGCTCAATGGACAGCAGCTGGCGGTAGAAGCGGAGCAGCAGCGCCAGCCGCTCAGGTGAAGGGTCCTCGCGGATGTAATCCTTGAGGTCCGCGCCCACCAGCAGCGCATAGTGCATCCCCGGCCCCCAGGCGAGCCGGGCGTTGTCGCCGTGCTTCAAGCCGGCGGGCAGATCGCTCTCCGAGTGGTAGAACTCCAGGTAGGGCGGGGGCATCAGCGTGCCGGTCTCTTCGGCGGCGATGAAATCCTGTACCACGCTGACGATCCGTGAGAGCAAGGTGGACGACCTTTCGGCGTCATCGTCGCGCCGTGCATCCAGCCGCATGTAGTGCAGGGCGCTGGCGCAGTAGAGATGGTAAAGCGCGACGGAAGGCTCGGCCTGCCGCGCCAGGTTGCACAGCTCGGTGCCGCGCAGCAAGTATTCATTGGTGTAGCGCTGGGGGGCGTACGGATGGGCGCGGAAATAACTCATCCGCCCCAGCGTGAACAGCCACTCGTGGCTGGCGTGGGCGATGAACTGGTCGTCGTGCAACACGCGGTTGAGCGATTCATCGCGGATGTTGATGCGCCGGATGATGGACCAGAAGAGCAGCGTGGCGCTTTGCCCGGTGGTGAGCGCCGGGTCGTCTATCAGGCCGCGGAAGGCCTCGCGCTCGGCGCGGGTCGTGAGCAGCTGCTCATTGAGCTTAACCGCGACCAGCCGCTTCAGCCACGCGGCGGCTTCCGGCGGGTAGGATTCCAGCGTAGGGATATCCGCCGCCGTGCTGCTCTCGTTCTGCCGCAGCCACCACTGGCCAAAGCCTAGGATGGCCGCCGCGGCTAGCAGCAGCGTTAGCACCAGCAGGGCCTTTGAGCTGCCTCTCACGGTTCATATGTTAGCATCGCCGGAAGGACAGCGGGGCTATTTCTGCAGCTGTTGTACCAGGCTGATCACCAGCCGGATGGAGCCCACCAGCCCCAGAACCACCGCCACGCCGGTTATCCAGCCGGTGCCGTAACGGCCGTCCAGCCAGGTGCCAACGAAATAGCCCAATAGCGGCCCCGCGAGGAAGGCGAAGGGGATGGTCATTCCCAGGCCGGTCAGGCGGATGTAGTGGGCGGAATCCATGTGCGTGCTGCGCTTCTCCTTATCGGAGTTGCCGTACTTGTTCTTCAGTTCAAAGAGGTCGTCTTCGCCCTTACGCGGTAGCACCCTTACATTCTATCCGATGTTGCACTAGAATCGGGGACGGAGGGCCCATTGAAAACACTGCTGCGAATACTCTCGGTTTCGTTGGGCAGCAGCAAGCGCAACAAAACCGCCGCCAGCGAGCTGATGGGCGTGCCGCTGTCGCTGGAACGGATGGGGGTGGACGGCAAGTTCTACCGCGCGGTGGAGCTCATCACCCAGCTGGCGCCCGAAGTGCAGGCCATTGGGCTGGGCGGGATTGACCTCTACCTTTACGCCGGCGACCAGAAATACACCGTGCGCGACGCGCTGAAGCTGGCGCAGGCCGCGGGCGACACGCCGGTGGCGGACGGCAGCCGGCTCAAGCGCCTGCTGGAGCCCGCGCTGGTCTACCGGCTCATGGCCGAGCACCCGGAGATTCCCCTGAAGGGGCGCAAGGTGCTGATGGTGAGCGGGGTTGATCGCACCGGGATGGCCAAAGTCCTGGCGGAGAACGCGGGCGAGATTGTTTTCGGCGATTTCATTTTCGCGCTGGGGCTGCCCATTCCGCTGCGCAGTTACCGCTCAGTCGTGCGCACCGGGCGGGCGTTGCTTCCCATCATCACCAAGCTGCCGTTCCAGCTCATTTACCCGACGGGCGAGAAGCAGGACAAGACCTCGCCCAAGCAACGGCGCTGGCTGGAGTGGGCCGACGTTATCGCGGGCGATTTCCATTACATCCGCCGCAACCTGCCGGAGAGCCTGGAGGGCAAGGTCGTCCTCACCAACACCACGACTGAAGAGGACCGCGAAGTGATGGCTGCGCGCGGGTTGCGATACCTCGTCACCACCACGCCGATGGTGGAGGGGCGCAGCTTCGGCATGAATGTGCTGGAGGGCAGCCTGCTGGCGCTGATGAACCACTTCGGCGACCCCGCGACCGACGCCAACATGAAGGTCTACCTCAATAAGCTCGACCTCCACGCGACGGTCACGGAGCTGGGAGATTCTGGAGAATCTGTCAGCTAAGCCCTTGACAAGCGGGGCTGACTGTGGTAGACTTACTATAAGTCAACTACAGGACGGGGGGCGTGAGAGGCTTTTTCCCAGTTGCGGTCATCGCAGCCGCGCTTGTGCTAGCATCGTGCGGTAGCCACCGGAGCGCGGGAATTCCGATTCAACCAGCGGCCGGTAATCCTCCATCGCAGCAGGCGCTTTCGCAGCTTGACGCGCTCGCGTGCCCGGAGGGGGTGGACGCGGGATTGTGGGATGAGTTGAAGGGGGCGCTGGAAGCGGCGCTCAGAGAGACCGGTGGGGCAGGTGACTCGCCTGCCAACCGCCAGAATCACGGGCGAGTCGCCCGTGCCACCAGAATTGTTTCCACCCCGCCAACGGGAGAGGCCAACTGCGTCAGCGACCTCGGCATCACCGACAACGGCGACGGGACCTACACGCTTAGCTGGCATTACCGCAATCTGGGGGACTACGGCCAGGATGGGAAGGTGGGCATCAGCGATATCACTCCGCTGGCGCAGCACTTCGGGGAAATCTGGATTGAGGGCGAAGAGGATTCGCTTACCGCCGTCATTGACGGCAGCGGCAACGAGCGAGTGGGCATTGAAGATGTCACGCCCATTGCGCAGTGCTTCAATGTTGACTGCGCGGGGTATTGGATTGAGGGCTCGGACAGCGACGAGGGGCCGTTCAGCGAAGTGGGGACGGTCTCAGTGGACAGCGCCACCGGCGCGAGCGACGGTCGGGCGCACTTTGCGCACATCTTCACTCCCGGCGAATACTCATACTTCCGGGTAACGGCGAGGGACGCAGCGGGCACGCCCGGCGAGCCCAGCAACACCGTGGGCCTCGCGCTGCAAATCCTGAGCGTCACGCCGACCGAGGTCAAAGAGGGGACGGTCGTCACCTTCAGCGCGGAGGTCCTGGGCGCGGGGCCGCTCACCTACGAGTGGGACTTCGGCGGCGGCGCGCAGTATGACACCTACACCGAACCTGCCCCGCGTGTCGTCCTTACCCGGGAAACCGGCGGCTTCCCCGCCTCCCTCACCGTCACCGGCCCCACCGGCGCGGACACCTATCCCTTCACCCTCTCCAAGCTGGCGAGGGAATGGAAGTATGAAGTGGTGCTGAGTAATCCGGACGGCAGTCTGGGCGGCGGTGACCTTCAAGAACACAGCGGTGCGCTTTGGCTTTATGCCTACGAAGACTACAGTTGGACCACAGGCGATGCGGCGCAGAAGTGGATTGTCAGCGGGGCACCAGGGAACTGGGACTTCGAACCGATAGACGCGTGGGGTTCCCTGCGGATAAGCCAGGAGGGAACCCTAGGGGTGGCTGGCCTGGCGGGTCCGTTCCTGGACAAAACGTTGACGCTGTGGGAGAAGCGCGACCGGATGTGGACCGCGGAGGAACTGCTGAGCTACCGGGCGATGTCTCGCCTGAGTTTCACCTATTCCGGCGAAGAGCCGTTTATCACCTTCACGCTGCCCGATGCGCCCAACTCCGATTGGATAGAGTACTTCTGGCGCAAAGGCGGGGTGTGGGAGCGGGGGATTTTGGATGAGCCTGGAGACACTAGTGCTGCTACCGGACGCACTGGAGTAGTTTCCGCGACCGATCCGGAAGGCAGTCCTGTCTTATGCTACCGGGCTCACGATTACATTGATGAAACCACATATGACGCTGTGTTGAAGGTTGCTTGGTGGCACCCGGCAAGCGGACGCTGGGAGATTATCCAGGTGGAAGGGGGCCAAGACTACGATCCAAACCTGGGCGCAACAGGTTTTTATCCTGATGTTGATTTCCGACCGGACGGGAAGCTTGGCCTAGTGTTCAGCCGTTTTGGCCCCGAGATTGAAGGCGAACGGGACTGCCAGTTAGTATATGCGGTATTCGACGGCGCATACTGGGAGAAGGAGATTCCGGATGAAGTGCATCATTTTTATCCTAATGCATACAAAAGTAACTACCTGAGCTATGACCCCTTAGGGAATCCGCTTATTGCTTTTACGTTAATGACTGATACAGAAAGTGGCAGCGACAACAGCGCACGCGCTTATTGGTTCAATGGGGCCTCGTGGGACAAGTACGCGCTGGACGAGGAGGGCTATGCAAAGGGAGTCGCATTTGACGCCGTCGGCAATCCGCATATCCTCTTCACTGATGACGAATCAAAGGAGGTGATTATCGCCTACTACGAATAATTGCACCGACCATTCGTGTTTTGTCCAACCGATCAGACAGGAAACCAAGCGTATTTTCGGAGGAATCCAATGACTAGAGTTATCTCACTACTGCTACTGGCAGGGCTGTGCGCTTTGCTAGTCACTTCCTGCGGCCACTCGCGCCGGATGGCCACAACTATCCTGCCCGGTGAGGTTACAGAGAAGGCTGCGGCCAACCAGCCAGAATGGCTGGCCGACGCCCTGCAGGAGCTTGAGGCTATGCCCTGCCCGATGAATGTCAGTCCCCAGGTGTTCACCCGCTTGAAAGCTAGGCTACGCGAGGACCTTATCGCGCGGGCTGCAAGCAAGTCCGTTTCAACCATCAGCCAGGAGTACACCAAAGTTCGCGACCTCCGTTGGGAGCAGCCCTCGGCCGACGGCCCGGTATATCTCACCTGGGGCTATGTCCAGGGCGGGGACTATGACCAGAACGCCACAGTGGAGATTGCCGACATCACACCAATTGCGCAGAACTGGATGCAGGAGTGGTATCCGGAGAACGTTCTTCCGAGCTACGAGCCTGTGTATAACTTGGAAGAATACTACTCAATGACGGCCGTCTCTGACGGCAATATCGATGGGGTTGTTTCCATAATTGAGGATCGCGACGAAGGGGAGACGGACGACCTTTCGGTACTGGCAAGTAGCATGTTCTACACCATCGCGGGCTACCGCATCCTGGGCAACACAACCCCGAATGAGGGAACCGCTGGAGTGGTCAAGACTGTCGCTTATGGCGACCATGAGGACATTGCAGACCCGCCACACGCCATGCGCCTGAGCTACCGGGTGGACGCCTCGGACGTGGAGTTCGGCAAGTACGCGTACTACTGGGTGCGGCCGTATGACATGGAAACCGCGCCTCCGCTCGAGCCGAACTACGGTTCGTATTCTGATTCGGATGATGTTCTGGGGGAGCAGAATCCCGACTTCGATCCCGCTGACCTGCGGCCGGCCGCGCCGGAAGTGCCGCAGGCGGTGAACGGGCG
This sequence comes from uncultured Planctomycetales bacterium, assembly GCA_964554185.1. GTDB lineage: Bacteria > 4484-113 > 4484-113 > 4484-113 > 4484-113 > CAZKNJ01. The sequence continues at coordinate 253 of CAZKNJ010000058.1, read as the reverse complement.
GATATATGGGGCCTGCGGGAGCGAACTCACGCTCGCGTATGTGCCTGGCGAGAACACTCCGTTTCCCCTCACCGGCCAAACCTGGACCTTCGGTGGCGCCGCCCAGGGCTCACAGAGTTCGTCCGCCGCCATGCCCACCATCACACTGACCGGCACCGCCGGCAACTACAACGCCACGGTGAAGGTGGCCAACGCCTTTGGCGAGAGCGGGACGGCGGGTTTCACCATCGTGGTTACGACCAACGATCCTCCG
>CAZKNJ010000057.1:0-11126 GCA_964554185.1 uncultured Planctomycetales bacterium | reverse complement strand
ACAGTACTACTAGGTCATTCCCCGTATAGTGTCGGCTGTCTCTTAGGATCTTCACGAGAATGTCCTTCTGTTTAGAAGGGCTGGGAGTGAACTCCATTCGGGCAAATGGCCCAATGTGGTCGTCATTTGCATAGATTTTGGCTAGCCTGTCGGAGTAGAACCTGGTCTTGTCGCTAGTCTGTATTGCCTGCTTGGCAATTCTATAACCCGCCACCGTGACAGCGTGAGCACCCAAGTACTTGGGATTGGTGACATCAAATAGATGGATACCCAGGATAACCGGCACGCCCATCCTTGCATAACCGTAAATAAGGGCTTTCACCGCATTGTCATCGATTTCTGGGTTAAGCAGCTCAAACGTGTGGCTCTCCAAACCGACATCGCGAATCGCCCTGATCATCTCGTCCGGTGCCAGCCCTTTGGACGGAACGGGTCGCTTGATACCAAGGTAATATCGAGTTGCCCTTCGCGTCACCTCGATAGGCGAGAGAGTCTCATGGCCATACAGCTTACACGTAGCCTGGAAAGCGGACCAGAGTGCGCTGGAGGCACATGCGGCAGCCACCGTATCCTGCTCCTGGAAAGCCAGCGTATTAACACGTTGCGGCAGCCCAAACAATGAGAGATCGTATTTCCTTGCAACAGGAAACTGTCTTATATCCCCGTTGCCGCAATCAGAAGGATAAGTCCTCAAACACGTGCGACCGAAAAGCGCATCGGGCAATGGTCTTACCACAATAAAACCAAGGTAATCGCCGTCGTGTAGACAAGGCAGAGTGCCATCAGAGTCAGCTGTTACCAATAGCGCTGCAAACTCCTCGGCATTCAATTCAATGTGAAGAAAATGCAGCCTTACACACTTCTTCTTGAAGTCCTGGAAGCAACGAACATAGTACGCTGCATAATCCTCGAGATAGTCTCTGTCGATGTAGTCGAATTCTGCTACTACTGACTTCGCGCCCAGTTGTTCGAAGTAGTCGTCGAAGTAAGTGAGATGCAGAGACTTGTGTTTGGCCAAGTACTCGTCAGTCAGCTCGCGCTCAGGGGAGATGCGCGAATCACTAAGGAGCCTACGAAGCGTCCCTCTGCTGTATGGGTATACCGCGAAATCCACTTCCCATCACTGAATACTAAACGGTGAAAGGCTCATTCATACGCTTTGGATCCACTTCGCGCATTGCAGCAAACCGCCGATTGGATCGTTCAACCTCTTGGGCGGCTTGACGATGCCATTCTTGGTTCTCTCGAGTATTCAGTGAGCGCTCTACCAGCTTTCTAGCTTCTGACTCCGAAGCGCCCTTCTTCCTGTTTCCCGCAGGACTCCGAGTCATGTTCCCTCCCATTCAGGGCATAGCAGAACTGCTAAGCCCGGGCCAATCTACATTGAGATTTACATATAATAGCCCTTGAAGCAGTGCCTGTCAACTGCGGCAGCAAAGACCAATAGCGAGCGGCTCGATCTCAATACGCCCCTCGCCGGCTCAGCAGCGCGCCCGGCGTGCGGACGATGATGGAGAAGTCGAGCGCGGGGCTCCAGTTGGTGATGTAGTAGATGTCCAGGTCAATGCGCTCGCGGTAGCTGAGGTCGCTGCGGCCGCTCACCTGCCACAGCCCGGTCAGCCCCGGCGGGAAAGAGAGGAAGATGCGCCGCCACTCGCCGTATTTCGCCAGCTCGTCGGGCACAATCGGCCGCGGGCCCACGAAGCTCATGTCGCCGCGCAGGATGTTGAGCAGCTGCGGCAGCTCGTCCAGGCTGGTTTTGCGCAGCCAGCGCCCGGCGCCGGTGATGCGCGGGTCGTGCTTCAGCTTCATCGTGCGGCGGAACTCCTCTGCCTGCTCCGGCGTCAGCTCCACGTCGTCGCGCATGGTGCGGAACTTCAAAAGCGTGAACTCGCGGCCGTTCAGCCCCAGGCGCTTATGGCGGAAGAACACCGGCCCCGGTGAGGACAGCCACACCAGCAGCGCGCTCAGCGCGAAGAACGGCGAAGTGAGAATGAGCGCCAGCGCGGCGACGCTCACATCCGCCACGCGCTTGACCCGGCGGATGGCGATGAGGTCGGGGCGCGACTTGGGCGTGATCTGCGGAAAGCCGAGGTCGGGCGAGAAGCGCATGGCGCCGAACAGCAGTCCTTCGCCCGCGGGGATGTGGCGCACGCGCACGCGCCCCTCGTAGCCGAGGATGAGCAGCGCCTGCCACAACTCCGGCGACGGGTCCAGCACGCACACGACATCGGTGACGCCCTTCTCCTGCACCAGCTGGATGAAGGCGTTCTCGCCGCGCGCGGCGCTGAAGAGCTTGATGGCCACGTCGTCGGCCGAAAGGCGGTGGAGTTTCATCCGCGCGCCGTAGCGGCGGCGCAGCCGCGTCTGCAACATGTCCGCCACCGGCCCGCCGCCCAGCAGCAGCACGGTGCGCGGGAAGCGGCGGCTGAACAGCCGTGCGAGGTAGCGCGCCAGCAGAATGAACACCAGCGCGAAGGCGAAGATGAACAGGAACGTCAGACGCGAAGTGGGGAGGTCACGGATGAGGTATGAAACCGTGATGGAGGCGATGGAGGCCAGGCCCACGGCGGCGGGGATGCGGGCGAATTCCGCGCGCGCGTCCTCGCGCAAGCGGGCGAAGTACAGGCCGTGGTAGCCGAAGAGGAGCCACCACATCGGCAGCGATGCGAGGTAGAACCACAGGTAGCCCGTCCACGGCACTCCGCCCAGCGGCACCGGCAGGCCGCTGCGGAACCGCAGCAGGTAGGCGGCGCCGAAGGCCAGCAGCAGCGCCACCGCGTCCAGCGCCAGGTGCACCGCCGAGAACGACAGGTACTCCGGGTGCTCCAGGTACTCGTCCCGCGTGGCCGTCGGTTTATCCATCGGTTCCCCCTCTACAGGAAGTGCTCCACCGCGTTCAGCATGCGCCGCCGGAAGACCTCGGCGGAGAACTGCTCCGCGCGCTCGCGGATGGACTGGCGGTCCCACACCGTCTGGTAGTAGCGCTCAATCGCGCGGTCCAGCGCGTCGGGCGTGCGGTCGCGGAAGAAGGTGCCGCTGACGCCCGCCTCTACCGTCTCGGTGGCGCCGCCGCGCTCGTAGGCGATGACCGGCGTGGCGCAGGCCATGGCCTCGCAGGGGATGAGGCCGAAGTCCTCCTCGCTGGGGAAGATGACCGCCATGGCGTTCTGGTAAAGCACGCGCAGCTCCTCGTCGGTGACGGTGCCGAGGAACTCAATCTTGGGGTTGCGCGCGAGCTCCAGCAGGCGCTTGCGCAGCGGCCCGTCGCCCACCACCAGCAGCGGCTCGTCGCGGTCGTTGAACGCCTCAATGACCAGCTCCATCCCCTTGTAGGGCACGAAGCGGCCGACCAACAGGAAGTACTCGTCCGCGCGTTCGGCGGCGGGCGTGAAGTAATCCGTGTTCACCGGCGGATAGATGACCACCGACTTGCGGCCGTAAGTCTTCTCAATGCGCCGCTGCACCGTCTCGCTGATGGCGACGAAGCGGTCCACGCGCTGCGCCGCCTGCCAGTCCCACATCCGCAGGTAATGCGACGACGCGCGGAACACCAGCTCGCGGAAGCGCGACAGGCGCGTGTGCTTGAGGTAAGTCTGGTACAGCTCCCAGACATAGCGCATCGGCGTGTAGCAATAGCACAGGTGCATCTGATTGGCGCCGGTGAGCACGCCCTTGGCCGCGGCGTGGGAGAGCGAGATGACGAGGTCAAAGCCGCTCAGGTCAAACTGCTCGATGGCATAGGGGTAAAGCGGCAGCAATGACTGGTAGCGGTTCACCGCGCCGGGAAAGCGGTTGAGCACCGACGGGACGATGAGCGCGTCGTCCAGCTCCTCCGGCGTGCCCTCGGGGTCGTGGAACAGCGTGTAGATGGGCGCGGTCGGAAACATGCGGTGCATCTCAATGAGCACGCGTTCGGCCCCGCCGAAGGTGACTATCCAGTCGTGAACCAGCGCGATGCGGGAAGGGGTGTTATCCACCGTGCGCCTCCAGCTGCAGCTTTACGGCCACCGGAACGTGCGAAAGCGGCAGGCGGTTGAACAGCAGGAGATTGCCGGCGGACTTGCAGGGCGAGGGGGAAGCCGTGCCGGTGAGCAGGTTCAGCAGCTCCTGCGCCTGCATGTCGGTGCGGTAAATCACCAGGTTGGTGGACCGATCCAGCATCATCATATCCGTGGTCACGTAGGTGAAGTACACCGCGTTCTCCGCCGGGCGGTAGATATGGTACGCGAAAACCGGCGCGTTTTCCGCCGGGAACTCGTTGTTCATCTGGAAGAGGTAGTAAGGCTCAATGAAATACGAGGCGCGCAGCAGCCAGGCCAGCCGCCGGACAGCTCCCGCACTGGGCTTGGGGCTGGCGTCCAGGTTGTACAGGCCCATGAACGACCGCGCGTTGAGCGTCTCCGACTCGGTGTCAACCAGCGAGTGGAGAAACACCCGCGACACCCCGCCCTGCAACAGGTACAGCGACGCGCGGCAGAGCATGGACGCCTGTTCCAGCTGCGACACTCCCAGCGGCGCATAGGCGGTGGACACCCCGAGATCGGTGATGAACACCGGCTTGCCGTAGCGTGCGAGCTTGCCGATCATTTCCACGCACGCGTTCAGCGAATGCGGCGCTACTTCCGCGCGGCGCAGCGGATATTCCATATGCTCCGCGTCCGGATACAGGTTGAACGCGATTACATCCACCCGGTCAAACACATACGCGTCCGCCAGGTCCTGGATAAACTTGTAGTCAATCCCCTGGATGCCGCCCGCGACGATGGTGAAGTCCCGCCCCGAGTCCGTCCGCAGCTGGCGGATGCTCCCCAGCAGCTCGTGGTAGGTGTAGCTGGAGACGCCCAGGTGGCGGTTGAGGTTGTCCAGGAATTGGAAGTACTTCACGTCCGCGCCGACCGCATCGTAGATGCGCTGGAAGAACGCGAGGTAGCTCGGCGTGTCCAACCCAGCTGAATCCAGCGTGAGCATCACCTCGCGCCCCTGGCGGCGGATGCGCTGGATGATATCGCCCAGCGCGGTGAGGTTGGCCTCCGCGCCTTCGCCGAAGTCCTCCTGGAATATCACCATGCGGTAGCAGGAGAAATCGTAGCCCGCCGCTTCGCTGAGCACTTCGGGCGTGAGCGACTCGCTGCGCAGATTCAGCGCCAGCGGACGAACGTCCGGCTCGGCAGCCAGCCACTTGTTGATGGGCACGAGCTTGTAGGGGCCGGTGGTGTCAATCGTGTCCTTCCGGCTGGGGAAAGACGGGGGCAGCTTGATGCTATCCGCGCGGACGCACAGCGGCGCTACGGCGAGAAGCGCGGCCAGCGCAAGCAGCATTGTGCGGATAAGCCTCATATCTTATGCGTGGCGGGCGTCCAGCATTTGATTATAGACTGCCAGGTGCGCCGCGGCAATTTCGCTCATGGCGAGCTTGCCGGCGAGATTGCGCTGCGCGGCCAGATGGCCGGCCGCCGCCTGCGCGAAATCGCTCATCGCGGCCTTCAAGTAGTCCTGCACCATTGTGATCTCTTTCGTGTTCTGCGGCTGGGCCACGTGCATCGGCAGATCCGGCGCATACGCGCGCCTGACCTCCGGCTCCACGCCTGCGCAGACTATCGGCGTGCGGAACGAAAGCGCGTTGATGAGCGAGCTGCGGTGGGTGTCAAAGCTGAAGGGGAAGGCCGCAAGCAGCGTATGCTCCACTTGCGCCCGCAACTCCGGCAGCGGCAAGAAGCCGGTGGACTCCACGCGCCCCTCCAGCCCCATCCGCCGCGCCAGTGCAGCGACGCCGCGCGGCGATACCCCGCCGATGAGTTTCAGCTTCAGCTCCGGCACCGCCCGACTGAGCTCCGCGAACAGCTCCAGCAGCCACTTCGCGTCCTTCGTTTTGCTCGGCAGCCCGAAGTAGCACACCGCCGGCACGCGGTTGCAGTACGCAGCCGTCTCCTCCCCTTCCAGCACGAGGCCGAAGAAGTTGCCATCCGGTATCTGGTGCAGCTTGCGCTTCCACTTGGTCCTGGCCAGCTGCGCGAAATCACGCGTGGACGGCAGGATGCAGGCGTCCGCGGCACTCAGCAACGTCCGCGCCGCCGCCCGCCGCAGCGGATGCGCCGCGTGGTATTCGTGCAGCGTCACCACCAGCGCCGCCCGCTTGAACTTCGCGCGGCTGCGCGCCAGCTTCACCGGCAGCAGCGAGAAGCGGTATTCCGCCGCGGGATACTGCAGGTGCACGATGTCGGGCTCTCTGTCGTTGATGAGGGCGATGAGCTCGTTCAGCCGTCCCGACTCAAACCCGCTCAGCGGCAGCATTTCCACTCGCTCGCAGCCCTCAGTCTTGCGGTATTCCGCCAGCGGCTCCGAGCCGGCACGGTGCAACAACAGCACTTCGGCGCTCTTCGCCAGCGCGCAGGACAGGTGGAAGGTGTGGTCGGCCACGCCACAGGTGCCGTCCCCCGCCCGCCCCGCAATCTGCATTATGCGCATCGGTGGGATTATACCTTGCGCCTTCATGTAGGGCGCGCACCTGTGGCGCGCCGCTCACCCGCTTGCAGATATCACGACGGCGGGGCACAGGTCCCCGCCCTACAGCCGACCCGCGCTATAATCCCAGCGTGGCGGTGTTCTGGGTACTGCTCGTGTTTTCCTTCCTGCTGGGCGCGGTGCCCTGCGGCCACCTCATCGCCCTCGGCTTTTTCCGCCGCGACATCCGCCAACTCGGCTCCGGCAACATCGGCATGACCAACGTCTGGCGCGTCTGCGGCGCCGGCGCGGGCATCGCCACGCTGCTGCTGGACACCGCCAAGGGACTGGCGCCGGTATTGCTGGCACGGTGGCTGCTGCACTCGCCTTTCTACGCTGAGGGAGCGCGCGATAGTTTGATGCTCGGCGCCATTGCGCTCGCGGCGGTGCTGGGGCACACCTTCACGCCGTTCCTGAAGTTCAAGGGCGGCAAGGGCATCGCCACCGGCCTGGGGATAGCTGTCGGCCTGCTCGGCTGGTACGTGCTCATTCCGCTGGGAGTCTTCGCCGCCGTGCTCGCATCCTTCCGCTATGTATCACTCGCGTCACTCACCGCCGTCGTGTCGCTGGCGCTTGCCACCGCGCTCATCGGCGCCATCCGCGCCTACTGGTGGCTGGGGATTCTGGCGGCGGCGCTGGTGTTTTACACCCACCGAAGTAACATTGCGCGGCTGGTTGCGGGAAAGGAAAACCGCCTCGGCTCGTCCAAACGCACGCCGCCGGATGCGGAAAAACCACCCCCCGCCAGCCCGGAAGGTGGTTAGAGCTAAGCCTCGTGGCCCCGAAACGGGATGCTGGCGCCCGTTTCGGTCGGTCGCCTGTTAATGATGATTATAACGCCGCGGCGGCAATCGCGCCAGCGCTTTCGCTAGTCTTCGTCCAGCCGCGCAAAGACGCGCTGGCGAACCTCGTCCGCCACCGGCTCGTCCTCGTATGCACCCTTGACCTGCGCGAGGATTATCTCAATCGCTTCGCGCTCCACATCGCACTGCTGGCACATCTTCAAGTGTTCGTGTATCTTCGCCAGCTCCACAATAGTGAGCTCGCCGTACAGGAACTGCAGTATTTTGAACCTAACTTCCAGGCAGTTCATTTTGGGTGATTCCTTCGTCGTCCATCCAGCGGCGCAGCTTTTGCAGCGCATAGCGCATGCGCGAAAGCACGGTGGACAGCGGGCGGTCCATGATCTGCGCAATCTCCTCAAAGGTCAGCTCGTCGTAGACCTTGAGCAGCACCACCATCTTCTGCTCCGGCGGCAGGCGGTCAATGAGCTGGCGCAGTGTGCGCCGGGCGAACTCCTCCTGCACCTGCGCCTCCGGCATCTGCCGCTCGTCGGACATCAGGTCAATGCGCTCGCGGCCGTCGTCCTCCGCCGCCAGCGGCTCGTTGAGCGAAAACGCCTGCGTAGACGAGGCCTTCTGGTAGTGGCGGCGAATCTCGTTGACCGCGATCTTATAGAGGTACGACGTGAGCTGCTTGTCGGGGTCAAAGCGCCGCGCAGCCTTGAACAGCCTCACGAAGACCTCTTGGGTAATGTCCTCGGCGGCGGCGCGCTGCACGACCTGCTTCTTGATGAAGTTGTACATCTGGCGGTGGTAGCGGTCATATACCTCGTCAAAGGCCTTCCGGTCGCCCGCGGCGACGAGCTGCATCAGCTCTTCACCGGTCTGAACCGGAAGCTCGGAGAGTTGTTCCTTGCCCGATGCCATTGATTACCTTTGAGCGCAGGTGAATAACTTCACCACCGGCGCTCTGCGATTCTAGCATGTGCGGCGCCGCCACTCACACAGCACATCCGCCCGGCACTTACTTCAGAGCCTTGAGAAACTGCTCCCTCGCAACTCCGGCTGTCTCCAGCCATTTCAGCATTTTAAGCACGATGACCCGCTTGAGTTCCCCCGAATGGCGCGGCAGGGCAAAGGCGTTCTCGGGGTCGGATGAGGGGTAGAAGAGAAGGTGGCCCTTTCCCTCGCGGCTGAGAAATCCCAAGCGGCTAAGAGCTTTGGCCGTTTCGCGCCAGCGAAGAGAGGGCACTTCGCGCAGCATGGCTAGCCTTCAGTCGCAGCGGTGATGGGTGTCGCGATCGGGCCGGCTTCCAGCAGAACCACTTTGAACACGCTGTACCCCCACTGGATGAGATCGTCGGGTATGACCACCGCTCCGGCTGGCGCCGCCCACCTGGTGAAGCCCTCCTCGGTTACGGCTTCCAGCCCCCGTTTGCGCAGCTGCCCTTCCAGTGCACCTTGCTCCGCCCAGTGTTCCAGCATTGTGTTGATGGCGTCCTGCGCCATGGACACGGCTTCTTCCTCCGTGGCGCCCTGCGAGTAGATATCCAGTAATGGGCTGCCAGCGACGTAGCCGCCGTTGTCGGCGAACACTATGCCGGGCACGCGAACAGCGGTTTCACAAGCTGCCTTTCCCATATACTAGATTATAACATCGCCCGCCCGGGCGCATGGCTCACTATCAGCCGCCCCCGCCGCCGCAGGACGCAGCGATCATCATGAGCACAACAGCCGCAGTCGCCAGCGCAACCGGCACGAGTTTCATCAAGAATGCCATATATGCACCTGCGAGTGATTGTACCCTATTCCGTTTCAGCAGGCCGGCCTTGCAGGAGCTCCTCCAGCGGCGGCAGCGGCTTACCGTCCGAAGTACTGTCAACCCAATCTTCGGGATTATCCCCGCTCGTCCCGGAGCAGAGCACCAGGATGACGTGGTCGGGCTCACCGTCGCCGTTGACGTCCTCGCCAGGCGTGGATTCATAACCGTAGGCCAGCAAGTAGTAGCCCTTCACCTGCCCGTCAACTTCCACGGGTATGTAGGTGAACTCGCCCGCGCACGGCTGCGTGCCGAAAGACACGGGCTGCATTTCCTTCCCCGTCATCGGGTTGTGGCAGCGGAAGGACCGCATACGGAAGTACGTCATCTCGTCCGGAGACTTCATCTCAGGAGGAAAAACGCCCTCGTGTTCAATCCCGTATTGCTCCAGCGCCATCCATACCGCGTGCAGGTTTTGCTTGGTCTCCGCCTCATGGGACTTCAGCCTGATCTTCTCAAAGTTGGGCGCGGCGATGAGGAATGCCGGGATCATCATGATGACGACCACGCTGATAGCGAGCAAGACGCCGCCGGTCCAGACGACGGTTTTCGCCCCGCGCCGTGGCAGGCTCATAGCTCCCACCGCCACCGCTACCGCGGGCCCCAGCAGCGGCACGACAATCGCCAGCGCCACCATCGCCGCCACCAAGCCGCCGCTCAACGGAGGGGGTTCCGGCGGCGGCCACCCCTGCCCCTGGCCTTTGTTGAGGTTATTCATCTGGACCCTCCCTTCACTTTCCCCCAGCCGGACGCCTTCGTGCGAATATAACTACACCAGGAAGGATTCGAACCTTCGACCTTTGGCTCCGGAGGCCAACGCTCTATCCACTGAGCTACTGGTGCGCAAGCTCCAAGTTAGGCACATTTGCCCCGCCTGTCAAGCGCATCGCACCACTGGTGGCGGCGGCACCGGGCGGCGTAGCGGTTAAAGGCAAAGGGCCGGAGCTTTTTTTCTCCGGCCCTAGCAAGTTAGGGGGGATGGGCAAGGGGGGTGAAAGAGTAGTGGGTTTCACCTACCCTTACTTAGTTAGACGCTTCACAAATGGGTTTTGTTCCACGGTTCCGCGCGAAAAGCTAAAATACCCCCATGCGCGTCCTCATCCTCGGCGCCACCGGCATGATTGGCGGCGCGATTCTGCAAGAGCTGCTGGCCGAGCCGCAGCTTTCGCTGCGCGCACTGGTGCGCAGCCTCGGCGCCTCCCCATTGCCGCCGGGAGTTGAAACAGCTCACGGTGACCTACAAGAGCGCGAGAGCCTCCGGCGCGCCATGCAGGGCGTGGACTGCGTGGTGAACGCCGTCGGCATCATCGCCGAGCGCGGGCGCAACACCTTCCAGCGCGTGCATGTGGACGGCGTGGAGAATGCGGTGGAGGCTGCGAAGGCCGCAGGCGTGGCGCGGTTTGTGCATATCAGCGCCCTCGGCGCGCGGGCGGATTCGCCCAGCCGCTACCACCGCACCAAGCACCAGGGAGAACAGCTCGTGGCGGCCAGTGGCCTGGGCTACAACACTGTCCGCCCGTCCATCGTCTTCGGCCCCCGCGACGAGTTCGTCAATCTGCTCGCGCGGATGGTGCGCCGCTTCCCCGTAATCCCCGTCATCGGCCCCGGCGAGAATCTGTTACAGCCGGTCTATGTGCGCGAGTTGGCGCGGCTGGTGCGCAACCTGGTGGTGGACAATCCCGCGCCGGGTGAAACGGTGTGCGCCGGCGGCCCCGACAGGCTTTCGTACAACGACCTCATCGCGCTGCTGAAAAAGCTCCTGCGCCGCGAGCGCAAGCCGGTGGTGCACCTGCCGCTCATTCCGCTCGGCCTGGCGGCGAAGCTCTTCAACCAGCCGCTGACCTACGACCAGTGGCTGATGCTGCTGGAAGACAATGTGCTGGGCGAGCGCGAGTATGTGCGCTTCCGCGAGCTTTCGGGCGCGGAACCCTCCGCGCTGGCGGACGTGCTCCCCACCTACCTCCGCCCCTAGTCCATGATGGAGACGTACAGGTTGCCGTCCATCGTGAAGGTCAAAACGG
>CAZKNJ010000056.1:3073-11201 GCA_964554185.1 uncultured Planctomycetales bacterium | reverse complement strand
GCCGCCAGTAGCCAGCAAGCCCGGAAGAGGAACCGCGGCTGGAAAGCCGCGACTCCTCTAGATAAGGTTGGCGGGCGAGACGCCCGCCCTACCGGATGCAGGGGATTCCACGCGAGCCGCCTGAGGGGCTATAATCAGGCGGTGATGGAGAAGAACATGCAACCGGAGCCGGCGGGCCCCCGGGGCAACCCGCTGGTCACGCTGATTATCGTCATTGCCATCGCCGTGCTGGTGGTGGTGCTGTTCTTGCTGGCGCTCGCGCCACTGATGCACGGCAAGCAGCAGGGCTACGAGCCTATGCCGGTGATGAAGGCGTCCAACCCGGCGGACGAAGACGCCGCAGCCATCATCCGGCTGGCGCTGGAGTCGGAGGACCCGCGGACCGTGCTGGGCGTGGTGACGCGGCTGCCCTACCTCGCGGTGCCGCAGTTCAAGGACGGCATCCTCGCGCTGAAGGAACGCGGGCTGCTGTGGCACTACGTATCGCTGTTGCCGGAGCTGCACTTCCTCGGCTACGAGGACGCGGAAAAGGAGCTGTCCGAATACATCCTCGCGAGCGACCTGCAGATGGCGATGACCGCGCTGGAGGCCTTGCAGCGGATGCCGCCGATGTCGTGCCGCGACGCGCTGCTGGAGGCGCTGAAGACGCCGCACATGGACCTGCACGTGGGGGTGTGCAAGGCGCTGCGGGTGTGGCGGCAGAGCGACCCGGAGATTAATGCGCAGCTGCTGAACGTTATGAACAACGGGCCGGTGGACTTCTCGCAGCTGGCGGCGGCGGCGGCGATGTACGACCTGGACTTCCACCGGGAAGAGGCGTGGGCGAAGCTGCACGAGCTGGCCGTGGGCACGGACGCCACGCTGGCGCATTCGCTGGTGCCGTATCTGGCGAACTGCGGCGATCCGCGCGCGCCGGAGACCATCGCGCTGCTGCTGGCGAAAGCAACCACGCGGTCGGAAGCGCTGCCGGGGCTGGTCAACCTGGACTGGCCGGGGAAGGTGGACACGCTGAAGCCCATCACCGAGAGCGATAGCCAGACGGAGCGGTTCTACGCCCTCATCGCGCTGGAGGACTACCAGGGCAAGGGCGAGCTGGACAAGGTGGTGGACGCGCTGCTGAAGGTTAAGCCGAAGAAGGACGCCGCGGGAGAAGCCGCGCCCGCTGAGGACGCGCAGCCGGAAGTGGGCGAAGCCGAACCGGAACTCAGCAATGAGCAAGTCATGTCGCTGACGGCGATGCTGCCGTGCTTTAAGGCCTGGCGCAGCCCGCGCGCTATACCCTACCTGGAGCGCATCGCCCGCAAAGGGCCGCGCGTGGTACGGATGGAAGTGGGACGGGTGCTGCGCAACTTTGAAAACAACCGGCGGGCGGCGGAACTGGCAAGCGAGCTGCTGACCAACGCGACGGACGCGGGCGAAGCGCGCAACTATGCCACCACGCTGGGATACATTGACGGCGGGCGCGCGGTCGCGCAACTGCACAAGCAAATGATGAACGAGGAGGATGAGGAAACCAAGCTGACCCTCGCCTGGGCGATATTGAACATCAACCGGGGCCATCCCCACAAGTGGGAGACGCCCCTGTCGCCGTAGCGATGCACACGTTTCTCAACATCGCGGTCATCATCATCGTCGCCGCCGTGGTGGCGACGCTGGGCGACCGCGTGGGGCGGGTGGCCGCCAAGCGGCATGTGGCGTTCCTGGGACTGCGCCCTCGGCTGGCGGCGGCGTGGATCGCGGTGTTCACCGGCATGCTCATCGCGCTGGCGACGCTGGGGCTGGTGACGCTGATATCGCGGGACGCCCGCGAGATGCTGTTCCACTTCGACGAGATCAAGGCGCGGGAGACGCAGCTCAAGGGCGAAGTGGAGACGCTGGAGTTCAACCGCAAATCGCTGGTGGAGGATAACCAGAAGCTGGAAAAGAGCCTGAGCGAAGTGTCGCAGGTGCTGGCGGACAAAGAGCAGGAAGCCGAAGCGCTGGTGACGCAGATTGAGGAGGGCAATGCGCGGCGCGCGGCGCTGGAACGCGAAATGGCAGCGGTGGAGCGGAAGCTGAAGACCTCGCAGGCGGACCTGGCGTCGTCGCAACAACGGCTGAACGACCTGCGCGCGGAGCTGCAGCGGCTGGACGAGCAGGTCGGCACCTTGCGTGAGACCAAGAACGGCATGGAGAAAGAGGCGCGGCAGTTGGAAGAGCGGCTGGAAGAGCAGAAACAGCGGTTGGACGCGCTGCGCAGCGGCAACATCGAGATCGAGGTGAACCAGCCGCTGCGGTACGTGAGCCTGCCCGCGAAGATGACGCTGCCGGACAGCCAGCGCACGCTCATCACCGCGCTGGACGGGCTGCGCAAGCAGCTGGAGGCGCGCGGGCTGACGCTCAAGCCGGTGCCCGCCGCGTCGGTGGGGCAGATAATGAACTCGGTTTCGCTGGCCACCGACGACGTCATCGTGGTGGTCCTCAGCGCCAACAACGTGCTCGCCGGCGATACGGTGGAGGTGGACTTCGAGCTGGCGCTGGACCGCGTGGTGTTCCGCCAGGGCGAGATTATCACCCGCGCCAACATTGAGGCGGACGTGACGCGGGACGAGCTACCGCAGTTCTTCGCGAACGCGCTGGCGGCGGTGCGGGCGGCGGCACTGTCACGCGGCATGCTGCCGGACATCACGACGGGCGACATCGGCGTCATCAGCGCGGGCGACATCGCGGGCGTCGCCGACGAGATTGAGCAGATACAGGGCAGGCGCGTGCTGGAGATTCACGCGGGCAAGGACTTCCGCACCACCGACGTGCTGGACAGCTTCCAGTTCACGGTGAAGCCGGCGAAGGGCTAGTCCGCTTCCAGCGGCACGAAGCTGAACTTCCCCACATCCACCAGGCCGCGGTCGGTCAGCTTGAGCGCGGGTATCACCGGCAGCGCGAGAAACGAGAGCGCCATGAAGGGGCTATCCAGCGCGCAGCCCAGCTCGTCGCGCACGGCGGCGTTGAGCCGCAACAGCGCGCGCGAGACTTCGCGCGCGCCGCACAGCGACATCAGCCCCGCAACCGGCAGCGCCACTTCCGCCAGCACTGCGCCGTCCTTCACCGCGACCAGGCCGCCCTGCATTTCCACCAGGCGGTTGAGCGCGAAGGCGAGGTCGGCGTCGTTCGCGCCGACGGCGATGAGGTTGTGGGAGTCGTGCGCGACCGATGAGGCGATGGCCCCGCGTTTCAGCCCAAAGCCCTGCACGAAGGCGGCGCTGCGGCCGCCCGCGCCGGTGTAGCGCTCCACCACCGCGAGCTTGAGCACGTCCTGCTCCACGTCCGCGAGCAGCGCGCCCGCCTTTTCGGTAAGCGCGGCGGTGCGGGCTTCGGTGAGTATCTGGCCCGGCACCACGCCGATGACGCGTATGGGTTTGCCGCGAGCGGGGATGGCGAAATCGCTGGCGGTGAGCGGCTGATCCAGCTTCACCGTGCGGGTGAAACGCTCCTCCACCGCCGGCTCCGGCAGGTCAACCACGATCTCGCCGTTCTCGGCGACGAGCTGCCCCTGTTTGTACACCGCCTGCGGGCGCAGCAGGCCGTCGGCCAGGTCGGACACTATCTGCAAGTCCGCAAGGTAGCCGGGCGCAATGGCGCCGCGGAAGCGCAGGTTGAAGTACTGCGCGGGATTGAGCGTGGCCAGGCGGATGGCGGTGACGGGGTCCAGCCCCGCCTGCACCGCGAGATGCACCGTGTAGTTGAGATGCCCTTCCGCCATCAACTCGTCGGGGTGGCGGTCGTCGGTGGCGAAGCAGCAGCGCGAGGCGGTGGCGGGCGTCACCAGCGGCAGCAGCTCGCGCAGGTTGTGCTCGGTGCTGCCCTCGCGCAGGAATATCCACATGCCGCGCGCCAGCTTCTCGCGGGCCTCGGCGAGGTGCGTGCACTCGTGGTCGGAGCCGATGCCGCCGCACAAATACGCGTTGAGGTCGCGGCCGGTGAGCAGCGGCGCATGGCCGTCCACGGGCTTGTTGTGCTGATGCGCCAGCTCCAGCTTCGCCAGCACCTCGGGCGCGCGGAGATACACGCCGGGGAAGTTCATCATCTCCGCCAGCGCGACGATGCGCGGGTGATCAATAAGCTGAGCAAGGTCGTCCGCGCTCAAGCTCGCGCCGCTGGTCTCCAAATGCGTCGCCGGCACGCAGGAGCTGAGCGTGAAGTAGAAGTCAAACGGAAGATGCTCGCTGAGCGTGAGCAGCAGGCGGATGCCGTCCAGGCCCAGCACGTTGGCGATTTCGTGGGGGTCGGAGACGGTGGCAGTAGTGCCGTGGGGCAGCACCGCGCGGGCGAACTCGGCGGGCAGCAGCATCGTGCTTTCCAGGTGGATGTGCGGGTCAATGTAGGCGGGCGCGAGGAAGGCGCCGCGGAGGTCAACCACCTGCGCCGCCTTTGCATCCGCGTAATCCCCCACCCCGGCGATATGGCCCTCCGCCAGCGCGGCGTCCGCCTCCTCCACCTCGCCGGTGAAGACATTGACCACGCGCGCGTTGGTGAAGATGAGTTCGGCGGGTTCATCGCCGCGCGCCACCGCAATCAGCCGTGAGCGGTCCATGGGGTGGATTATATCAGCGGTCCAGTTGCCAGCAGGACGAAACCCAACGGATAGGGATCAGTTACTAGTACAGGATGGCGAATTTCAGGTCGAAGCTGGTGTTATCCTGGTAAGAAACCGCCGGGCAGCCGTTCACCTCCCCAAGCGAAGTGTAGTAGCCGACCTGCCCCGCGCTGTCGAGGGTGAGCGGAGCCTCCCAGGAGCTGCCGTCCGCGCTCGCCGCCCGAATGTACTTGAGGTCTCCGTTGGTGCCGTCCTGGTAGGAAACCGCCGGGTGGCCGCCTACCAGCGCCATTGAGGTGTAATAGCCAACGTCGCCCGAGCTGTCCAGGACGAGTGGCGTTCCCCAGGAGCCGCCGACGGCGTCGATTGCCCACACGAACTTCAGGTCGCCGTTGGTCAGGTCGTAATATGAAATCGCCGGATTGCCAGCCGCCACCACGAGCGAGGTGTACCTGCCGATGAATCCCTCGCTATCGAGGGCGACGGGAATTCCCCACGAGCTGCCGTCGGCGTTGGCTGCCCGCACGTATTTCAAGCCGGTTGCTGTGTTGTCGAAGTAGGAGACAGCGGGGTAGCCGTTGACCACCCTCAGCGAGGTGTACCGCCCCACGTCTCCCTCTGTGTCTATCGCCAGCGGCGTGCTCCAGGAATCGCCGTTCGCGTCGGCGGCGCGGATGTACTTCAAGTCCTGGTAGGTCCAATCGTAGTACGATATCGCGGGGAAGCCGTTTACCACCGCCAGGGAGCTGTATTCGCCCTCGAAGCCCTCGCTGTCCAGCACTTGCGGAGTGCCCCAGGAGCTGCCGTTGGCGTCGGCCGCCCGCACGTACTTAAGATCGTCGTTGGTAACGTCGTAGTAGGAGACCGCCGGATGGCCGTTCACCATCGCCAGCGAAATGAACCAGCCCACATCGCCCTCGCTGTCAAGAGTAACCGGCGTTCCCCAGGAGTCGCCGTAAGCGTCCAGCGCCCGTATATATTCCAGGTCGCCGTCGGTGTCGTCGTAGTACGCAATCGCCGGGCTGCCGTTAACCTCCGCGATGGAGGAATACGGGCCCGCGTAGCCCTCACTGACTATCGTCATTACCCGCCAGGACGGAGCTTCGCGAACTGTGAGCACGAAGTCCAGGCTGTCGTGGCCGTAGGCGTTGTCAATGGAGACCCAGGCGGCGTACTCGCCGACTTCGCCCAGCGTGACACTGGGCCGGGCATCGGTGCTGGTGTTGGGCAAGGCGCCGCCGCCGAAATCCCATTCATAGGTGAAGGGCTGGCTTCCATCCAGAGTAACGCCAAAGGTAACGGCGTAGCCGCTCACACCTGAGAGAGGCCCCACCGCCTTGATGATGGGCGGGCCGACCTCAATCTCACCGAACCCGCCATTGCCGGTGTCATTCACGGCGCGCACCGAATAGCGGTAGGTCGTGTCCACGACCGCCGTTGTATCTTCATACTCCAGCGTAGGCATAGGCACCTCGCCCAGTGATTCCGGAGGGCCGCCGGTTGAGAGATTCCCCCGGAAAACCTGGTGCATGGTCACCGCCGGGTCGGGATTCGCGTCCCAGGTGAGCGTGATGCTGCTGGCGCCAACCGAAGCCTCAAGACCGGTGACGATTTGCGGAAGCGTTCCGATGCCGGAATCCGTGTCGGTGGTCACCAGGTTCACGCGCACGCCCACGGGGTCTTCCAGTTGCGAGGCAGTGCGCATGGCGGCTTCAAACGGCAGCGGCGCCAGCAATCCTTCGCGTGGAAGCTGGCTGGTTTCCTTGCCCGCCGCGGTGGTCAACACCGCGATATACAGCATGTCGGTGGGCGACTTGAAGCGGTCCTCCAGGTCGCCACTGTGCAGGGATATATCCGGGCCGGTGCCGGTGAAGGGGCCGTACCAACGCCAGGAGCCGAAGGTGTAATCGGCGAAGCCGATGTAGTAAAGCAGCGGAACGTCGTCGTCGCGCCCGCCTCCGTAGTCGCAGGGCTCGGTCTCAATCAGCGATTGCAGCGGCACATCGTCGTCGCGCCCGCCTCCCCACCCGCCATCGCCGGTAAGCTGCGGGATGATGGCGTAGGTATAATCGCCCACTTCGTAGGCGCGGAGGTCGAGGCTGGTGTCCTCCACCTCAATCGCCTCTTCACGATCGCTCGTGGTGTCCGAGAGCCCGGCGTCATAGTCGGCGCCGTAGCTTACTACTTGATCGCCCTGCCGCACGCCTTTGCTGACGTTGCCTAGCAGATTGTCTAATTCCAGCACGGAAGGGAGGCCGGTTCCATCGCTCTCTGATGGCTGCTCGTTCTGTGGGGAGACTATCGGCTGCCACTTGAGCTGCGGAGCCTTCCACCCGCCACAGGTGGCGAGCAGCGTAAGCGTTACTGCGATTAGCAGGATGGCAGCAATGCGATATGCGCCCAGTTGTTTCATCTCCCCTGCCCCCGAGATTGGAGTTGCGGAGATTCTACCACGGCGGAGTGGAGAGGAGTAGCCGGGCTGGCAGGCAGCGCCCACCTTCGCCCAAGGCTGCGGCGGGCAGGCTTTCGGTCGTCAGAAAGAGCGGCGCTAGTGAGCACCGCCTGTTCACAAGAGAAGCGCAATTAAACGACGAGTAGGCCGGGCTCACCAGCCCGGCCTACGTGGGGAGGGACGCAGGTGATAGAATCGGCGCAATGGGAAACAAGGAAGTGCTGGCGGGATATGCGCGGGAGCTGGCGGCGGCCGGGCTGGTCCTCGGCACCCAGACGGGATATGTGAGCGACGTGAAGCTGCTGCTGCGGTTCGCCGGCGAGGCCTCGGCGCTGGACGAGGCCAAGCTCTACGCCTTCTTCAACCATCAGCTGGATCCGGCCAAGGTCGGGGTGACTATGCGCACGGCACGGCGGCAGCTTACCGCCATCACCTCTTTCTGCCGCTACCTGGTGGAACAGGGCGTGCTGGCAAGCAACCCGGCGCTGGCGGTGGAACTCGGCAAGTTCGTGGCGCAGCCGCCGGTGGTGCTGACGCCGGAGGAAGTGGACGCGCTGGTGGCGGCGGCGGCGGGGGAAGGCGCGGTAGCGGCGCGCGACCGCGCGCTGGTTGAGCTGCTGTACTCCACCGGCATGCGCATCAACGAACTGCTGACGCTGCGGCTGGCGGACTACCGGCCGGACCGCCGCAAGCTCACGGTGAAGGGCAAGCGCGGGCGCATGCGCGAGGTCATCTTCGGCCGGCCCGCGGAGGACGCAATGCGCGAGTATTTGCGGCTTCGCGGGGAGCTGGCGCCCAAGAAGGGCGCAATGCCGGAGGAGCTGTTTGTGTCGACGCGCGGGCAGCCGTGGACGCGGCAGGGCGTGAGCGACACGCTCAAGAAGCTCGCGCTGAAGGCGGGGCTGCTCAAGCCGGTGTCGGCGCACAAGCTGCGGCACGCCTTCGCCACGCACATGCTGGACGGCGGCGCGGACCTGCGCAGCATCCAGCAGCTGCTGGGGCATGCGAGTCTGGACACGACGAATGTGTACACGCGGGTGTCCACCCGGCTGCTGTCGGAGACCTATGACAAGGCGCATCCGCGGGCGCAGAAGAAGGGGGAA
>CAZKNJ010000056.1:0-2973 GCA_964554185.1 uncultured Planctomycetales bacterium | reverse complement strand
AGTTCACCAGGAGCGAGTGGCCGTCCATTATCTTGGGCTGGTCCATTGACCACAGGTCCAGGATGGTGGGGACGATGTCGCGCAGGGCCTGGCCGTGGGTGTCGGCGAAGACGTCCTCCGGCTGATCCTTGTACGGATTGCGCAGCTGGCGCATGCTGCCCATCACCGCCACCGGCACCGGGCTAATGGTGTGCGCGGTGTACATGTTGCCGGCGCTGTCGCGCATCTTTTCCACGTTGCCGTGGTCGGCGGTGACGACGAGAAAAGCCGTGCCGCCGCCTTCCACCGCGTCAATGATGCGCCCCAGGCTGGCGTCCACCGCCTCGCAGGCCTTGACCGCCGCGTCCAGGTCGCCGGTGTGGCCCACCATGTCGCCGTTGGCGAAGTTGACCACGGTGAAGAAGCACTGGTCGCTGGTGATGAGGTCAATCGCCGCGCTAGTCACGCGCATAACGCTCATCTCCGGCTTGAGGTCGTAGGTCGCCACCTTGGGCGAGGGGATGAGGATGCGCCGCTCGTGCTCAAAGGGCTCCTCGCGCCCGCCGTTGAAGAAGTAGGTGACGTGGGCGTACTTCTCGGTCTCGGCGACCTTGCCCACGGTCAGGCCCTGGGCCGACAGGTGCTCGGTGACGGTGTCCTCCAGCGGCTTTTCTTCCAGCAAGACGGGGTTGTCAAACTCCTCGCTATAGCGCGAGAAGGAGAAGAAGCGCTTGATGGTGAAGGGGCGCGCGAAGGCGTCAAAGTCCTGCAGGTACAGCGCCCGCGACAGCTCGCGCGCGCGATCCTCGCGGAAGTTGTAGCAGATGACCGTGTCGTCGGGGGACATTTTGAGCGCTTCGCCGCCCTCCGGCGCCACGCAGAACGGGCGGATGAACTCGTCGGTTTCGCCGCTGTCGTGCAGCTCCGTCACCTTTTCCATCACGCCGGGCACCGCGGGCGCCTGCGCCTCCACGATGGCGCGGTAGGCCGGCTCAACGCGGTCCCAGCGGCGGTCGCGGTCCATCGCGTAGTAGCGGCCGCAGACGGTGGCCACCCGCGCTTCGCCGGGATAATCCGCCAGGTGGCGCAGCAGGCCGTGCAGGAAGCTCTTGGACGAATAGGGGCCGGTGTCGCGCCCGTCCAGCACCGCGTGCACCGCCACGCGTTTGACGCCGGAGTGCGCCGCCGCCTCCAGCAGCGCGAACAGGTGCGCGATGTGCGAATGCACGCCGCCATCGGACAGCAGGCCGATGAGGTGCAGCACCGTCCCGGCCTCGGCGGTTTCGGTGAGGATCTTCGTGAGCGCGGGATGGGTCTTGAACTCGCCGCGCGCGACCATCTGGTCAATGCGCGCCAGCGGCTGGATGACGCGGCGGCCGGCGCCGAGGTTGAGGTGGCCCACCTCGGAGTTGCCCATCTGGCCGGGCGCGAGGCCCACCGCGACGCCCATGCAGTCCAGCAGCGTCCACGGATTGTCGCGCAGCAGGCGGTCCCAGTGGGGGGTGTGGGCCAGCTTAATGGCGTTGCCGGCGGGGTCGCTGCGGTAGCCCCACCCGTCCAATATCAGCAGTACCGCCGGCTTGGGCATCGGGGGGTATTGTAGCATTGGGGGTGTAGCGAGGGGCGAGTAGCGGGTAGCGGGGGGTGTTGTAGGAAGTATGAAGTAGTAAGTAGTAAGGGAAGAGAAGAGCGGCGCTAGTGAGTCGCCGACGCGCCAAAGCACTATGGCGACGGCGCGCACCGCCTACTCTTTTAAGAAAGGACACAATTTAACTCCGAGTACGCCGGGCTCACCAGCCCGGCTCTGAAGGGCGAAGGCCTGAGACCCGCTTGAATACGAGCATTGGCACTGCTAACGCTCAGCCATGAGTCCCTGCACTAGTTTCCTCCGCCCCGGTTGCCGATGTGAGTGATCCCCTGGTCAAGCCCACCGAACTCCAGAATTCCCATTCGACTAACTGACAGTTCCGGGTAATCCAAGAAGACAATAACCAATCCGCGTTCTGGTGTCCCAGGGACCATATCATCGATAGCCTCCCACCTATCGCCGAACCACAACCCGCCGTTGTACGCCTCTGACGAGAAAGGAATTAGGAGTTCTGGATACGCGTCGTCGTTGATGTCTTGGATGAGGATGTCGCTGACTTCAGAGTCAATTTGCAGAACGGTGATCAAAGCACCCGACTCGCCTATCGTTACCAGATCGTAAGCCGCGAAATACCGGACCAGTATCAACTCCTTGGCCCAACTCGCATTGCCTCTGCTATTTACCTCATAGACCTCAATTCCATCCAGCCTGTCATAGCCCTTCCAGTCGGTCAGCTTACCTTTCGGGCTGTAGACTGCTAGGTAAGTGTCACCGCGCCTCAGACCGCGACCGTGGAAATCGTAGAGCTCGCGGAAGCCGACGAGCCAGAAGTGGTCGGTCTGCGGGGTCTGGGCCCTAGGGTTGTACACCCAGACTCGCAGGAACTCCTCCAGCAGGAGGCCACCCTTACTCAGCCGGCCGTGAATCGCAGGCCAGCCCAAACTGGCGACCTCTCTTAGCGCTTCGCTCTTGGCTTCTCGCGGTGAACTGTCAGCCTGAGCAGCAAAGCAGCTTAGCGCTGTGATCGCTGCAATAACACTCAGCGCCAGCCAGCGCGACACTCGTAGGATTCGCTCTCCCGTCATAGCGTCATCTCCACACTTTGTTCAGCGTGCCCTTCACCATTCTCCCCCGGAAGGAAGGCAGCCTCTTCCATCGTAGCACAAAGCCGGGCTGGCGCTGAGCGGTTGCTCGTTGCTGGTTGTCGGTTGTTCGACAGAGCCGCGCTGGTGAGCGCGGCGTACTCGGTAGGGGGACATTTCTAGCGGGAGTAGAATCACGGGCGGGGACCCTCCGTCGCCGAGGCTATGGCGGGTAAACCTGGAGACTGCCCCTCCCACCTGCAATCGCGACTGGAGAGTTCACCCGCCGGATTGGAGGGTCGCGACTCCTTGTTGTTTGAGGGG
>CAZKNJ010000055.1:0-11220 GCA_964554185.1 uncultured Planctomycetales bacterium | reverse complement strand
TAGGTCACCGCTCCCTTGGCGGCCTTCTTCGACTCTCTGAAGTCAAACGTAATGGGTTCCATCCACTTGAGGTATTTCTCCTTCTCTGCGGCGTTTTTGCCCGCGAGGTTGATGCGCACGTTCAGCTCTCCGCCCTTGAAGGCGGTTCGGATGTAATACACCGCCACTCCAACATCGGAAATGGCGTTCTTGTTGCCGATGACCGCCAGCTTCTCGGCCAGCTTCATCGCCGCCAGCGCGGTCTCCATTATCTGCTGCGGCACCCCGATGGCGCGGGCTTCCGCCTGCTTCATCTGCTCTTCCTGTTCCGGCGTCATCTCCTTGAGTTTGAAGAACTTGAACAGCTCCATAAACGCTTCCTTGTCCTCGTCAATGAGCGAGACAAAGCGCTCGCGCAGCTTCGCCGCCTCCGCAAGTATCTCCTGCACCTGCGGCTCCACGTCGGCGTACTTCTTCCGGCCGATGGTCAGGTTGGACACCATGCACAGCAGCGAGCATCCGATAGCCCCCGCCATGGCCGCGGCGCTGCCGCCGCCCGGCGCCGGGCTCTTGCTTGCGATTTCGTCCAGCAGTTCAATGAAACCAAGATCCTTCAGCATATCGTTCCCTCCTCCGTGGATTTGCCCGCGCGGGCCGCGCTCAGGAAACCGCGCTCTCACCCATCAGGCTGTCGCCCAGTTTCCCGCCGCGCTTGAGAATCCTGCCGCGCGCGATGACAGTGTCAATGTTGTCGCCGCCGATATAGTAGCCCAGTTCGCGGTAGTCGTCCGTGTCCAGCACCACCACATCGGCGTCCATGCCGGGCGCCAGCGCGCCCTTGGTGTATCCGCGGCCCAGGGCGAACGCGGCGTTCTTGACATGGGCGTTAATAACCTCGTCGCAGCCCATCTGCATCTGCAAACACGCAAGAGTCATCACGAACGCCGGGCTGAACACCAGGCTGCTGCCCGGATTGAGGTCGGTCGCCAGCGCAATGGCCACGCCCGCGTCAATCATCTTCCGCGCCGGCGCCTGCATTGGCGTGTTGGTGAAGAACATCGTCGCCGGCAGCAGCACTGCCACCGTCATCGTGTCGCCCAGTGGCGCGATGCTTCCGTTGCCGATACCCGCCAGGTGGTCCACCGACACCGCGCCCAGTTCCAGCCCCAGCGCGGTGCCGCCGTCGTCGCCGAACTCGTCGGCGTGCAACTTGAGCTGGAACCCCAGCTCCTTGGCCGCCGTGAGTATGCGCCGTCCTTCGTCCACGGTGAACGCGAGCGGGTCCACAAACACATCGCAAAACTCCGCCAGCTTCTCCGCCCGCACCCGTGGCAGCGTGTCGATCACCTGCTGCACATACTCCTCGCGCTTATCGGCGAACTCCGGCGGTATCGCATGCGCGCCCAGGTAAGTCGGAATGATGGTGCCGGCAAACTCCCGCTGCAGCCGGGCAACCGCCCGCAGCACCGTCAGCTCACCCTCCGGCGTCAGCGCGTACCCGCTCTTGGCCTCCACCGTGGTTACGCCGTTGTCCACCAGCAGGCGCAGGTGCCGCCGGCCGGTGGCCACCAGCTCGTCCTCGGTTGCTTCTAGCGTCTTCTCGCGGGTGTACAGGATGCCGCCGCCGGCCTGCGCGATTTCCTGGTAGGTCGCCCCGTGGCAGCGCGCGAAGAACTCGTGCGCCCGCGATCCCGCCCACAGCAAGTGGTTGTGGCAGTCCACGAAACCCGGCATCACCACGCGCTCGCCGCAGTCAATCACCGCGCAGGACGGGTTCATCAGGTTGGGGGAGGGCTCCTGCGGTGAAACATAGTTAACCTTGCCCGAAACCGCGTCAATGCCGATGTTGGCGCCGAACAAGATGTTGAGGTCGCCCAGCAAGGCGCCCCGCTTGGGAGCGTGGTGGGGCTCTCTCAGCGTCAGCACCGGGCCTTTTGTGCGCAGCAGGAGCGAGATCACGGCCTCAATTGTAGCAAACGCGGGTTACTGCAGGTCCACCTTGAACTCAAAGTACTCGCAGCCGAAGCTCTCGTCCACGGTGCGGTGCTCGTAGTCGCTTTCGGGGTTGAGGCACTCGCCCATCCGCTTCTGGTCCAGCGGCTCGGGGCCTTCCACCAGCTGCGGCGCGAAGTACCGGCAATTGCGGCAAGTCTCGCGTCTCGTATCCATAAGGCGTTCCCCCGGAGAAGTTGGGGTAATGATACCACACACGCGGCCGGTCACCCTGTGTCCCGGCGGCCTATTTCAGCTTTTCGCGCAGGTGTCGTAGAATGTAGTCAGCCATATGGGGCCGAAACAGCTTGGAATCTGGCTTTTCGCGCTGATGTCCGGCATCGTCGTCGGACTGCTCGTGCGCGGAATGCAAGCTGCGGGCGCCCACACCGTGCCCCTCTTCGGCACCGCTTCCGACACCGAGACGCGTCAGCAACTGGACATGCTGCGCTCCGAAGTGCAATCGCTCCAGCAGGAAAAGAACGACCTCCTGCGCCAGCTCCTGAGCGGCGAAATCTCGGCCGACCAGATTCGCCAGGAAATGGAGACGGCCAAGAATGCCGCCGGGCTGCTGCCGGTGGAAGGGCCGGGCATCCGCGTCACTCTGGGCGATTCCGAAGCGGCCTCGTCGTCTCCGCTGGTGGAGCGCGGCATGGTGCACGACTACGACCTGCTGTTTGTGATCAACGAGCTGCGGGCCGCCGGCGCCGAGGCCATCTCCATCGGCGCTGGTCGGCTGGAGGAGCGCATCACCGGCAGCACCTACGTGCGCTGCACCGGCCCCACGGTCGTAGTCAACAACACGCGCCTGACCGTCCCCTTCGTGATTGAGGCGATAGGCGACCCGGAAGTGCTGGAGCAATCGCTCAATATGCCGGGCGGCGTGCTGGAGCAGCTTCGCCTTTACGGGCTATCGGTCAAATTGGAGAAATCCGAGAAGCTGAAGCTGCCGGGCTACACCCTTCCCCTGAAGTACCGGTTCATCGACGATGCAGCGGATAGTGGTGGAAGCTCCGAGCCGCCGCCGGCAGCGGAGAGCCCCGCACCGCTGAAGCAGCCGGACGCCATTGACGTTAAGCATGGAGGCAGCAAGTAATGGGAGGGGGCCACAAGAACGGCTTGCTGACCCACCGCCCGACTCAGGTCGCGTTCGTGGTGCTGTTCGCCGTCGGCTTCGTCCTGGGGATGTTTGCGCCGGTTTCGCCGCTGCCGCACCCGGTGTTTCTACTGCCGTTGGCGCTGTTGTTGCTGGACACCGGCCTGTCCGCGCTCATCGCCGCGAGGGAGCACCGGACCTTCAGCGGTTATGTCCATTTCGTTTTGCTGCTTGCATTCGTTACAATGCTATATGTGGTTGGGGCTTTCGGGGGAGTGCGGACCGAAGTCATCGTGATCGTCCCCCTCGCGGTCAGGATAATCTTGCTGCTCACGCGGCTTTACTGAGATGCCCAGGCGCAAGCGAACAATTGCCGGAATCGACCTTGGCAGCTCCAAGGTTACCAGCGTCATAGCCGACGTCTCGCCGGACGAGATTGTCGTGCGCGGCATCAACTCTGCCCCCACCCGCAGCATCGTCAAAGGCGTCATCCGCGACCTCAACCAGTGCGCCGCCGAGATAGATGCCAGTTTCTCCGGTGCGGTCTACGCCAGCGGTGTGCACGTGGAAAGCGTCCACCTCGCGGTCACCAGCAAAGACCTGATGTCCGTGCCGCGCTTCGGGGAGATTCGGCTGGAAAGCGCGCAGGTGGAAATCTCCCAGCAGCACATTGACCGCCTGTTTGACAGCATCCGCGAGACCGCCAGCAATAAGGGCTACATCCGGCTGCAGCGCATCATCCAGGAGTTTGAGGTCAACGAGACGCGCGGCGTGCGCAACCCGCTGGGGATGTTCGGCGAGCGGCTGGCGGTTCGCGTGCAGGACATCATCGGCCCCGAATGGCTGCTCAACAACTACAAGAAGGCGCTCGACCGCTTGGGGCTGAAAGTCGTTTCGCTCATTCCATCCATCCTCTGCGCCGGTGAAGCGGTGCTCACCACCGAGGAGAAAAACACCGGCTGCATCCTGCTGGATCTCGGCTACGGCACCACCGACGTGGCGATTTACCGCGACGGCAGCGCGGCCTACACCGACACCATCCCCGTGGGCGTGGGCAACTTCGAGTCCGACTTTATGCAGGGGCTCGGTGTGTCGCTGGAGGAGGCGCAGCGCATCCGCCGCAGCTTCTTCAAAGCCTGGACCTCGTCCAACCAGCCCGACGCCGATGACGTGATAGACGTCAAGTTCTACGGCCACAGCGAATTCGCCAAGATAAAGCGCCAGAAAGTGGTGGAGATTGCTCTGCCCCGGCTGGAAGAGTGGTCGGCGCTCATCCGCCGCAGCCTGCGCGACAGCGGAATGCTGGAATCAGTGCCCGGCGGCGTCGTCCTTACCGGCGGCGGCGCGTTCATCCGCGAGATTGTCGGCTTCTTCCGCCACCACCTCGGGAAGCCGGTGCGCATCGGCATTCCACGGGGCTACTCCCATCTCTTTGAGGAGTTCCGCGCCCCCCAGTACGCCAGCGCCCTGGGCATCACCAGCTTCGCCGGCGCGAGTGCGCGCGAAGAAGCGTACGGACCGGGCTTCCTGGAGAATGTGGCGGATTTCTTCCTCGACCTGGTCAACCGTGTGGGGAAGAAACGCGAGCCGGTGGAGAAGGACTGAGCCGCGTTTCCCGCGGGCGGCGCTACCCGATCTGCTGTTCGTAACACTTCAGCGCATTGCTCATCAGCATCGCAATGGTCATCGGTCCCACGCCGCCGGGTACCGGCGTAATGGCCGAGGCCTTTGCGGCGGCTTCGTCAAACTTCACATCGCCCACGAGCTTGTCCTTGCCGCCGGGAACCGGCGTGCGGTTCACGCCCACGTCAATGACCACCGCCCCCTCGCGGATGTACTCGCCCGTCACCATCTCGGCTTTGCCGACCGCCGCCACCAGCACTTCGGCTTCGCGCGCCACCGCCGGCAAGTCCACCGTGCGCGAATGGCAGAGCGTAACCGTGGCGTGCTCCGCCAGCATCAGCGCCGCCAGCGGCTTGCCCACAATGTTGCTGCGGCCGATGATGGCCGCGCGCTTGCCTTTCAGCGCGATGCCGTGGAAGCGGAGAATCTCGATTATCCCCTGCGGCGTGCAGGGCGTGACGAACGCGTTCCCCAGCCACAGCCGCCCGACATTGCTCGGATGAAGGCAGTCCACGTCCTTCAACGGGTCAATCTCCCCGATTACCGCCTGCTCATCCATGTGGCCGGGTAGGGGAAGCTGCACGAGTATTCCGTGAACTCCGCCGTTGGCGTTGAGCTTGCGGATGAGCGCAACCACTTCTTCCTGCGGGGTGTCCGCCGCGCGGTTGTGCAAGGTGGAGCCCAGGCCCAGTTTCTCGCAGGTGCGCACTTTGTTGCGCACATACACCGTGCTCGCGGGGTCTTCCCCAACCTGTATCACGGTCAGGTGCGGACGCTGGTGGCCGGTTGCCAGCAGCTCATCCACGCGCTGCTTCACCCGTTCCGTCACGCTTTCCGCGACTGGCTTGCCGCGCATCACCGTAGCCTCGCCCACGGCTATCCCTCCCCCGGCATGGGCATAGTGTCAAGGTCGCCGATGTCCTGCAGGTTGAAGCTCTCCGGCACCGGTATGCGCGTCCCGAAGTGAGATGGGACCTTGATGACTTCGGTATGCAGCCGCCAGAAGGTGTTGAAATTGACGTACCGCGCTATCGCCGTCAGGTTGTATTTGATGTCCTTGGTCAGCCGCGCTTCCATGCGGTCGCCCAGCTCAATGTCACCAATGAGCGAGGCAAGCTCGTACAGGAACTCGCGGCATTCCCACAAGCGCGGTTCTTCCAGATTGGCGTGCGCCAGGTAGTTGTCAAGCAGCCGTGCGGCCAGCTCCGGGTTGCCCGCGTCGGCCAGCACCGCCGCCTTCAGATACGCGAGTGTCGGGTTGCCCGGGTCGCGCGCCTCCAGCGCCTTCAGGTAAACCTGCAAGACGCTCAGGTTGCGGTCGTAGAAGATTATCCGCGCCACTTCTTCCAGGTATCCGGTCAACTGAGCGTAGTCCGCCTCGGTTAGCAGCTTGCTGGCCTTTTGCAGTCCGTCATAGTCGCGCTTGTGGGCGTACGCCAGGCCCATGGTTGCCATCTGGTCCTGCCGCACTCGTCTGGTGCCCGCGCCCAGCGTCATGATGACCATATCGTATTCGCCCAGCAGGTAGTCCAGCTTGGCGTCGTCAAAGCCCCGGGTGGCACCCGAGGATACCCCGCGCTGGTTGCGCAGCATGTCCGCTTCCTGCTGGATGAAGCGCGCGTTCTGGGCGATGCGCCCGCGGTGAATCTGCCCCACAATTGCGGCATCATCCAGCTTGGCGAGCGCTCCCCGGATGTCCCCCTGCAAATAGAGCTGCACCGCCCGGTTGTTCAGTGCCACCCCTTCCTCCACTCCTGGCAAGTCAATTTGCCTTACATGGAAGTCCAGGTGGTACTGCTGGGTTTGCGGGTCGTAGTACAACAGGAAATAGTTGAACTTGTGTGGGGACATTCCGCTGTTGTAGAAGACATTGTCCAGCTGCCACAGCATCATCTCAGTCGCCGACGCAGGCTCAAAGTACAGCCCGAGGACGTCGGTGAACTCCAACAGCAGGTTGTCAGTCTCCCTGGACGGATCGTAAATGCGGATGGTCGAGAGGCTGCTCCCCTTGTAGGGTTCGCGCAGAACGACGAACGCATGCGCGCCGCCGGTGATGAAGTACACGCGCGAGTCTTCCATCTGCTCCAGCTTCACCGTGCCTTTGGCGGTTACGCGAATCTCCTTTCCGAACTTCGTTAGCACGCGGTATTCGCCGTAGGTGCCCATGTCAAGTATGGCTGCGGCGAAGGGGATATCGCCCGGCGCGAACGCCATGATCTTCACGTTTTCACCCTTCAGCGCGTCGCGGTAGGGCTGCTCCTTGTCGGGCATGACCGCGCCTGCGGTGGCCGGCAGCAGGAGCGATAGAAGTAGCAGAGCGGCGCAAGAAAGGGCTGAGGCGCGCCAACTCTTTAGAAGCGAATACACCATTCGTGATGTGTCTGCGTCCATAGGTAGATTATGTAATATAACACGAATGCGCAGCCGCGGCAGAAAAGCGCTGGACACCAACTCGGCGCCTCTTGAGACATATGTGCTCAATGGATTGAGCAATTGCACGCTTAGAAGTTAGTGACTCTGTTCACAATAAACGATATAATTCCCGTTCAGCCTACTTACTGGAGGTTTACTGTGGAAATAATGCCTAGTGCGCAGTACGCGATAACCGTGCGGATGGAGTACCCCCACCGGGCGGGAATGATCGCCCTGATATCGGCCAAGATTGCCGAGGCCGGCGGGAGCATCGGCCATATTGACCTTATTGATATGGCTGGCGGCAAGAGCACCCGCGACTTCACCGTTGAGTGCAACAGCGAAAAGCACGCCCAACTGGTGCTGGACAAGCTGCACGGGATTCCGGAGGTCACGCCGGTCAGCGTCTACGATGACACCTTCAAAATGCATCTCGGCGGCAAGCTGGAGATAAAGTCGCGCGTCCCGCTGGAGACCCGTGCCGACATGTCCATGGCGTACACCCCGGGCGTCGGCCGTGTGTGCATGGCCATCCACCACGACTACAAGAAGAGCTTCAACCTCACAATCCGCCAGAATTGCATCGCGGTCGTCTCCGACGGCAGCGCGGTGCTGGGCCTGGGCAACATCGGCGCGGCGGCGGCGATGCCGGTGATGGAAGGCAAAGCCATCCTGTTCAAGGAGTTCGGCAATGTGGACGCCTTCCCGCTGTGCATTGATACGCAGGACGCCGACCAGATCATTGACTTCTGCACCTGGGTAGCTCCGACCTTCGGCGGTATCAACCTGGAGGACATCAGCTCCCCGCGCTGTTTCTACATCGAGGAGAAGCTCAAGAAGGACCTGGACATCCCGGTCTTCCACGACGATCAGCACGGCACCGCCATCGTGGTCGTCGCCGGCCTGATCAACGCGCTGAAGATTACGGGCTGGAAACAAGAAGATATGAAGATAGTGGTGGCCGGCGCCGGCGCTGCAGGCATCGCCGTGACCAAGTTCGTGATGTACTTTGGCGCGCAGAACGTGGTTGTCTGCGACCGGAAGGGCGCCATCCACCAGGGGAGGGACTTCCCGGACAATCCCGCCAAGCAGTGGGCGGCCGCGAACACCAACCCCAACGGCGAATCCGGCAGCATTCACGAGGTCATGGCCGGCGCCCATATGTTCATCGGCCTATCCGGTCCGGACGTGCTGGTGGAGGACGACATCAAGAAGATGCACCCCAAGCCCATCATCTTCGCGATGAGCAACCCGGTGCCGGAGATAATGCCGGAGATCGCGGCGCCCTACGCTTCAGTAATGGCGACCGGCCGCAGCGACTATCCCAACCAGGTGAACAACGTGCTGGCGTTCCCCGGCATCTTCCGCGGGGCGCTGGACTCCAAGTCGAGGGACATCAACGAGGAGATGAAAATCGCCGCCGCCAATGCCATCGCCGAATCCATCCCCGAAGAGCAGGTCTGCCCCGACAACATCATCCCGTCGGTGTTCAACAAGAAAGTGCTGCGTAATGTGGAGCATGCGGTGGCCCAGGCGGCTCACGAGACGGGTGTCGCCCGGCGCTTTCCGCTGGGAACTTCGCTGTACCACGTGTAGCGGCCGGGCGGTCAGGACGCGAGTATCTCGTCCAGCGCCGAGAAGAAGTAATCCACTTCCCACTCCGGCGTGAGGTAGCCCGGCGACACGCGCACGGCCCCGCCCAGCTTGTCCGAGCCGAAGAACTCGTGCGCCATCGGCGCGCAGTGCAATCCGCCGCGGTTGGCGATGTGGTATTTCTCCGCCAGCAGCTTGGATGCTTGCTTCGGCGTCATTCCCTCAAGGTTGAACGAAATCACCGGCGCGCGCAGCTTGGCGTCCGTCGGCCCCACGATGCTCACCCGCGGCCGCTGCGCCAGCCCGTCCAGCATCCGCGCGCTCAGCCGGTGGCAGCACTGCTCAATCTTCGCCACCGTCTCGCC
Organism: uncultured Planctomycetales bacterium; assembly: GCA_964554185.1. Lineage (GTDB taxonomy): Bacteria > 4484-113 > 4484-113 > 4484-113 > 4484-113 > CAZKNJ01. Next base: position 2,160 of record CAZKNJ010000055.1, on the reverse strand, counting down.
CGCGATGTAGTCCAGCGCGGCGTCCAGCGCAATCACGCCCAACACGTTCGGCGTCCCCGACTCGTAGAAGGTCGGCAACTCCGGCGGCAGCGTGTACATCTCGCTGTGCGAGCCGGTGCCGCCCACCCGGAGGGGGCGGGGATTGAACTGCTCGCTTAAGTACAACACGCCGCTGCCCGGCAGTCCCAGCAGCGACTTGTGTCCCGGCGCCGCCACGATGTCCAGGTTCATCTTTTTCACATTAACCTCATGGCAGCCGGCGGACTGCGACGCGTCAATCATCACGGGAACCTTCAACCGCTTCATCTCCGCCCCGATGTCCTTCATTGGCTGCACCGTGCCGCCCACATTGGAGATGTGCGAAATGCAGGCCAGCCGCGTGTGCGGCCGCACCGCCTCGCTGATGCGTTCGGGGATGATGCAGCCGTTCCCATCCGCCGGCAGTACGCTGAACTCCACCCCCCGCCATTCCCGCAAGTGGTGCAGCGCGCGCGACACCGCATGGTGCTCCAACGGCGAGACCAGCACATGGTCGCCCTCCTCCAGCAGCCCGAAGAACACCGTGTTGATGCTGTCGGTGGCGCTGTAGGTGAAGACGACCCGCTTAGGATTGTCGGCGTTGAACAGCTTCGCGAGCTTGCGCCGGACATTCACCATGATGTCGTCCGGGTTGATCTCGCAGAAGTAGGTGCCCCGTCCGGTAGTCAAGCCGACGGTGCGCACGGCTTTGGCCACCGCCTCCTCCACCTGCGGCGGCTTGGGGAAAGTGGTTGACGCGTTGTCCAGATACACCTGTCCTTCGGGAATGGTCAAAGCCATGGCGGGCCCTCCTGGTGGAATCGGCGGTTATGGATTTCGCTGGCGGGGCAGCATCGCCGTCGGCGGCTGCCCGGCCTACAGCAGCAGGCGTCATCCGCGGCGGCGCCGGCGGTGGGAGCACCGCTCCGGCGTGGTTGCTGGGTTAACCGCACGTTCATAACGAAGCAGCGCAATTATACCAGCCGCGCCCCCGCCCGCAATTCCGGTGTTATAATCCAGCGCAGTGACCGAATACCCAGAGCGCGTGGTCATCATCTCCGGCATGAGCGGTGCGGGCAAGTCCACGGCGCTGCGCTGCTTTGAGGATATGGGCTACTTCTGCGTGGACAACATCCCCCCGCAGATTATCGAGACCTTCCTGAAGCTGCTGGCGCAGTCGGGTGTCAACCCGCCGGGCGTGGCCTTCGTCTGCGACATCCGCTCCGGCGCGCTGTTTGACGACTTCCAGAAGGTGTGGGAGGACCTCAAGGGCAAGTCCGGCTCCCTGCGCCTCATCTTCATTGACGGCGACGACAGCGTCATCCTCCGCCGCTTCAAGGAGCACCGCCGCCAGCATCCGCTGGCCCAGGGCGGGGTGTCCAACGAGGCCGCCATCGCCCAGGAGCGCGAGCGCCTGGAGCCGCTGAAGGAACTCGCCAGCGAGACTATAGACACCTCCGGCCTCACGCCGCGCCAGCTCTCCGAGGCGCTGCGCCAGCTGTTCATCGCCGGCGACCGCATCAGCCTCACCAGCATCACGCTCTTATCCTTCGGCTACAAGTACGGGATGCCGCAGGACGCGGATTTCGTGTTTGATTCGCGCTTCCTGCCCAACCCGTTCTACATTGAGGAGTTCAAGCCCCTTACCGGCAACGACCAGCCGGTTTACGACTACGTGATGAACTCCGGGCAGGCGCAGTGGTTCGCCGGGCGCATCAAGGAGATAGCTGAGGGCACGCTGCCGGGCTTTGAGCAGGTTCAGAAAATCAACCTGATGGTGGCGGTGGGCTGCACCGGCGGCCAGCACCGCAGCGTCGCGCTGGTCAACTGGCTCAAGCAGCACCTGGAGTCCGCCGGCCACCGCGTCCTCACCATCCACCGCGACATCGGGAAGCTGTAGCGCCCAGACTACTGGGGTAGGCCGGGCTGATAGCCCGGCTCTTGGCCTTGACCATCTTGCTGGCAACTGCCCACTGGTTGCTGGCTGCTGTCTTGTCCCAACCAGCGCCATGGGGGCCTTGATCCCACTGCGCTTGTTTACGGCACGTAACGCTTTAACACCAGCACATCGTCACCTCCTCCTCCAGTGTCAATCACTCCTTCGGGTATTGTTACGGTACCCACAGGCTCATGCGTCACTCC
>CAZKNJ010000054.1:5566-11874 GCA_964554185.1 uncultured Planctomycetales bacterium | reverse complement strand
TAGACTTTGGTGTGGGCGGTGCCGAAGTTCATCGGCCCGGCGCCTTCCTGCCAGTAGAGCACGTAGCGCACCGGAGGCGAATCGGCGTCGGTGGCCTTGCCGAAGGTGAAGCGTATCTGCGGGCCGGCCTGCAGCTCGGCGGTAATGATTCCCGTGTCCGACACCCACACCGGCGGAGCCGTGTCGCCGGAACCGCTGAAAGGACTGATTACGTCCGAGGCCACGCCCGCTTGGCCGTCGCCGTAGGGATAGAAGACGTAAGTGACCGTGTCGTCTGGCGCGGTGTCAGTGTAGGAGTACTGCAGCCGCCCCGGCGGGGCCGAATCCGGGTTCGGCCGCGTGGCGCTTAGTTCCGGGCGCGCCGGATCCTGCAGATTTGATAGGTACTGGCCCGGCGCCAGGTCGCTGCGCCAGATACGGTAGCCTTCAATCTGCCCGTTGAAGTTCACCGCAATCGGCGTAATGTCCTCAATGCCAACCCGGTTGTTGCCGCTTCCGTCTACCAGGTCAACACTGTCCGGGTCCTGCGCCAGCGTCTTGCCGAAATGCACGGCAATCGGCGTAATGTCGTTGATGGCTACGACCCCGTCCCGGTCATAGTCGCCCCGGTTCTTCTCGCGCCACTCAAAGGTGACATCCAGGTCGGTGACATCCAGCGAGATATCCTCCGCATGCAGCACGTTATAGGCGCTCACTGGCGCTTTACTCGCGGCCTTCTCGTTAGTCACTTCGCCGCGGGTAAAAACCAGGTTGAACAGCTCTCCGCCCGTAGGCGGATTATCCCGGTTCTCCCCGACCAGGCAAATGCCCAGTTTCACCGGCCGCTCCTCCAGCATCGCCAGCGATATCCACCGGTCGGCGCCCCCGAAGGCCGCGCCCGCCTCAAAGCCGGCCGCATGCCAGCCGGATGGATATGAGACATCCGCGTAGAGGTCTGGTCCGATGGCGGCTTCCGCCTTGAGCGACACCGACACCGTCACCTTTGCCCCAGCTGGCATCACTTCTACGGCAGCGCCCGCTGCGCCCGCAAGCGGCTCGCCTGCAGCGTCCATCAGGGAAACTGAGAAACCGTCCAGCGATGTAGTACTGGGCACTGAACTTGAAAGCGCCGCCCGCCCGCCACAGCCGGTAGCTGAAGCGAGCAAGCACGCGCACACAACTACTGCGCCCCATCGGCGCAGTGCATACAGCATCTTAGTCATATCCTCACCTGCCGCCCAAGCGGCGTTACGGATTAGTCCTCAGGTTCGTGGTGCCGCCGCATCCTCGGGTGGTGTTTCCGCTCCTTCCCGCCCAGCTCGTCCATTACGTAATCCACGCCCGGGTGGAAGCCGGTGTTCCAGCCGTCCATGCTGTAGTTGAACCACTCATGCTCCGGGAACACGGCATTCTGCATCGGGTTCAGCATCCCCCGGGTATGCCGGTCCACCCGGCGGTGCAATTGGGTGAGCTGCCAGTTGATCTGCTCAATACCGACGCTCCGGTCGGTGAAGTAGCGGTGCATCAGCTCGCGCTCAATCTCATTGTTGGCGTCAACCACCTGTGAAAGCCGCGCCTGCTGGCAGCCGCACAGCGCCAGCTCGCGGTCAATGCGCCCCTGCAGCTTCATCTTCTGGTAAAACTCCTGCCCCACGGGGCCCATCGGGCCGGGATGCCCCATGTGGCGATGTCCATCCCTGCGGTCCCAGGCACGGTCGTGGTGCCCACTGAAGCGCTTCGTGCACTTCTCCGCGGGGCCGTCCAGCACGCAACCATCGCCGTGGCAACGGCACCTGTAAGTGCTATCCAGGCGGCACGCCTCCCGGCACTCGCCGCAGCACTCGTGCTTTTCACACTTGCAGGCGCTGCAGCAAGCGCCATCGTCGCCGCAGCAGCCGGCCATCTCCGTGCAGGAGCGCCCACACGGGCGGTCTCCCGCCTGCGCCTGTAGTGAAACCAGTGGTAGTAGTAAGAGAGCTGCTGCAATCAGCAGCCAAATAGCGTTGTTCTTCATAGTTGCCCCCGAGGGTTCGTAATGCGCCACATCCCTCTTGCACTAAATGATACCCTACAGCGGCCAAACTCGCCATTGCGCACGAAATACTGCCGCCAGCGGGATGGTAGTATGTAGGTCAATCCTGTTGGAGGTTCACTCATGGCTGAAGGCGGCGTCAAGACCAAAACCTTTGAATTCGCAACCCACCTGAAATGGAGCGCGGAGCGCCACGGCGAGCTGTCGATGGGGCCGGAGAAGCAGGTGGTGCGCGCCGGTGCGCCGCTGGCGTTCAAGGGCGATGCCCGCAACATCTCGCCGGAGGACATGTTCCTGAGTGCTTTATCGGTCTGCCAGATGACCACATTCCTCGCGTTTGCCTACCGAACCGGCTTGGAGTTTCTCTCCTACGAGGACAAAGCTGAGGGAATAATGGAGATAGTCGACCGGAAGCTCAAGTTCACCCGCGTGGTACTGCATCCCCGCGTGACCGTCAAGAGCGATGAAGATAAGGAGAAAGCGGCGAAGCTGATGCACGACGCCCACGAAGCCTGCGCCATCACCAACAGCGTAAACTGCCCGGTGGAGATGGAGCCGGAGATCACGGTCGGCTGACCTGCGGCTTGCGGGGCAGGCGATTAGCTGCCCTTGACCACGATGCCCTGCAGGATGTCGCAAACCTCTTCTGCGGCGTCAATAGCCTCCTCAATGATGCCGTAGATTTCGCGCCACTTGATGAGCTTCACGAAGTCCTTCTCATTCTCAAACAGGTTGGCAATGGCCTCGCGGTAGGCGCGGTCTCCACGCTTTTCGTAGTAGATAATCTGGTCGCAGTGGTCTGAGAGCTCATCGTACTTCTTCGGCTTGTTCAGCAGCGCAACCGCCGCGGCCATCTCCTTGGTGGCGTTGTGAAGGTGCTGCGCGAGCAGCCGCAGGCTCTGGGTGGACTCTCTAACCTTGTACAACACAATCCGCTCAACCAGCCCTTCCGTTATGTCCAGCACGTCGTCTATCGCCTGAGCCAGGTCGGTGATATCCTCGCGGTCAATCGGCGTCACCAGGCTCACATTCAGCAGGCCGATAATCTCCCTGGTGATCTTGTCGCCCTCGTGCTCAATGCGGTTCACCTCAGTCGCCAGCGCTGGCGCCTTGCTGAGGTCTGCGGCAATCTCCTCCATCAGCTCAGTGGCCCGCAGAACGTTGTTGGCCGCCTGCTTCAGCAGGTCAAAAAAGCGCCCTTCCCGTGGGAATATTGAAAGCCCCATACTTCGCTCCTTCCCGTTAGAACCCTGGCAGCAGCCGGTTGCCCAGCAAGTACATCAGCCAGGCCATCAGCGCCGCCGCCGGAATAGTCAGTATCCAGGCCCAAACGATCTTGCCCATTATGCCCCAACGCACCGCGTTCAGCCGCTTTATTGCGCCCACGCCGAGAATGCCGCCGGCGATGGTGTGCGTCGTGCTCACCGGAATTCCCAGCCACGCGGTTCCGAGGATGGAGGTCGCAGCGGCCGCCTCGGCGCAGAAACCCTCGCGCGGCTGCAGGTCCGTTAGCCGGACGCCCATGGTGCGGATGACCTTCCAGCCGCCGATCAACGTCCCGAGGGCGATTCCCCCAAGTGCGGAGAACACAACCCAGTTGGGCACAAAGCCGGTGGTGTCAAAGCTGGAGCGGAGAAACCAGTTGCCGCCCTCAACCGAGGTTATGCCTCCCGTCATCAGCAGGATGGCGATAATCCCCATCGTCTTCTGGGCGTCGCCGGTCCCGTGCCCCAGGCTGAAGGCCGCGGCGCTGAGAAGCTGTAGCTTCTTGAACAGCCACCCCACCTTGCGCCGGTCCATCCGGTGAAACAGCCAGGTGATCACCCACATGTTGAACGACGCCAGCACCATGCCGACGAGCGGCGAGATGACCATGAAGATGGCAATTATGTAAATGCCCCGCCAGACAACGATGTCCTTACCGGCGTGGGCGATCCCCGCGCCGAGAATGCCGCCGACCAGGGCGTGGCTGACGCTGATGGGCAAGCCGAAGTAGGTGGTTATCACCGTCCAGACAATCGCGCCAATGAGCCCCGCCAGTATGACCATCGTAGTGACGCTGTCGGGGTCAACCACGCCCTTGCCCATCGTCCGCGCCACCTTCAGATCCATCACCACCACGGCGGCGAAGTTCCAGAAGGCGGCCCAGGCGACCGCCTGCAGCGGGCGCAACACTCGGGTGGCGACGACGGTGGCGATGGAGTTAGCGGCGTCGTTTACGCCGTTCATAAAGTCAAAAAGGAGGGCGAGCGCCACTCCGAATATGATCAGGCCCATCTCCATCCGGCGCGGATTATAGCATCAGAATGGTAGTTGTCTAGGCTCGCTGCAACCTAATCCACAGCACTTGGCTCACTGCTAATCTCGCTTGAGCGCCGGAGACCGGCGGGAATTCGGGAATCCGGCCACGCCGCGGCAGGCGCCGCCAGCAGCGCCCCGGGTGGGAGAGCGTGGCGAGGGACGGAATCGAACCGCCGACACAGGGATTTTCAGTCCCCTGCTCTACCTGCTGAGCTACCTCGCCGGGAATAATGGGATTATACAATCACCTTCAGTGGGTGTAAAGAAGCGGCTTTGCCGCCTGTGCCCGAGATGCTAGAATCAGCCGTCCAAGGAGATACACCTATGATTACAGGCCTGAAGATGGTCGTGCTGCCGGTTACCGACTGGGAGCGCACACGCCAGTGGTACATGCAGGTGCTCGGCTTCGAGGCGGTTTATGAATCCCCGGAGGACAACTGGGGGGAATACTCCACGGGTGAGGGCGCAGCGAACCTGGGGCTATGGGGATTGCCCAAGGGTTACGAGCCCATCAAGGGCGACACGATGACGCGCGTGGCGCCGCAGCCATACTTCCAGGTTGAAGACCTGGATAAGGCCGTTGACGCGCTTTCCAAGAAGGGCGTTGAGTTTGAGCAAGTATTCTCGGACGACGAGTTCAAGACTGCGCGCTTCCGCGACCCGGAAGGTCATGTGCTTTACCTCTACCAGATTGAGGGCGAGTAGCGCAGACGCTAGCAGCCCGTCTCGTCCTTCTCCAGTTCGTCAGTGTTAACGCCCAGTTTCTGCGCGAGTTCCAGATTCTCTTCTTTATCCAACAGCTCTGGGCATAGCTCTATCGCTTCTCTAAGGTAGTCGCCTGCTTCTTTTATGCTTCCCACCTTAACGTACGCCTCGCCAAGATCCCAGCAATTCTGCGGGCTGTCGGGGCAGAGGGCATAGGCCTGTTTGAGGTAGGCAAGAGCTTTCTGGTGGTCATCCTCGCGGATGGATAATTCGCTGAGTAATCCGAACGGCAAGTCCCAGTGGGGATTCAACTTAGTGGCGCGCTCTGCAAAAAACCGGGCTTGCTCCATTTCGCCCTTGAACTTGGCGATAGTCGCCAGGTCGTAGCAAATCTTCTCGCTATCAGGCAAATTGGCGTAAGCCAGCAGCGCCAGATCGCGAGCGTGGTCATAGTTGGATTCCAGGTAGGTGTGGTATTCCACGGCCATGTGATAGGCCCAGATGTTCACCGGATTGCTGCGTAGAAGTTGCTCGAAAACTACCACTTTATCCTCTGGCGGCAGTAGCCGTAGACGGTGAAAGAACTTAAGCTCAAACAGCTCCAAGCCGGTTTGCAGGCCTTTAAGCTCCTCGCCCTCAGGCTTGTGCGAAATGAATCCCAGTCGCTGGCGCATGACCACGTGCCGGCGGCGGATGAAGCGCAGGCGCTGGGTTGCCGTGCGGCTCATCATCAGCCGCGTAACCCGTCCTACCCGGCTGTAGCCTTCAACACGCTTGGTGAAGTTAATCGTGTAGCCTTCAATGCGCGCCTGCCCGTCTCCGCGCTCGCGCAGAAGGCACAGTCCGTTATGGATGCCGATGCCGAGGTCAAAGGGAAGCTGGCGCGATGCCACCCGGTCAAAATTGACCGGCGCTGAAAGCCACGCGTTCTTGAGCACTATGCCGGTGCGCAGCGCCCCGAATAGCGCTTCATTCTCGCACCGGGTATTCTCTGCTTCCAGTTTCTTCCGCTCAGGATTGTCGGGCGGTAGCTCCAGTATCCGGCGATTGCGCTCGACTTGCTTCGGGTCGTAGAGGAAGAGCGCCAGTTCGTCGCCACGCACGTATTTCTCCGCCACCAGCTTGCTTCCCGACTCGCTTGCCGCCTGGTCAAGGTAGTTCTGGTACTCAATGATGAGCTCGTCGTAGTCCCAGAAGTTGAGAACCGAACTGATGCGGACGGAGTCCAGCAGATCCGCAAAGAGGATGGTGACATTGACCAGTTCCGCACGATCCTGGTGTTGCGCCACGT
>CAZKNJ010000054.1:2132-5466 GCA_964554185.1 uncultured Planctomycetales bacterium | reverse complement strand
ACAAACATCAGCCTCCCTTGTGGCGGATCGGAGCTCGTTTCCTCGTAGTAGCTGACTGCGGGGAAACCTCCCAGCACGGCCATAAGTGATGCATAGTTGCCCTTGCTCTCACCGTCGTCAGCTGCCACAAAATCGCCCCAGCTGATTCCCTGCGCGTCATCCGCCTGCACAAACCGCAGTCCGGACATGTAGTAGGCGACGCTGGGCTTTCCGCCAACCAGCGCCATTGAATTGAACGCTCCCGACAACCAGGTGGAATCCACGGTAACAGGGCTACCCCAGGAAGTCCCGTTGGCGTCGTTCGCCCGCACGAACTTCAGATAGCTGCCGCCCTGGAAACTCATGGCCGGCCGTCCGTCCACTTCTCTGAGCGACACGCCGAGCGACAAGTCAGAGAACGAACCGATGCTCACCGGGCTCCCCCACGCATTACCATCAGAGAGCTCGCCCATGACATACTTCAGCTCGCCGTTGAAGCTGGAGGTCAGATACCCCACCGCCGGCATGCCGTTCACCACCGAAAGCGAGATATGCCCGGCGGAAGTCGTGGCGTCTATCGGGCGCGGCGAGTTCCACGAAATCCCCCATTGGTCAGATGCGCGGATGAACTGCACTGCGCCGTTCGTGGTGTCACTACACACCACTGCCGGCTTACCGTCAATCAGCGCCATGGAGCTGGCGGGGCCGACATCCCCGTCCATCGCCAGTGCGAATGTCCGCCACTGCGGTTCCGACGAAAGCACGCGGATGTTGAAACCGTAGAAGTCGCTGCCGTATGCATTGGTGACGGTAAGCGTAACCGTGCGCATGCCAATGTCGCCCAGCGTAACCAGCGGACGCGCATCTGTGGACGCAGCTGGCGCGAGGTCGCCGTAGAAGTTCCATGCGTAAGTGAACGGCCCTTCGCCGAACACGATGGGTGTGAACCGGACTTCGCTACCTTCACTCCCCACTGTGGGCGTGATATGCGCTATTGCCGGCGGAGTCTGGTATCCCGCCAGCGCAAAGCCGAAGCCGCCCACGCCGGTGTCGTTCAACGCGCGCACGGCATAGCGGTAAACCGTCCCCGCGACCGTCGTATTGTCGCGGTACTCGGTCGCCGGAGCGTCCACATCCGCCAGCGCAATGGGCGGATCGGGCGTGCCGACCTCCTTGCGGTAAACGTGGTACATGAAAACATGCGGGTCGGGATTCGCGTCCCATGTGACAGTGATGCCTCCGGCATCCGCCACCGCGGACACTCCGGTAACCGAAGCGGGCTCGGTCCCATATCCCGAATCAACATCGGTGATGAGCCGGTCTATCCGCACGCCGAAGGGGTTCTCCTCCGCCTGGGATGCAAACTTTCCGTCCGCCGGGAAAGGAAGCGTCCCAACTACGCCCTCGGTTGGTAGCGACGCGGTCGCTTTCTCACCGCTGCTCACCAGCACGGTCATGTAGTACATATCGTTCGGCGACTTGTAGCGGCTGAGCATCTCCTCACCGTAGATCTCCAGGCCCAGGTCGCTGTCGCCGAACGGCCCGAACCACCGCCAGCTTCCCACCGAGTAATCCGCCAAGCCTATGAAGTAGAGCAGCGGGATGTCGTCGTCCCGGCCGCCGCCGTATGTGCTGGGCCCGACCTCAAACAGCGTGAACAGCGGGATGTCGTCATCGCGCCCGCCGCCAAGCACGCCATCGCCTACTTCCTGGCCGAAGACAGCATAGGTGTATTCGCCCGGCTCGTAGGCGCGCAGGTTCAGGCTGGTATCCTCGGTCTCTATGCTCTGCTCCTGCTCGCTGGTGGTGCCGGAAGCGTCAGGCTCATAGTCCGCGCCGAAGCTCACAACTTGCTCTCCCTGGCGAACGCCTTTGCTGGCATCAGCAAAGATACCGTCAAGCTCTTCCAGCGGCGGAGGCCCCACGCTCTCTTCGCTTATATCGTCGCCAATTAACTCAGTGTCATCCCAGTTGGCGTCAGACAAGGCTGGATGGTTGTCCAGCGCGGGCCCACGCCCACAGGAAAGGAGAAGCCCCACTGTTGTGATTATGAAGAACGCGCTCAGCGCGTAGCGGTATGCAGCAGCCATCATCGGAAATCACCTGCACTCGTATTCAGTTTCGTCTTGGAGGGCGTTGATCACGGAGGCAAGTCGCCCTGCACCCGGAAGTACAGCCTTCCGCTTTCGATGGGAGCCAGCTCGCCCAGCAGCCCGACCACGTAGAAGTCGCCCGCCATCACATTGTCCACCGTCAGAATGCGCGGGACTTCGGCGGTGAAGTCGATGAACGCCGGCGGCATTGTGGCAAAGCCCAGGTCCGCGCTAACGTCCTCCGCGCCATAGGTGGCCTGCAGCTCGTAAGGCTCCGCCTCCGCCACAATGTACGGGTCTTCTGCGCTGCCGTCGCCGCCCTCGGCGGGCGTAAGCAGCTCCAGTGTCAGGTCAAGCGTGTAGAAACGGACGGGATTGCTAGGATCAACGGAGGGGACCTGGCCGGCGTCATAAGCACGCACCCGGTACAGGCTGCGCTCCGCCGGCGTATCCAGCACAAACTCCAGCGACTTGCGCTCGTCGCCGGACGCCGCGCCCTGCAGCACCGTGTTCACCTCGTCCCACTCCGCTCCCTCGGTCAGGCTGACCTCCACGGAGTATCCGGCCACCGCTGTGCCGAAGTTCTGGGCGATGGGCGTGATATCGGCGATGTCAACCGCGCCGTTGCCGCTGCCGTCAACGACAGCCTGGATGCAGTCGGGCTCAGTTGCAAGGTCATACGTTTGGCCGAAGTGCACGGCGATGGGCGTGATGTCAGCGATGTTGACCGTGCCGCTCTGGTCGTAGTCGCCGACGTTGCGGTAACTCCATTCCAGCGTCCACTCCTCGGTGCCCGCATCGAAGAGCACCAGGTCCGCGATGGCGTTGTCCGCGCCGGAAGGCGGCGTAGAAGTGCGCCGCAGCAGAGCGTCGCGCAGCTCTGCCTTCAGCATCGCGAACAGGTCGCCATCCACCCCGTCTGGAGCCGTCGCCGCGTCCAGCTCGGCCAGCGCCTGCACCGTGCTTTGGTCAACCGCATTGATGTTGGATGAGCCTCGCGAGCCGCACCCGGCCAGCATCAGCAGCAGCACAAGCGTGACCGCTGCTCCGATGGCCGCCAGGGCCTCCAACACCGCAGAGTTTCCTCTCCCCCTCATTGAGCATCTCCTGTATGGGATTTGCAGCACTATTAGTATACAACACCGGCGCCCAAGCCACTGCTCAAGCGCCCGCGCATCGACTCTAATCGCGCCGGCGCTCTCGTCCACCACGCGCGCCAGCCGCCTCGCTCCCAACAATACCTACGGCGCGAAGTAGGCGTA
>CAZKNJ010000054.1:0-2032 GCA_964554185.1 uncultured Planctomycetales bacterium | reverse complement strand
CCACGCGCGCCAGCCGCCTCGCTCCCAACAATACCTACGGCGCGAAGTAGGCGTACTTCAGGTCACCGTTGGTTCCGTCGTAGTAGCTGATGGCGGGATAACCGTTGGCGATCATAAGCGATGCACCGTAGCCCACATCCCCGGCGCTAATCACGGTTACGGGTGTTCCCCAGCTACTTCCGCTGGCATCAGTTGCCCGCACATACTTAAGGTCGCCGCATTGCTCGGTGACACCGAGGACGCTGAGGTAGATTATAGCGGGGTTGCCATTGATAATGGCAAGGGAGGTGCACGCGCCTGTAACCCCTTCGCTATCCACGGTTACGGGTGTTCCCCAGCTACTTCCGTTGGCATCACTTGCCCGCACATACTTGAGATCGCCATCCTCCGGGGTGGCATCGCAGTAGCTAATGGCGGGATTGCCGTTGACAGTAGCAATAGAGCTGAAGTAGTGCTTATAGCCTTCGCCATCCACGATAACGCTGTGCCACCCGCCACTCTGTTGCGCAATCAGCGTGAAATCAAACGTGTCCGAGCTATATTCATTGGTCACAACGACCGATGCGTTGTATTCGCCAGCATCGCCGAGCGTCACTGTCGGCCTGGCCTCGGTGCTGGTATTGGGAGTTGCGCCGCCGCCGAAGTCCCATGCGTAGGTGAACGGCTGGCTTCCGGAGACTATCGCAACGATTTTCACCGAGGCGCCCTCTTTGCCCGATGTGGGGCTGACTCCTCGAATTACCGGCGGGCCGACGCTAACATATCCCATGCCGCCGGGCCCGACATCGTTCACCGCTTGTACGCCGTAGAGGTAGGTTACGCCGGCTTCGGCGCCTATGTCGTCATACCCGGTCGCCGGGGCGGTTACTGAATCAAGCCATACCGGCGGCCCTTCAATCCCCGCTTCCTTGCGGTAGATCTCGTAGCTGGTTACGTCCGGGTCGGGGTTTGCGTCCCAGCTGAGCGTAATGCTGCTTCCACCCACAACTGCGCTAAGTCCGGTCACTGCCTGCGGAAGCGTCCCGATGCCGCTGTCGGTGTCGGTGACAATCGCCTTGACCCTTACGCCCACGGGATCTTCCAGCTGCGAAGCCGCGCGCTCGGGTGGCTCGAACGGCAGGCCGGCCACGAGCCCTTCGCGCGGCAGCTGGCTAATCTGCTTGCCGCCGGCTGCGGCCAGAACTGCGATGTACAACATGTCGCTGGGCGACTTGAAGCGGTCCTGGAGTTCATCGTTATTCAGGGATACCTCTGGGTCGGCGTCCGAGAACGGGCCAAACCAGCGCCATGAACCCAGCGTGTAATCGGCAATGCCAATATAGAAGGACAGCGGGATATCATCGTCCCGTCCCCCGCCGTAGTCGCAGGGCTCGGTTTGAAACAGCGATTGGAGCGGGATGTCGTCGTCTCTCCCCCCGCCCATCACCCCGTCGCCGACCAGCTGGCCGAACACCGCGTAAGTGAAGTCTCCCGGCTCATAGGCGCGGAGATTCAGGCTCGTGTCTTCCACCTCGATGCTCTCTTCGCGGCCCGTGGTGGAATCCGCCTCGGAGTAATCAGCGCCTGTAATCACCACCTGCGATCCGTTGCGTGTGCTCTTGGCGCCACCAAACAAGTCGTCCAGCTCCCAGATGCCCGGCAGCGGGCCTGAATGTGGTGGAACGTTAGGGACAGCAGGGGGGCTTTCCTGTGGAGGGGCAACAAGCTGCCCCAGCCCCAAGCGGTTCAACAGCGGGTTCCGGTGGCCGCAGGTGGCCACCATCAGCAGCACTGCACCCAAGGTCAGAACAACAGCCAGAAAAAAACGAGCGCTTCCCGGCCATAACCCCTCACTTCCTTCCAACCCAAATCAGATGCTTGTGATTATACTACTAGCGGGATTGGGATTCGCCGAATCCGCCTAATATCCCGCCGGGCAAGCCCTGTTGTAGTTATCCGCCAAATAGGGAATACTATCTGTCCCGGCGGGAACCAAAACGCGCGTGGGTTCATCTAATCCATCGTGCAGCCGGCGGCTGGCAGCCGAGGTTGC
>CAZKNJ010000053.1:0-12037 GCA_964554185.1 uncultured Planctomycetales bacterium | reverse complement strand
TCGCCGACGCGGAAGCCGAGGCCGAAGTCCTCGTCGTCCAGGGCGAAGCTCTTGGGATCGCGCGGCGGGCCCAGCCACAGCGCTATCGCTGCTGCGACGACGAGCACAGCGAGCACAATCAGCGCGCCCCAGCCGACGCGCCGCCAGATGCGCCTGCCCGATTTCGCTTTAGTCCGCGTCCCGCTGGCGTCTGCCACCTTTCCCTCCGCTGATAGAATACCAGATTAATGTTGAATGCCGGGCCATGCTCCAGGCTGAAGCTGCTGCTGCAGTTTCCACAGTTCTCTTCTCCTCAGCGGGGCATACAGGTATTCGCGCCACTTCAGCAGCCGGTGCCGGAGGTTCCCCCGGTAGCCCTGGGAGACACTAATAAAGGTGACCGCACTGTCGGTGTACATGAACGTTACGGTTTGCCGGTTGCCCAGGTAGGTGGCTACACCCATACCCCCAAAAAAGGAGAAGGAGGTCAATGGTCTACCGTACATCATCCTGACCTCATCCTCCCGGCTGCCCAGGGTAATCCCGCCGGTCCGCACAAGTTGCCGTTGGACGGACTCGCTCATTGACAGAGATGGCGTCGCGCCGAAAAGGCTGAAACTTGACAGCACGTCGAACTGCAGGATGTCGACCGCCTCCAGCGTCCGCTTAACGCTCTCCTCCGAGGAGACCAGGTGGAAGTAGAGCTTGCCGTCATCAACGTCCAGCATCACGGTCTTCTGCTGCGGGGCAAGTCCCCAGGGATAGCCCTCGTTGATATCTACGTCGGCAAACCTGCCTTGCAATGCTTGTCTGAATGCACTCACGTTCCAATCTGCCCCGATCAGGTATCCCAGACCGAAATCCTCCCGGTCGAGTTGGAAACACCTGGAATCGCGCGGCGGGCCAAACTGGAGGCATAAGAGAATGACTGCCACTAGCAGGATGAACCCGATTTGCGCGCCCCAGCCGACGCGCCGCCAGAAGCGTTTATGGCTATCCCATTCCATGGCCTAGTCCGCCGGCGTCCCGCATGAATGTGTGCCCAGCGGCCGCTACATTCTAACATCCTGCACTCGATAATGTCGGGAGAATAACCGGATCAAGTGGACTCACACCAGGCGGGGTTGCGCTAGAATACGCGTCCATGCCCGACAAGAACGAGGCGCCGCTGGAATTCCGCTCGGAACTGAGCCGCAACCTCACGGCCTTCGACATCACGATGGTGGGTGTCGGCGCCATGATCGGCGCGGGCATTTTCGTGCTAACGGGCATTGCCGCCGGCACCGCCGGCCCGGCACTCATCCTCGCATTTTTGCTAAACGGCATCGTGACCACCTTCACGGCCATGACCTACGCCGAGCTGGGTTCGGCCATTCCCGAAGCGGGCGGCGGCTACCTGTGGGTGCAGAAGGGGCTTTCGCCGGCGCAGGCCTTCTTGTCCGGCTGGATGAGCTGGTTCGCGCATGCGGTGGCGGGCAGCCTCTACGCGCTCGGCTTCGGCGCCTATTTCCTGTTGCTGCTGCACGTATTCGGGCTGGGGATGAGCGACTTCTGGGCGGAGACGCTGCCCAAGATCTTCGCTGCGGTGGTCATCCTGCTGTTCATGTGGATAAACTTCCGCGGCGTTTCCGAGACCGGCAAAGCCGAGAACATCGTCACCATCGGCAAGATAGTCATTCTCGGCATCTTCATCCTGAGCGGCCTGTTGCTGGTGGCCCACGAGCCGACGCGCATGGCGAACCTCCAGCCGTTCATGCCCAAGGGCTTCACCGGCGTGCTCATCGCGATGGGCCTGACCTTCATCGCGTTTGAAGGCTACGAGATAATCGTGCAGGCCGGCGAGGAAGTGAAGAACCCCAAGCGCAGCATCCCGCGCGCAATCTTCGCGTCGCTGCTCATTGTGCTGCCCATATACCTGCTCGTATCCTTCGTGGGCATCACCGCCGTGACGCCGGAGGCGGGCACACCGACCTGGCAGTGGCTCGCCAACCACGCGGAGCTGGGAGTGGCCGAGGCGGCGCGGCAGTTCATGCCGCTGGGGACATTCCTCATTCTCGTGGGCGGCTTGCTTTCCACCGTCAGCGCGCTGAACGCAACGCTGTTCTCCTCCACCAGGGTTTCCTTCGCCATGGGACGCGACGACAACCTGCCGTCGTTTTTCGCGCAGGTGCACCGGCGCAACCGGGTGCCGCACCTCGCGCTGCTGGCGTCGGGTGCGCTGATGCTCTTGATGGCGGTTTCCATCCCCATTCACGACGTGGCGGCGGCGACGGACATCATGTTCCTGTTCCTCTTCATCCAGGTGAACTTCGCGGTGGTCGCCATCCGCCGGAAGTGGGGCAAGCAGCTGGACTACGGGTTCAAGACGCCGCTGTTTCCCCTGGTGCCGTACATCGGCGCAGCCTCACAGCTGCTGCTCGCGGTATTCCTGCTGTTCTATTCGCCGCTGGCGTGGCTCTCCGCCATCGCGTGGGTGATGGTGGGAGTGTTCATCTACCTGGGATACGTGGAGCGGAAAGTGCATCTGCGGGAAGCGGCGCCGGTGCTGGTGCGCGAGACGCGCAGCGGCTCCAAGGTTCGCCCCCAGGTGCTGGTGGCGCTGTCCAATCCCGCCACGGCAGCGTTGCTCAGCGCCTTTGCCGCGCGGCTGGCGCGCAAGCGGGAGACGCCGCTACTGCTGCTGAACGCCATCCAGGTTGCCCCCCAACTGCCGCTGAGCGCTGGGGAAAGGTATCTGCCGCAGGCGCGGAAGCTGCTTGAACAAGGCGTGAAGGCTGCGCGGGAACAGGGAACCGACCCGCATCTGCTCGTGAGGATGGCGCACCAGGCCACGAAGACGATACTGGATACGCTGGAGGAGGAGCAGATTCAAGATCTGGTTATCGGCTGGCACGGCAAACGGGGTGAGCACACGGTGCTGGGACGCGGCATTGAGCAGCTGCTGGCACTGGCGCCCGGCAACGTTTACATCTTTGAAACGCGCAACTGGAAACAACCGCGCAACATACTGGTCCCGCTGTCCTTCCCCGGGCAGGCAAAGGCGTTGCTGGAGACGGCCGCGCTGTTCGCCAGCGATGAGCACAAGGTGAGAGTGAAGGCGTTTCACGTGCTGGCGCCCGACGCTCCGGCGGAGCTGGAACGTGAGCGGAGCGAGGTCTACACGAGGCTACTCGAGCAGGTTTCCTCGGATGCTGTGGAAACGGAGCTGGTAATGCTCCGCTACCGGAACCTGCACCGGATCATCCGGCGTTTGAGCCAGGAGATGGACCTGGTTGTGCTCGGTACCGGACGGCAGCGCTGGTACGAACGCGAGGTGGTGGGACGGAACCTGGAGAACCTGGTTCGGCGGATACAGTCGCCCGTCATTATCGTACGCAGCAAGGATGCGCCCTTCCTCCGTTTCGTGAAGGAACTCAGGGTGTTGATCCGGGGAGAGATCTAGGCAGCTTTTGCTAGAGCCCTGCTTCACCCGCACCTGTCGGTACGAGGTGGAAGTCCCAATCCACCAGCGTGTCGCTGTAGAGGATGCGGCCGGTGTCGCCGGAGTAGAGCGCGAAGTTGACGCGCTTGCCCTCGGCCTCCACCGTTGCGGTGATTACCGCATTCACCCCGGCGGTGGCCGCCAGCTCGCGCGCCTGCTGCGCGGGGACAGTGTTGGCGTTGCGTTTGAGGATGATGCCGCGAGCCTTCTCTTCCATCTCGTCGGGCGCGGCGTAGACGATAAACCGCGTGTTGCCCACGACATAGGCGCTGAGGGCTTCCAGGACTTCGCGCTCCAGCAGGTCGGGGCGCTTCGTCGGGTCGGTCTCTTCCGCGGCTGCGGCAGCTGGCGGAGGAGCAGCGGCTTCTCCTTCGGCCGGAGCGACCTCAGGCTTGCCGTTCAGGTAGACGACCGCGGCGATGGTGACAGTCGTTATCTGCTCGCGCAGCATCACCTTATCCAGGTTGAGCAGCTTGAGCTCATTGCCCGTCGGCTCTTCGCCGCCGGTGAGGTTGCAGGAGGCCGCCAGGCAAGCGGCAAGGAGCGGCGCGCAAGCGCGGCGGAATATGAGCGACAGTGTGGCAGGCCGTTTCACTACCATAAGCAATATCGGCAGAACGTCCACTGGCCTTTACCGCTAGAGGGGCTTGTACAGGTGCGGCTCCTTGCAGTTGAAGCAATGGGGTGCGTCGGTGGGGATGGCCGCGCCGCAGAAGGTGCATTTGGAATTGCGATCGGTGAGCTGCAGCTGAAGGTCCGCCAGAAAATCGCTTTCCTCGGTGAGCTCCACCGGCTCGTCGTCGAAGTCGTCCTCGCCATCCAGCTCCTCGTCGTTCTCGTCCAGGATAGTGAACTTGTCCGCCGGCACTTCTTCGTCCGCCTCGTCCTCGTCGTAGCCGTCAATGCTGGTGGCGGCGTCGCGGTACACGTCAATGTCCTGGAGGTGGTACTTGATGTCCTCGCGCAGGCTCTCAGCTTCCTTCAACTCGTTGGCGTCGGTTTCCAGCTCAATGTAGCGGCTGATGAAACTCAGCGCCAGCGGGTAGTCCTCGCGCTCGTGGAGGAACTGGGCGGCGTACCACAGCGCGTGGGTGTCGTCGGGATCGGCGCGCAGGGCGAATTTGAACGAGCGCCAGGCCTCGCGGTCGTGCCCCAGCGCCTGGTAGGTGAGGCCCAGCAGGTTCCATACCTCCACATTGTCGGGGTTGAGCAGCGACGCCTTGTTGAGTTGATCCAGCGCCTTGCGGAAGTCCTCCGCGTCCAGCGCCTGCTCGCCCCGCTCAAACAGCCTGGCGAAGTCGCGCAACTTGCGCTCGCTTTCGGTTTCGCGCTGGTCAACGACGGTGTCGTCGGCCAGTTCGCTGACGAGGGGGACTTTGCAGTCCACGCAGATTTTGAACCCCTCGCGGTATTCAGCCTTGCACTTCGGGCAGTAGGGCATAGCGCGAATTTAGGACAATTTCCCTGAGATGTAAAGAGCCTGAATGGGCGTATTTGGATTTATCCTGAAAGCCGCACCCAGCCGATGATGTCGCGGAAGGTGATGAGCAGTATCAGCGAGATGAGCACCACGAAGCCGATAGCGTGCACCAGCTCTTCGCGGGCGGTGCTTATTCTCAGCCCGGCCATCCCCAGCAGCACGAATACAATACGCCCGCCATCCAGCGCCGGCAGTGGCAGCAGGTTGATCAGGCCCAGGTTTAGCGTGATAACCATCGCGATCATTATCAGGTTGTAGGCGCCGGTGCGCGCGGCCTGGTGGATGAGGTTGACGATGCCCACCGGCCCTGAGACCATCTCCGCGCCCTCCTTAGTGGCCAGCAGCCGGAGCTGCATCACGAACGCGACAGTGGTGGCGTATACCGAATACACGGCGCGTTCCACCGTCTGGGCGACCGGCAGGCGCTCAAGCTCGGTGTGGAACAGCACGCCCAGGGTGTTGAGCGTGGTGTCGGGCGGAACGGTGACCAGTTGCGTTTCGTCTCCACGCTGAACGATGAGCGATACCGGGCCCTCCAGCTTGCCCTCATTGCGCGCGAGGTAGAACCACACATCGGTCCCCAGCGTTATCGGCTCGCCGTTGATGGCAGTGACGGTATCGCCCGGCTTCAGGCCGGCCTCTGCGCCCTTGGAGTTGGGCATCACGAGGTCAATAGCCGGAGTGACCATCGTTATCTGGGTGTTGATGACGCCCAGGCTGGGCTTGCCGCTGTTGTAGGGCACCGTTTTGCCGTCCTGCTCGAAGTTGAAGGAGCGCGGGGCGATGCTGCGGGTGTACTTCTCCCCGCGCCGCTCAAAGGTGATATCCAGCGGATGGCCCGCACGGGCGGCGCTGGAGACCGAGCGCATCAGCGCATAGCTGTCGGTTATGCGGCGGCCCCCAATAGAGTAGATGGTGTCGCCGGGCTCCACGCCGGCCTGCGCCGCAGGCCCCACCGGCACCACGCCCTGCACCACCACCAGCGATTTCGGAAAGCCGATGAATGCAAGCACGAAGATGAGGATGACCGCGAGGACGAAGTTGCCTAGAGCGCCGCCGGCGAGAATGGCGAAACGCACCAATGGATGCTTGCTCTTGAAGGAGTTCTCGGTGACCGGGTCGTTGGGGTCCATTCCCGTTATCTTCACATAGCCGCCGAGGGGGAAGAGGCAGAGATGGTAGCGCGTGCCGCGCCATTCGCGGGAAACCAGCGACTTGCCAAAACCCAGCGCGAAGTCGGTGACCTCCACGCGTGCGAGCTTGGCCGCGATCATGTGGCCCGCTTCGTGGATGAAGATAACCAGCGCGAGGACGACGATGACCGCGACCACGCCGAGCAGGTTCTCAATTGTCAGCATTCCGAGCTGCATAAGCTCCGCCGGTTAGTACCCACGAAAGATTATAACGCGCTTAGATGAAAAGCGCGTCCGAGAAGAGCGTGATGCAGAGGAAATACGAAGGGATGATGAACAACAGGCCGTCTATGCGGTCAAGCACGCCGCCGTGCCCGGGCACAAGAGCGCTGTAGTTTTTCACGCCGCAGGCGCGCTTGAATGCGGAGAAAGTGACATCACCGGCAAAGCCGACCAGCGTGAACCATGTTGCCAGCAGTGCGGTGACGCCGATGGTGGCAAGGACTGAGGGCAGGCCGTTTAGCAGGAACATATTGCAGGGACGGCCGAAGGCCATTCCGGCGAAGCACTTCGCTGCCAGCAGGAACACGAGGGTGGCCGCCCATCCGCCGATAGCGCCTTCCAGCGTCTTATGGGGGCTGACCTTGGGGGAGATGTGCAGGCGGCCCAAGAGCTTGCCGCTGAGCATGGAGCCCGTGTCGCCCGCCCACGCGAGGCCCAGCACCATCAGCACCATCACCGGGCCAAAGGACGATTCCACATAGAGGAGGTAGAGCGGCAGGGTGATGAACAGCAGCGAGTGCCACAGGGTGTTCTGCAGCCGCTCAACCTTGCCCCGGTGCCAGGCCGTGAGCACCATGTCGGCGAACACAAGCTGGAAGACAAGCAAGAGGCCGTAGAACCCTACCAGGACGTGATCCAGATGATCCGCTATGTACGGGTAGGCGGCGAGGAACCCGAGGTTAGCCACCCAGAGCAGCGTCAGGTGAATCGCGCCGATAAGCGTGATGGAGTCGGCATCGGTGTTGCGCAGCCGTCCCAGCTCCCAGAGGGCGGCCACCCACGCCACGGCAATGGGGATAAGCGGCCAGGGCTGCCGCAGGGCCAGCAGCAGGAGAATGACTGCGGCGCCGATGACGCCTGTGAGGATGCGCGCGAGCATTAGCCGGAAACATTATAGCCGACCCGGCGGTGCGCGTGGATGCGCAATCTGAACTTGGCAAGCCGCTCCTGCATCATACAGAGTGTGGAGGCTTTAGCCTGCGGACGCGCGGGTGTTAGAATCAAAGCGGTATGACGAACATCATTCTGGTTTTCATGCTCATCCTGGCGGAGGTCTTCACCCCCGGCGCGAATGTTGACGAGATGCTGGAGAAGGCGCTGCAGGCCGAGCTGGGCGACAAGGTCAAGAACGTGAGCGTGGAAACCCATATCAACAAGGGCTCGCTGCTTACCAAGGGCAAGATTGCGGCGATTGACCTTACGCTGGACAAGCTCTGGGTCAAACCGGTGCTGATTGACGAGGCGTACTTCAATATCACCGATGTGCGGCTGGACACCGGCAACGTGCTCACGGGCAAAGCCAAGAAGTGCGTGCGCAGCGTGGGCGACATCAAGTTCCGTTTCACCTTCCGGCCGGACGACCTGGCGCGGGCGCTGGAACTATCGTCGGACAACATCATTAACCCCAAGGTGCGCACCGAGCAAAGTGTGGTCATAATCAGCGGTAAGTACGCCTTCGGCATCCTCAAGCCAAGCTTTGAAGTGGAAGGCTACCTTACCTTTGAGGGCGGCTCGCGCATCTACTACCGGGTACAGAAGGTGCGGCTGGCCGGGCTGGGGATGCCCGGGCGCATTGAGAAGCTGTTGGAGAACGAGATGAACCCGCTGTTTGACCTGGAGAAGTTCCACGAGAAGCGCAAGAAGGAGTTTGAGAAGAACGAGAAAATTGTAGGGCGCGAACTCAGGCTGAAGATAGGCCACATCATTGTGAGCGACGGCAAGATAGTCACTACCGGCTCAATCTAGCTGCCCGATTCCGCGCCAGTGAAGCCCGCCGCTATTTCGCCCTGAACGAGTTGTCCCGGTTGAATATGAGCACGCGCGGCTGGTGGAACTGGGCGTCGCTTTCGTCCATCAGCGCGAAGCTCATGGCGATGATGCGGTCGCCCACTTTGCCCTTCATGGCCGCCGGGCCGTTGAGGCCGATGACGCCGGGCTTCTTAGTTGGAATGAGGTAAGTCGTCCAGCGCTCGCCGTTCTCGAAGTTGGCGCACATCACTAGCTCGTAAGGCATCATTCCGGCCGCCTGCATAATGTCCTCCGAGACGGCGAGGCTTCCCATATACTCGACTTCGGCTTCCGTCACGCGGCAGCCGTGGAGTTTAGCTTTGAGCACGTTAATCAGCATTGTTCGTCTCCGAACCAAGAATGATGTTGTCGATCAAGCGGGTGGCACCCACCTTCGCGGCCACTAGCATAACGTCACCGCGCTCGGCGACAGCGCGGGGCTCCAGCGTTTCAGGATGGGCGACTTCAAGGTATTCCAGCTTCACTGCGTCATCCAGCTCAGCCTGCGCCTTGCGCACTAGCTCCGCGGCGTCACTCACTCCTCCGTTGAAGGCGATCGCGGCGGCGCATAGCCCGGCGTAGATGGTGGATGCTACAGTCTTCTCTTCCGGTGAGAGGTAGTTGTTGCGCGAAGACATCGCGAGCCCGTTCCACTCGCGGACGGTGGGGCAGGGCACAACTTCCAGCGGGAAGTCCAGATCGCGCGCCATGCGGTCAATCACGCGGTACTGCTGGTAGTCCTTCAGGCCGAAGTAGGCGCGGTCGGGCTGGACGATGTTGAAGAGCTTGGCCACCACCAGCGACACTCCGTCAAAATGCCCCGGGCGCGACGCCCCGCAGTAGCGCTCGGTGATCTCACCGACAGCCACTTCAGTGCTCCGATCCGGGTGGTACATCTCGCTTTCGTCGGGCACGAACACGAGATGGACTCCTGCTTCGTCGCATTTGCGCAGATCGTCTTCCAGCGTCCGCGGGTATTTCGTCAGGTCTTCCGCCGGGCCGAACTGCGCAGGATTCACAAAGATGGATGCAACACCGATGTCGTCGTCCTTCTGCATCCGTCGGATGAGCGCCATATGCCCGTCATGCAAGTTGCCCATCGTGGGAACGAAGCCGACCGATGGGCGGCGCAGCTTCTCGGACGCATCCTGCCGGCAGAGATGCCGCTTGAGGCGGAGGAACTCGGCGATTGTCCTGACGACCTGCATGAGTTATGCCAGCCGGGCGCTCTCCTCGTCGGAAGCATCCGCGCGCTCCTCGCGCGGAACCATCGTGTATTCGCCGGCGCCGGGATAAGACCCTTCGCGCACAGATTGCACGTAGGATTCCATCCCCTGCAGCCCCGCCCCAAAGAGGTCGGCGAACTTCCGCGCGAAGCTGGGCAGGTACTCCGCCTCCATTCCGAGGGCGTCGTGCATTACCAGAATCTGGCCGTCGCAATGCGGGCCGCTGCCGATGCCGATTGTGGGAACCTTAAGGCTGGCGGTTATCTCACGGGCAGTGTTGCCTTCCACGCACTCCAGCACCACGGCAAACGCGCCGGCATTCTGCAGCGCCTGCGCCTGCTCCAGCAAGCGTTTGCGGGACCGCTCGGACTTGCCCTGAATGCGGTAGCCGCCGGTGGAGTGCACCGCCTGCGGCAGCAATCCCAGATGCCCCATCACCGGCACGCCGATGCGCGTCAGCCGGGCGATTGCCTCCAGGTCGCAGGCTTCGGCGCCTTCCAGCTTTACGCCGCCGCAGCCAGTGTCTTGAAAAAGGCGGATGGCGTTGTCCACCGTGCGCTCAGCGCTGACCTTGAAGGTGCCAAAGGGCATATCCGCCAGCACGAGAGCTTCAGGCGCTGCGCTGACGACTATCTTGGTGTGGTAGATGACTTCTTCCAGCCGCACCGGCACCGTGGTGCCATGACCCTTGATCACATTGCCGAGGGAATCGCCGACGAGGATGAAGTCCACCTCCGCCGCCACCGCCAGCCGCGCGGTGAACAGGTCGTAAGCGGTGATGGAGGCAATCTTCTCGCCCCGTTCTTTCTTCCGCCGCAATTCAGTTGTTTTGAAACGCGTCATAGGTTTCACCATCTGCTTGAAGGGGAAAGAAGCGGGGGGCGCAAACGCCGATTGCACCGCTGATGGCGGTGTCACGCGTTTGCCACTCCGTCTCGGTCCTTCCGGCTCCAAGCGGACACAGTGATTATACCAAAGCAGCTGGGGGATTGACTGAAATCAGCGGGAAACGGGGATCGAACCCGCAACCCTCAGCTTGGGAAGCTGATGCTCTACCATTGAGCTATTCCCGCAAATGGCGGGGACTATGTTAGCGGCTGCGCGGTGTAAGTCAAGCCTGCAGCGCCGCCTCGGTGTTACAATACTGAGTCCGCGCGCATTCCGCGGAAACAACATGGTTGCGAGCAGGGAAACAACAGGTAAAGGCTACTCGGTTCTGATACTGGGCACCGGCGTCGTGGCGTATCCCACGGCGATGCTGCTGCGCGAGGCGCTGCCGGACGTGGAGATCTTCATGGCCAAGCGCGCCTGGCGCGACGAGAACATCGGCCGGATGGTGCGCCTGCACGAGCAGTACGGCGTGAAGCTGGTCGCGTACAAGGAAGTGCTGGAGCGCTTCACCGAGGCGGACTACCACGGCTTCAAGTACCCGCTGGCGGGCACGGTGGAGGACGCGGCGAACCAGGCCACCTGCATCGTGGACTGCACCGGCCAGGACATCAAGGCGTGGTACGAAGACCTGCTGGCCTCGCGCCACCGCGATTCGCTTAGGGGCATCGCCGCCGAGGGCGGCATCGGCGAGTTCGGCCCGCAGTTCATGTACGGCCTGACCGACAGCATCCTCGACCTCACGCTGGAGCGGCGCGTGGAAATACCATCCTGCAACACTCACGCGCTGAGCGGGCTCATCTGGGCGCTGTCCGACCGCGGCAAGGACATTGACCGCATGCGGCAGGTGGTCGCGTTCCTGGACCGCCGCAACCAGGACAAGGGCAAGATGGGCGGCGCGGTGCAGACGCTGACCTACGAGCCGATAAGCGACGAGCGGTTCGGCACCCACCAGGCGCGCGACGCCTTTGATATCCTCACGATGGCGCTGGGCGGCAAGGTGCCCACCATGCGGCTGGTCTCGCACGCGGCCAAGACCCCGCAGCCGCTGATGCACTCCGCCTACATCGGCGTCACCCTGGACGGCGAATGGACGGTGGAGCAGGTGCACGAGCGGCTGGCGAGCTTCCCGCTCATCGCTTTCACCGACTACATGTCAATGGGGCAGGTGTACGACGAGTTCTGCTCCACCAGCTTCTCCAGCCGGGGTTACGACTACGCGGTGGTGGTGGAAAGCCAGACGCAGGTGGTGCCGTGGGCTTTCGGCGCGGTGCCGGGCAAGGACGAGGGCGAAGTGCGCTACTCCACGGTGCTGCTGAGCATCCTGGTCCCGCAGGAGGGCAACGCGGTGCTGAGCAACCTGGCCTGCGCCATCAAATACCTGTACCCCGACGGCTACGAGGACATCGTCCAGTACGTCATTGACAAGCTGCACCTGCTCACGCAGATTGTGTGAGGGCCTATGACGCCTAACCTCAAGCTGGATGAAAGCGTGATCCATGAGTTTTGCCGCAAGTGGAAGGTGAAGGAGCTTGCGCTGTTCGGCAGCGTGCTGCGCGAGGACTTCCAGCCGGACAGCGATGTCGACGTGCTCGTGACTTTTGCCGAAGACGCGGATTGGAGCCTATTTGACTTTGTGCGGATGTCCGATGAGCTGAAGGAACTCCTTGGCCGCGAAGTTGACCTCGTGGAGAAACCCGCATTACGCAATCCCTTCCGGCGGAAATCCATCCTGGAGAACATGGAGGTCGTCTATGCGGGGGATTGAACGGGATGCTGC
>CAZKNJ010000052.1:2665-12982 GCA_964554185.1 uncultured Planctomycetales bacterium | reverse complement strand
CTAGCTCCCCCAGGCCCCCAGCACCTTTCCCACCGCGGTGGTGACATCGCTCACATCCGCGTCGCTCATCGCGGGAAAGAGCGGGAGGGTGACGAGGTTGGCGGCGGCGGCTTCGGCCACGGGGAAGTCGCCCTCGCGGTGCCCCAGGCGCGCGCGGTAGTAGCCGGTGAGGTGCAGCGCGGGGAAGTGCACGTAGCACTGTATCCCCTCGGCCCTGAGCGCGGTGATGATGCGGTCACGCGGCTGAGTGAGCGCGCCCGGCTCCAGTATCAGCGGATAGATATGCAGCCCGCTTTTCACGTGCGGCTGGCGTTTGAGCACGCGCACGCCCGGCATTGCACTGAACGCCGCATCGTATTGCTCCACAATCGCGCGCCGCCGCTCCCACCAGGCGTCCACGCGCGGCATCTGCGCCAGCCCCAGCGCCGCCTGCAGGTCGCACATATTGAACTTGTAGCCCGCCTGCGCGATGTCGTAGAGCCGGAACTCGTCGTCCTGGTAGCGCTTCCAGGCCGCGCGGCTCATCCCGTGCAGGTGCCACACCTCGGCCTCGTCGCGGAAGCGCTGCTCGGCGCAGGTGAGCATCCCGCCCTCGCCGGTGGTCATGTTCTTGGTGGCGTAGAAGGAAAAGCAGCCGAAGTCGCCGATGGTGCCGGCGGGCGCGCCCCGGTATTCCGCTTCCACCGCATGGGCGCAGTCCTCGATGAGAAAGACGCGGTGTTTGCGCCGCAGCTCCAGGAACGCGTCCATCTCGCAGGGATGGCCCGCGTAGTGCACGACGATGATGGCCTTGGTGCGGTCGGTGATGGCGGCTGCGGCCTTCTCCGGGTCCAGGCAGAGGGTGTCCGGCTCCACGTCGGCGAACACCGGCTTGGCGCCCAGATGCACCGCGACGTTCGCCGTCGAGGCGAAGGTGAGCGGCGTGGTGATGACCTCGTCGCCGGACTGGGTGCCGATGACGGCGAGCGCAAGCTGCAAGGCGGCGGTGCAGGAGCTGACCGCCAGCGCGTGCTTGGCCTTACGCCACTCGGCGAACTCGCGCTCAAAGCGCTCGGTTAGCGGCCCGCGCGTGATCCAGCCGGACTGAAGCGCGAGCTTCAGGTTCGCCAGCTCCTCGTCGCCGTAGGACCAGGAGTGGAGCTTCAACAGCTCCCGGCGCACCGGCTCGCCGCCGTCAATCGCCAGTTTGGAACTATCCGCGGGCATAGCGCATCCCATATACAGGCATCGGACACAATCATAACGGGTTTAACCGCGCGGTGGAAGCGCGCGCGGGAGCGCCGGTGCCGGATGGGGCGTGACCCGCCTATGCTATAATCGCGGTTGCCAGAGAAGGAGGGCAAATACCATGAGGACTTCCATTTACGCACTCATATGTTTGGCGCTGCTCGTCTGGGCTATGCCGGCCTCGGCCGGCAAGGACGACTACGGCGCAGTGAAGTACTACTCAAAGAGCTACGAGAAGGCCGACATCGGCTACTACATGGACAAGGTGAAGAACATCTTCTTCACCGAGGAATTCAAGCGCAAGCATCCGATGGCGCGCATGTTTGAGGCCGTCTTCAACGCGGTAGGACACCCGGCGATTGAGGGCTACGAATGTGAAAGCAAGATGGCCGGCGGGATGATGTGGGACAAGGAGACCGTCTACTTGAACCACGACTACCCCGATTCGTACATTTACCGGTTCGCGCAGTTGCCGCCGCGGGACTTCAAGTTTGACAACTTCCTCAACAAAGATGATTACGTCGCCTTGATGTCCATCAATAACTTCAAAGAGTACGCCGTCATCTACACGGATATGCTTAAGCAGGTGATGGGCGCCATGGGCGAGATGGGCGAAGGCGACCAGGAGATGATGGCGATGATGGGGATGATGGGGATGCTGAAGTTGGATCCCACTTTCCTGTCCGCGCTGGGCGAGGAGATGGACTTCGTGCTGTTTGACCCGCCGGACCTCGCGGAGCTGGAACAGGGGCCGGAGGGCCCGGACTTCGTCAACGCGGCGATCATGGTGCCCGTCACCGACTACCCCGGCGCCAAGAAGCTGATAGGGATGTTCGCCCCGATGATGGGCTGCGACTTGGCCAAGCCGACCTTCAACACGCCGGACTGGAGTTTCTATTCCATCGGCGGGAGCACGGCAGCGGTCGGCCTCAGCGGCGAGTGGATGGTGCTGGTCACCGACTACAAGAAGTTCGCCAACTTCGCCCGCGCCGTCCCCACCAAGTTCCACGAGAAGGTGCCCTGCGGCAACCTCTATATGCGCATCAACGTTGACCGGATGTACAAGGAGCTGGGCAAGCCCGTGGTGACTATGTTCAAGGCCCAGAACCCGCGCCTCGCCGAGAAGGAGATGGCCTACTTTTTTGACATCACTCCGCAGACCGACTTTGGCGAGATGGAGATGCGCGTGTACTGCGACGACGACCGCTTGATCTGCTACTCTCAGATGGACGATGATGTCATGAACCTCTTCGGCTACGGGCTGTGCCTGGGCCTGGAGCAGTTCATGATGCAGAAGATGGGCGACGAATGCGGCGGCGACGAAGCGATGGCATATTCCTACGCCCCCGAAGACGAGGAAATGTGGGGCGGGCGCGACGATGACATCCCCATCGCCGCGGGCGATCCGCGCTTTGAGGGCAAGGTCAACTTCTAGGCCTGCTTCTCTGCACAATTGGACACTGGTGGCGGGGCTCCTGCGGGAGCCCCGCTGGCGTTAACCGCTATCCGCTGTGCAGGATGCGCACGACATCGCCGTCCTGCACCACATACTCCTTGCCTTCGCTGCGGACGCGGCCGGCCTTGCGGGCGTCCTTATCCGAGCCGAGGGACAGCAGCTCTTCCGCGCCGATGACTTCCGCCCGGATGAACCCGCGTGCAAGGTCGGTGTGGATGGACGCGGCGGCCTCCAGCGCGCTAGCGCCTTCCGGCAGCGCCCAAGCGCGCAGTTCTTTCTCGTTGTAGGTGAAGAAGGTAATGCGCCCCATTGCCCACATCAGTTCGCGCCGAAGCCGCGGCGCGGGCGGCTCGGTCACGCCGTAAAGCTCAGCGAACTCCGCCCGTTCCTCGTCCGGCAGCGCCTCCAGCTCGGCGGCGATTTCCACCGGCAGCGTAGCGCAGGGCAGCCCGCAGTCCTCCGCCGCCTGATGCAGCTTCTGCCGGGCGGCCTCGTCACGGTGCAGCTCCTCGCTCACATTCACCACTGCGAGCAGTGGGATGGCCGTCAGCAACCCGAAGCCTGCCAGCTCCGTGCGCTCGTCCGGCGTAAGCCCACCGCACAACGTCTTGCCCGCTTCCAAGCATGCCACCGCTCCGGTGAGCAGTTTCATCTGCGGGTCGTCTTCGGGATTTTTCTTGGCTTTCAGCTTGGCGCGCAGATTCATCTTCGCGCCGTCGGCGATGGCCAGATCCAGCAGCACCAGCTCTTCCACAAACGAGCGCACCTGCGAAGGCATTCCTTCAGCGTCCGCGGCATCCCGCGCGCGGAAGACCGCCACCAGCAGGTCGGATTGGCGAATCTCCGGCAGTATGCGGTTCACCAATCGTGCGGGAGTGGCGGCTGAGAAGCCCGGGAAGTCGTAGAGGGTGAGGGTGACCGGTATGAGCTTATGCTTGGGAGTGAACATCGGCAGCGTGAAGAGCTTGTCCAGCCGCGGGTCGTCCACCGCCACGGACGCTGTTGGCGGGCTGAAGGATTCCGTGAGCATGGTTTCCTGGGGCTCCACGCCGGTGAGCAGTTTGAACAGCGTGCTCTTCCCCGTTCCTTCCGGCCCGATTAGGCTTGCGCGCATGGCCTGCCGATTATATCAGCCCGCGCGGAATCTGCTAGAATGCCCGGCCGGAGGAGTCCTATGAGAATAATGACGATACTCGGAAGCCCGCGCAAGCAGGGCAATACGGCGAAGGTTCTCGGCTGGGCCGAGGACGAGCTGCGGGCGCAGGGCCACGAGGTTGAGCGCATCAACGTAGTTGACCACCCCTTGAAGGGCTGCGTCTCGTGCTACCACTGCAAGCAGGACCCGGACACCCCCAACTGCGCGCACACCGACGAGGGCAACGAGTTCTTCGCGCGGCTGATGGGATTCGACGGGTTCATTCTGGCCTCGCCGCTCTACTGCTGGGGCTTCAGCTCCCAGCTCAAGGCGGTGATTGACCGCATGTTCTGCCTGGTCACGCCGCTAGAGGGCAGCAACAAGAGCCTGGTCGCGGGCAAGCGTACGGCGATGATTATCACCAGCGCCGGCCCGGAGAAGGATAACGCCGACGTAATGCACTTCGTATTCCAGCGCGCGATGGGCTACCTCCAGTGCGAGCCGAAGGATGCGCTCATCGTCCCCGGCTGCGCTATGCCGGATGCGATTGGCGACGATGCCAGGGACCAGGCGCAGGAGCTGGCGCACAAGTTGGTGGGATAGGGGCGGCTGCACGCCTGTCGGCGGCGGCGCGCCTTGTGGTAGAATACGGATGAGGTGGCTCCAAGGGGAGCCGGTTGTGCGTCTATCGGGGTGTGGCTCAGTCCGGTTAGAGCGCAGCGTTCGGGACGCTGAGGTCGCCAGTTCAAATCTGGCCACCCCGATTGTTCATCACTCCTGATGCTGCCGGCGGCATCACGCTTACCATTCTGTGCGCTAGTACGCCGTGTCCGCGGCCATAATCTCCTCGGGGGCGGCCTTGTCCTGCTCCAGCATCGCGAGATTGAGCTTCAGGTCCAGCCCCTCGAGCTTAAACCGGAGGTCGAAGAACAGCAGCGCCGCCATTATCTGCTCAAACGGCAGCGTGACCACATATCCCAGCATCCGCAGCACCAGGCTGGCCGAGGTGTACCATAGCGGCGGTTGCCAGTACGCGAAGGTAAATGGGTTGACGCTGCCCACATCCTGCCACAGCGCGAGCAGCCACAGCCCGAGCGCGATGGGCTGCACCAGCACATACCGCGCCACCTCCGCCAGGATGACAATCGTGAACCACACGCCGGTGACATACCAGAAGCTGCGCCGGGTCAGGCGGAAGGTGTGCGTGAGGTTGCTGACGGCGCGCTGGAAAAACGAGCCCTGCGGGTCGTCAAAGGCCACCGCGCCGTTCATCGGCGCAATGCGGATGATGAGGTACAGCGAGGCGAGGAACGCGAGGATGAGCACGAACACGGATGCGCCGATGGCGGCGAACTCCAGCCCCTCAACCAGCGCGAGCATCATCACCATCAGCGGCAGCAAGAACAGCAGCACTATGAGCCCGCCCCACAACGCGTACGTGGCCTGGGTCACCAGCCACCGCTTGGAGGCAAACCTGATGGCCTCGCCCAGCGTAATCTCGCGGTTCATCAGGCGCATGCCCGCTATGCGCGCGGGCACGATGAGCAGGTACGGGAAGGTGAGCAGCGAGTACAGCGCCATCCCTACCAGCACCCCGATGATGCCCTCCCAGGTGACGCCCGGCGGCAGCGGTGCGCCCCGGCTGTACCAGTCCGGCGCCATCACCGGGTGCAGCACATAGGAATAGCGCAGCAGCAGCAGGATGGGCGGCAGTTGCAGCACCAGCACCATCAGCAGCAGCGGCCCGAAGTACTCGCGGTAGATGTTGAAAGAGCCGGCTATCAGCTTGCCGAGGTCAAGCGGCATATACCATCCGCTTTCGCTGCGTTTTTCCTGCGTGGGTAGGTTGTCCATCGGCTGCCAATCGCCGCGCCGGTTGCGCGCGCATTACTTTAGCACACGCGTGCGGTAGAATTAGCTTGCCGCCGGCGGTGCGGCGGGTATGAAGAAGCTCGATCCAGCCGTAATCCTCGCGCTCGTTATGCTTTTCATCACGCTCGCGGTGATGGGGCTGCTGCTGGCGTCACGCTCGTGCATCCGGCAAACGAAAGAGCTGTTCGCCGGCATTGACGGAGCGTCCTCGCAGGCCGGCGCTTATCGCGCTTATGCCTTTGGCGAAGCGAAGCCGCTACCGCCCCAGGAGTATGTCGCCTTTGAAGACTTGGTGCGTGGCCTTGACCTCGGCACCGGCGTCACTGTGGGCATGAGCGAAGACGAGGTGCGCCGGGTTCTGGGCAACCCCTTCACCTCCGCCCGTCTGGACAGCAGCCGCATCCAACTGATGTACAACCTGCCCCACGGCTGCGAGGGGCCGGGCGAGAAGCAGCGCACGCGCACGCGCAGCGGTTTCAAAGCGATGGTGAACATGGCGATGCTCATGGTGACCATCCGCGATGGCGCGGCCGAATCCCTTAGTGTGAGCTTCATGCCGGTGTCCGCCCGCGATGGCTGGCCGTTCCTCACGCTCGGCGGCAAGGAACTGGCGTTGTGCACCCCCGCTGATGTGCGCGCTTTCTTCGGCGAGCCCACCGACACGCTGGAGGACATGTATGACACCTGGCACTACCGGCTGGCGCAAGCGGATGAGGCGGTGGGGAAGGACGCCGACAACCCGGACAGTGATGATGGGAGTGTAGAAGGCGGGGAAGGTGGCGGAAGTGAAGATGCGGCTGAGGCGGCGGATGCTGCCGTGATCCCGCCTGGCGAGGAACCTTTGCCGGCGGAAGCGGCCCCCACCGGCCGGCGCGTGGCGGTGAAGGTGGACTACTTCCCCGAGAAGGGCAAGGACTACATCTACGAGATTGAGCTGACGCTCAACTCGGGTGAGTGACGCCTCCCATCTCTGCTAAACTAATCGTTCGTGTCCCGGACGCAACTAGCGGCGCACTTCGGCCAACTCGCGGCGCAATCGCTGCCGCAGCCCGGCGGCGTCTGCGCGGTGGAGGGGCTCACCGGCTGCGCACCCTACCTGTGGCTCAGCGCGGTGCTGGCGCGCACCGAGCGCCCCGTTTTCTTTATCACCGAGAACAACGACCAGGCCGAGCAGGCGCTGGTGTACTTCCAGTCGGCCGCGCGGCTCAGCGGACTGGATATAGCTGAGGACGGGGCCGTCCTCTACCAGGATTTTGAGTGCTCCTCGCTGCTGGACTTCACCCCGCTCACCGAGGCGCAGAAGGAGCAGGTGCTCAAGGCGCAGCGCGGGTTGCTCGCGGGCGAAGCGCGCGCCGTGTTCCTGCCCTACCGCGCGCTGTTCCGCCGCACCGTCGGCCGCGAGATCATCCAATCCTCCAGCCTGGTGCTGCGCGCGAGGGACGAGATGCCGCTGGGCGAACTGACGGAGCTTTTGGTGGACTACGGCTACGAGCCGCGCACCACCGTCACCGCCAAGGGCGAGATGGCGCGGCGCGGCGGCCTGGTGGACGTCTTCCCCTTCGGCAGCTACTACCCGGTGCGGCTGGATTTTTTCGGCGATGAGATTGAGAGCATCAAATCGTTTGATCCCGCCACCCAGCGCAGCGTGGAAGCGGTGGACGAGATTGAAATCCTGCCCGCCAGCCCGGCCAAGCGCATCCTCGCGCAGCCCTATGCGCTGGACGCCATCCACTCGCACCTGCGCCGTTACCGCCGGGAGAAGGCGTCCGCCGCGGGCGAAAGCGGGCTGCAGACGTTGGAGGCCGCCATCGCCGAAGACCTGGAGGCCATCAAGGACGGGCGCATTACGCCGCGCCAGGAGTTCTACCTGGAGCTGGCCGGCGGGCGGGGCGAGACCATTCTCCATTTCGCGGAAACTCCGCCGCTGCTGGTGTTCTTGGAGCATGCGCTGCTGGAAAACGAGACGCGCAGCTACCGCCGCTTCTGGGAGAGCCGCTTCCGCGACTGGCACGAAAACGGCCTGACCTTCACCTACTTCTCCGACTACTACACCTTCCCCGACAAGCCGCTGCCGCAATGGCTGCGTGCGCCGGGCGCGCTTTCTGAGGAGCTGGGGCTGGACTTCGCGCAGTATCCCGCGGTGTTCCTCTACGCCTTCCAGTCCGGCGACGAGCGCACGGCCTACGACGAAGTCGCGACCGCCGATCTGGAACGGCTGCCACCCGGCGCTTACACTACCGGCGAGATGGCGAAGACGATAGGCGAATCCCCAGCGCACCATCTCGTGATGAGCCAGTTCGCCCGCCGCATCAGCGAAATACTGGAAGAGGCCGGCGCGCGGGCGGAGGTGCTACCGGGATTGCTGCCGCAGGGCTTCACGCTCACCGAGGGCGGCGCGGAGATTGCGCTGGTCACCGACGTGGAAGTCTTCGGCGAGCTGGCGGAAGTCGTGCGCAAGCCCGCCAAGCGCTACACCAGGGAGTACGTGCGCCACGAGGGCGAGCTGAACCCCGGCGATTTCGTCGTGCACATTGACTACGGCATCGGCCGCTTCGCCGCGCTCAAGGAGCTGGAGGCCAAGGGCGTGCAGCGCATGTACGTGGAGCTGGAATATGCCGACGGCGACCGGCTGTACGTGCCGGTGGACCAGCTGGACCGGCTGCGCCCCTACCGCGCCGCGGGGCAGGCGAAGC
Source organism: uncultured Planctomycetales bacterium (assembly GCA_964554185.1). Classification (GTDB taxonomy): domain Bacteria; phylum 4484-113; class 4484-113; order 4484-113; family 4484-113; genus CAZKNJ01. The sequence goes on along the minus strand of CAZKNJ010000052.1, from coordinate 4,599 downwards.
TCTCCAGCCTCCAGCGCGACACCTGGCATCGCACCAAGCAGAAGGTGCAGCAGGACGTGCTGATGTACGCCCGCAAGCTGTTCAAGCTCTACCGTTCCCGGCGCACCCAGGAGGGTTTCGCCTACCGCAAGAACGACTGGATGGAGGACTTCACCGAGGGCTTCCCCTACGAGCTGACGCCCGACCAGGTGGAGGCGTGGGAGGCGGTCAAGCGCGACCTGGAAAGCGCCAAGGCGATGGACCGGCTCATCTGCGGCGAGGTGGGCTTCGGCAAAACCGAGATTGCGCTGCGCGCGGCGTTCAAGGCCTGCCTCTCCGGCAAGCAGGTGCTGATGCTCTGCCCCACCACCATTCTCGCGAGCCAGCACCACCACACCTTCACCCAGCGCTTCCGGCCGTTCCCGTTCACGGTGGAGCTGCTGTCGCGCTTCCGCAAACCAGCGGAGCAAAAACAGATAGTAGAAGCCGCCGCCGCCGGCAAGGTGGACGTCCTCATCTCCACCCACCGCTGCCTGAGCAAGGACGTGGAGTTCGCCAACCTGGGGCTGCTGGTGGTGGATGAGGAGCAGCGCTTCGGCGTGAAGCAAAAAGAAGCGCTCAAGATGCGCTTCCCCCAGATTGACGTGCTCACGCTCACCGCCACGCCCATTCCGCGCACGCTGCGGCTCTCGCTGCTGGGGCTGATGGACGTGTCATTGCTGGAGACGCCGCCGCCGCTGCGCAAGGCGGTGAAGACCTATGTCGGCGAATACAACGAGAGCATCGTGCGCGACGCCATTCTCAAGGAGACCGGGCGCGGCGGACAGGTGTATTTCCTGCACAACCGCGTGCAGGACATCCACGTGGTGGCGAAGCACCTGCAGGAGCTGGTTCCTGGCCTCAAGGTCGGGGTGGCGCACGGCCAGCTGCCGGAGAAGCGGCTGGAGGAGATGATGGACGCCTTCGGCATGGGAGCGTTCCAGGTGCTGCTGGCGACCACCATCATCGAGAACGGGCTGGACATCCCCACGGTCAACACGCTCATCGTTGACCGCGGGGAGATACTGGGGCTGGCGCAGATGCACCAGCTGCGTGGGCGGGTGGGGCGCAGCCACCAGAAGGCCTACTCCTACTTCTTCCACTCGCCGCAGAGCGTGCTCACCGATGAGGCGCGCGACCGCCTGCGCGCCATTTACAACTACGCCTACCTCGGCGCGGGCTACGAGATCGCCCAGCAGGACCTGCTCATCCGCGGCGCCGGCACCATCCTCGGCACCGACCAGAGCGGCTCCATCGAGCTGGTGGGCATGGACTACTACCTAGAATTGCTCACCGAGGCGGTGGAGCGCCTGAAGGAGCTGCCGGACGACTTCGCCGGCGAGGGCGCGGTGCAGTGGGAGTCGGACCTCAAGGGCGTGCAGGTTGACCTGCCGCTTGCGTGCTTCATCCCCGAGGACTACATCGCCGACATGCCGCTGCGGCTGCGCATCTACCAGCGCATCGCCGAGGCCAAGACCGATGAAGAGGTGTTGGCGCTGCAGGAGGAGCTGGAAGACCGCTTCGGTGCGCTGCCGCCCACGGTGGAAAACCTCTTTCACGTGCAGGACCTGAAGCTCCTGTGCCGCGCCATCGGCGTCCAGCAGATAAGCTACCTGCCGGCGCAGGCCAAGCTGACGCTGGCGTTCGGCGCCGACGAGCCGCGCCCGTGGCTGCGCAAGCTCGCGCTGCTGGACTCGCGGGTGTCCACCGTGCTGGGCAACGGCGGGGGACGGGCCGCGCGCGGCCCCGGTCGCCACAGCGTGTCCGACGGCGGCGCCCGTTCCTCCACCGCCGCGCTGCCCCCCGGCGAGCACATCACCGCTCGCATCCCCAAGGATGCCCGCTTCCTCGAAGAAGTCCGCGAACTCCTGGAGCGCATCCAGAAGCTGATGGAGTGATAACGGTGGCGCGGGCGT
>CAZKNJ010000052.1:0-2565 GCA_964554185.1 uncultured Planctomycetales bacterium | reverse complement strand
GTCTCGCCCTCCAACCTTGTGAATCACGGACGGGGATGCCACCGCCACTTCTAGTCCACATTTCCCCCCAATCTTGGCAACCGCCCATACTTGTGTTAAACTAAATACGTGGGCAAGGACCTTATAGAGAAACTCTGCAAGCGCTTGTCCCAGGAACGCGCGCTGACGCTGATGGCGCTGGCGGATATGATTGCCAAGCGCAACTTCGCCATCCCCGCCCCCACCGACGACGAGATGAGCGTGCTGGACGTGCTGGAGCTCATCGTCAACCACGACAAGGAGATTGCCGGCGAAGTCCTCGGCGCCGACGAGGAAGAAGAGGCCGGCCCCTTCCTGCACCCGCTGTACTTCATCCGCCTGGTGTCCGAGACCCACGGCAAGGCGCTGACCGCGCTGTCGTCCATGTCCGACGAGGACCTGGAGCAGCCGTTCGGCACCAGCGGGCTGACAATGCGCGAAGTGGTGGAGGAGATCATCGCCGAGGAAAGCGAACTGCTGCGCCCGGCCCTGGAAAAGCACAAGGAATCGCGGGGCAACTAGGGGACGCCCCCGCCTCTCGTAGGGGCACGGCGGATGCCGTGCCCGTTACTCCTCCTGCAGGGCGCAAGCTATATGGAATGAACTCACCTCTCGCGACGATCTCCGGTCTCAATCCACCTCCGGTTGCGCGTTCCACAATTCAATAGTCTCCTTCAGGCCTGCAACGCCCTTCAGAAAGCAGTTGCCTTACGTTAGCTGCCGAACGGGCACGGCGTCCGCCGTGCCCCTACATTTCCTCTCTCCCGCTCCACCCATCCTATACCCCAATGCTACAATGTAGCTGAACACGACGACAGGGGGAAGTGCTATGAGACGCGGATTCCACGCTGCACTGCTGCTGCTCGCCGCCGCGGGCATCTTACTTGCTTTCAGCGCTGCTGCCTACGCGTTGCCGACGCTGGAGCGCACCATCATCATTCCGCGCTGGCGCGTCATCGGGCCGTTTCTGAGCGGAGTGCGCGAGGCGGGCACCGATCCGCTGGCGTTCTATGCCGGTGAAACCGGGCCGGACAATCCCCTCCTGCGCGGGAGCTTCCCCTCGGTGCTGGTGCCCGGCGGCGAGGCGCGCTGGCAGTACTACGAAAGCGACGAAAACGGCGCCATCAACGTCACCTTCCCCAATGTCCCAGAGGAGTCGATGACGCTGGTCACCGACGAGTGGGGCTTCGCCGGCGCGATGACCATGGGCTACGCCTTCGGCGCGATTGACGTGCCGGAGGAGCCCTGCCGCGCGCTGGTTGATCTGCAGGACGCGGGCGGCTTCACCCTCAACGGCGTGCCCTATCCCGGCGACGCCTACGGCCACCACATGCTCAAGACGCCGGTTATTCTGCAGCAGGGCCGCAACGAGTTCAAGGTCGGTTTCGGGCGCAGCAGCGGCTTCACCATGAAGATTGAGCCGGTGACAGCCGACCTCATCGCGCTCACCGATTCCGCGACCGTGCCGGATTTGGTGCGGGGGGTGCAGCCGGACAGCCCCATGCTTTTCGCCGTGCCGCTGGTTAACACTACCGACCACTGGATTGAACTTACCGGCGCCAGGGTTGAGCTCGGCTCCCTGTTTGGCGGATGCGGATACATGAACGCACGGATACCACCGCTGGGGATTTACAACTGGTTATTCACCCCCTGCCCGGTTGAGCCGGTGTCCCGCGACTTGGGCGAGGAAGTGTCTGTTGCGGTGACCGCCAAGTACGATGGCGGCGAGATTGAGTTTGACCTCAAGCTGCGGGTGCGCGACCCAGGGCAGTCCCGGCGGGTTACCTTCGCCTCGCAGATTGATAGCTCCACCCAATACTACGGCCTGCTGCCGCCCAAAGACTACGATCCCGACAAGGAATACGGCCTCATCCTTACGCTGCACGGCGCCGGGGTGGAAGCCGCCGGGCAGGTGGACGCCTACCAGCCTAAGGATTGGGCGTTCGTGGTGGCGCCGACCAACCGCCGGCGGTTCGGTTTTGACTGGCAGGACTGGGGGCGGCTGGATATGCTGGAAGTGCTCAACGACGTGAAGTCGCGCTACCACATTGACGAAAACCGCATCCACCTCACCGGCCACTCCATGGGCGGGCACGGCACCTGGTACAACGCCCTCACTTATCCCGGCCTGTGGGCCACCGCCGCGCCCAGCGCCGGCTGGACGACCTTCGACCTCTACGTGCCGATGTTCCTGCGCCAGAACGTAATCCTGGGCGCGCCCGGCGCCAATTACATCTGGAACCTGGCCATGCGCGAGGACAATACGCTGGTGCTGGCGGAAAACGCGCTGAACCTGCCTATCTACGCGCTGGAGGGCGGCGCCGACGACAATGTCCCGCCGCAGCAGCCTCGGATGCTGTTTGAGCAACTGGCGCGGCGCGGCTACGATATCAACTACGAAGAAGTGCCCGGCATGGGCCACTGGTGGAGCAAGCCGGACACGCCCTTCACCGACTGCGTGGATAACGAGTACCACAACGAATTCTGGCGCTCGCACGTGCGCAATCCGTGGCCGAAGAAGGTGGTGTTCCGCACCCACAACTACTC
>CAZKNJ010000051.1:5763-13366 GCA_964554185.1 uncultured Planctomycetales bacterium | reverse complement strand
CCGTCCCGGCTGTGTTTTATATGCACAAGCGGGACGCATGTGCCACCGACGCCCGTGCCACCGGATCAGCAGCCAGTTTCCAGCAGGCCAGCAAACCCGAAAGAGGTAAGAGCCGGGCTGGTGAGCCCAGCGTACCCGGGAAAGACGGCGGGGCACAGGTCCCCGCCCTACAGGTAAGGGCTACAACGCCTGGCCGATGAAGAGGCCGCAGAGGACGAGGGTGATGGTGGACAGCAGCTTGATGAGCACGTGGATGCTCGGGCCCGCCGTGTCCTTGAAGGGGTCGCCCACCGTGTCAATCACCACGCCGGCCTTGTGCGCCTCGCTGCCCTTGCCGCCGAAGTGGCCCAGCTCAATGTACTTCTTGGCGTTGTCCATCGCGCCGCCGGCGTTGTTGAGGTAAAGCGCGATGATGACGCCGGTGATGGTGGCGACCATCAGGAAGCCGGCGGCGGCCTCGGCCTTCAGCAGCACGCCGACGAGCAGCGCCACCACTACGGGGAGGATGCCGGGGAGAATCATCTCCTTGAGCGCCGCCACCGTCACGATGTCCACGCAGCGGGCGTAGTCGGGCTTGTTGCGGCCCTCCAGGATGCCGAGTTCTTTAATCTGGCGGCGGACTTCCATAATGATGGTCTGGGCGGTCTTGCCCACGGCCTTTATCGCCCAGGCGCTGAACAGCAGCACCAGCATGCAGCCGATGAAGGCGCCGGCGAAGACCACGGGCTTGCCGATGTCCACCGGGAAGTTGTCTTCCAGCGGGATGCCGCTGGCGAACTTGACCTTATCTATGTAGGCGGCGAATAAGAGGAAGGCGGCCAGCGCCGCCGAGCCGACGGCGTAGCCCTTGGTGATTGCCTTGGTGGAGTTGCCCGCCGAATCCAGGCGGTCGGCGCGCTCGCGGATGAGGTCTTCCTCGCCGCTCATCTGCACGATGCCGCCGGCGTTGTCGGTGATGGGGCCGAAGGTGTCCATCGCCAGGACGAAGGCGCAGGTGGAGAGCATGCCCATCGTCGCGATGGCGGTGCCGTAGAGCCCGGCCGATATAAGCGACACGCCTGCCACGCCCGTGAAGCCCAGCTGGCCCAGCTTGTAGGAGCCGAGGACGGCCAGGACGATGGCGATGGTGGGGATGGCGGTGCACTCAAAGCCGACGGCGGTGGCGCGGATCATGGCGGTGGCGGGGCCGGTGCGGCAGGCGTCGGCGATGCCCAGCACCGGCTTGTAGTAGTAATCGGTGTAGTACTGGGTGACCAGCACAAAGACGTACGCCAGCACCACTCCCACCACGCCGGCGAGGAAGAAGTACCACCAGGTGGTGCCCGGGGCGTTGAGCATGGTGTAGCAGGCGACGGCGATGCCGATGACGGCGAGGATGGAGGAGATGACGTAGCCGCGCTTGAGGCCGTTGAGCGGGTTTTCGCTTTCCTTCACGCGGCTGAAGAAGATGCCGATGATGCTGCCCACCAGGCCGAAGGCGCGCACCACCAACGGGAAGAGGATGCCGCCCAGCCCGAAGAACGGGAAGAGCGCCACGCCGAGTATCATCGCGCCGATGTTCTCCGCCGCGGTGGACTCAAACAGGTCGGCGCCGCGGCCCGCGCAGTCGCCCACATTGTCGCCCACCAGGTCGGCCACCACCGCCGGGTTGCGCGGATCATCCTCAGGGATGCCCGCCTCAACTTTGCCGACGAGGTCGGCGCCCACGTCCGCCGCCTTGGTGAAGATCCCTCCGCCGAGCTGGGCGAACAGCGCCACAAAGCTCGCGCCAAAGCCGAAGCCCACGATGAAGAGCGGAGCCTTGTTGGTATAGCCGAAGACCACCGCCACCAGCCAGTAGAGGAGGCCGACGCCGACCAGCGACAGCGTGACCACCGAGATGCCGGTCACCGCGCCGCCGCGCAATGCCACTTGCAGCGCGTCGTTGAGCGATTTCATGGCGCCGCGCGCCGCCCGCATGTTGCTGTGCACCGAGGTGTACATGCCGATGTAGCCCGCCAGCCCGGAGCACACCGCGCCGAGCAGGTAGGAGCCCGCTAGGATGAAGCCCGGGATGCGCGTGCCGGTTTCGTCAGTCATGGGGACGAAGAAGAGGATGACCGCGACCACGGCGGAGATGAGGTAGATGGTGGTGTACTGCCGCTTAAGGAAGGCGAAGGCGCCTTCGCGGATGGCGGCGGAAACTTCCTGCATCTTCTCGCTGCCGCGCTCCTGCCTGAACACCCAGACGATGAGGTAGACCGTGGTGATCACGGCGATGACCGCGGCGATGGGAATCGCCAGCCACATGAGGCCGCCGGCTTGGGATGCAGTCTGAGGCATATTCTCCCCGCCCTAACAAGTGGATTGCGCGGCTACCACCGCGCGCACTTGGGCGGTATTGTAGCGCGCGCCAGGCGGGAGTGTAAGTGGGTAGAGCTACAACGGCTGCGCAGTGCGGACGGGCTACTTGCCGAAGGGCTTGTGCTTCTTGCGCTGGCCTTCAGCAGCGGGAGCTTTCTTCTTCTTGCGCGGCTTGTGCACCACCACCGGCGCTTCCGGCTCCGGTGCGGGTGGATCCCACTCATGGCCGGTGGCGCGGCGGTTGACATAGATGATGCCCCAGATGCTGATGGCGATGAGCGGGATGGAACCCCACTGGGTCATGGTGACGCCGCCGAAGCCGTAGGTGGTGTTGGTGAAGTCAACCAGGTAGTGCGGCACCGCGCGGAAAGGCTCCTCAATCAGCGAGCGCACCACCGAGTAGGTGAGGATGAAGGCGAACATGTTGGTGCCGGGGGCGTAGCGCTTGAACCAGACCCACAGGCACACGAGGAGCACGATTAGCCCCACCAGGCCGCCGTAAATCTCGGCAGGGTGGCGGGTGATTACCTCGCCCATGTTGGCGGCGGTGTGGTACTCGTCGTAGGGGAAGTTCATCGCCCAGGGGACTACGCCTTTGCTCACGGCGTAGGCGGTGATGTCGCCGTTGCTGAAGTTGCCGAGGAAGCGCACCAGCATGATGCCGATGGCTATGCCGGGGGCGGCCGCGTCCATTACTTCCAGGAGCTTGAGGCGCGTGCGCCGGTAGTACAGCCAGCAGCCGAGCAACCCGAGGGCCAGCGCGCCGTGGATGGACAGGCCGCCCTCGTAGGTCTTGAACACGTCCAGCCAGTGGCCGGCGTAATCGCCGAGGTTGGTCAGGACGTAACCCGCGCGCGCTCCCACGATGCCGAACAGCGCGGCCCACAGCACGCCGTCCCAGACCTGGTCGGCCTTGCGCCCGCGCGCCTCCAGCAGCTTCTGGGCGAGGTAGGACGCGACCAAAAGCGAGCTCGCCATCGCGATGCCGTACCAGCGGATGGGCCAGCCAAATACGCGGAACGCCACGGGGTTGAACATAGGCGGGAGATTCTAGCATAAGGGGAGTAAGAAGTAGGACGTAGTAAGTAGTAAGGGAAGAGGAGTAGTTCGTAGATGGTAGTTGGGAAGAGAAGAGAGGGATTAGGGATTGGGGGTTAGCAGTAACAGGAGTCGCGGCCCGCCGCTGTGGCGGGTGAATTTTCCAACCGGGATTGGACGGGGAGAATGTAGGTGCACGGCGGACGCCGTGCCCGTCGTGCTCTCACAAGAGAACCACTCCCAACCACGTACGCCGGGCGTATCAGCGGCCAGCCTCCAGCGACCAGCGACCAGTAGGAGTGAAGAAGAAGAGGACGGCAGGCGGCGTTCGCCATGTATTGTCATTGCCCAAGCAAGAGAAGAACTTGTACTGCCGCCCCGCTGGCGCGGGGCACTGGCCGCGCCTAACAGATATCAGCCGTCGGCTATCAGCTTCCAGCAAGACAGAGAATTGAGGCAAGGCCCGCAGAGCTTCCTCCCCCTGGCTCCGCCTTCGCTGAAGCTATGGCGGATAAAGCCCGACGCCGTGCCCGGCGTGCTAACGCACGCCCCGCCCGCCAGGGGAAGGAGGGGTGACAGCCCGTGCATAGGTGAGGACGCCATTCTGCGAGCTACTAGATTCCTACGGCCTGCAAGTAGGAAGAGATGGGCTACCCGCCGCCGCTCCATCCTCCGAAGCAAGGCTTCTGCGGAGGACGGGCAAGGCTATGGCGGGTAAAAAGCGTGGCGTACCCCAGTGTTTTGGTGGCACAGCCGTCCCGGCTGTGTTTCTAGGTGCACAGGCGAGTCGCCCGTGACACCGACACATGTGCCACCTCGAGAGGCCCGCGCCACCGATCAGCTGCCAGTCGCCAGTTTTCAGCAACCAGCAAGAGAGAAGACGGCGGGGCACAGGTCCCCGCCCTACAGGACTAGCCGCCGCCCATCATGGCGCCCATATTGAAGAGCTCCATCATGTCTTTGATCTTGATGTAGCCTTCCGGCACCTCAAACCAGCTGGCGGCGGGCGCGCCGAGCTTCGCGTTGTGCAGCTCCAGCTCGTTTCTCACGCCGTCAATGGTGGCGTCAATCTTGAGGTAGGGCTTGGTGTCGCCGTAATCGGTGGCTTCCCACACGCGGCCCTTCACGACTTTGCCGTCGCTGTAGGTCGTGGTCACGTCGTAGATGATGCAGGGGTGGTTGTCGAACTTCTCCTCGCCGACCTTGACCTTATTCACCACCGGCGGTTTGGCCTGCTCCGCCTGGTAGGGGTGTAGGTACTCCCCGCCCTGGGCCTCGCCCTGCTCCATTATCATGTACTTCTCCGGCACGTGGTAGAGCATTATCAGCGGGGAACTGGGCTTCATTATCATTCCGGTGTACATCATCGTCTGCGACGCCGGGTCGTCCCCGGCGCCAGCCATGCCGCGCATGTCGTTGTCCATGCGCATTTTCTCGCCGGTGCGCGCGACCAGCCCCTTGACCATGCCGGTCTCTTTGCCTTCGGTGGTCTTATGGATATAGTCCGCGTAGAAGCTCGTGGTGAACAAGCGCATCATCCCCTGGTCCAGCCCGTAGTCACCGATGAACGGCTGGGCGGACGCGGGCGCGGCTAATCCCAGCGCCAGCGCAAGAAGCGCGGCTGCAAGCGTGTATCTGAGTATCATTCTGGTCCTCCTGATAGGTTGCGGTGATTATACCGCGCCGGGCAAAAGCGGCGGAATCTGCTGTGATATACTCACACGCCGGAGACTGCCCTTGGCGGAAATCATCCTGCGTAACATTGAGCTGTTTGACGGCGAGCACTTCACGGGGAAGCGCGACCTGCGCATCTCCGGCAGCGCCGTCTATGACGTGGCCTCGCCGGGGCTGATGGGGCGCGGGCCGACGGCGGACCTGGACCTCACCGGCAGGTGGGCGCTGCCCGCCATGTGCGACCTGCATGCGCACCTGCGCGAGCCCGGCGCGGAGCACAAGGAGACCGTAGCCACCGGCCTGGCCGCAGCCGCGCGCGGCGGCTACGGCGCGGTGGTCTCCATGCCCAACACCAATCCCCCCTGCGACCGCCCCGACATGGTACAGGCGCTGCGCGAGCTGCGGCTGGCGGCGCAGGCGGTGAACAGCTTCGGGCGGCCGCTGCCAGCGCTGTACCCCGCGGCGACACTAACCATGGGGCGCGAAGGACGCGAGCCGGTGAACTACGAGGCGCTGCTGCAGGCGGGCTGCCACGTCTTCACCGACGACGGCTCGGACGTGGCGGACGACGAAGTGCTGCGGCGGGTGATGCAGGCGGTGCATGCGGCGCGGGCGCCGGAAGGAGTGCTGCCGCGCGTGATGTTCCACGCGCAGGACGAAGAGCTGATGGGGCGCGGCGTGATGCACGAGGGCGAAGTGTCGCGGCGGCTGGGGCTGCCCGGCATTCCGCGCGCAAGCGAGGACACGGCGGTCGCGCGCGCCATTGAGTTCGGCCTGGAGTGCCGCGTGCCGGTGCACCTGACGCATCTGACCACGCGCGGCGCGGTGGAGCTGGTGCGCGCGGGCAAGGAAACGTTCGCGCAGGTGGGGCTGAAGGGATTCCTCACCTGCGACGTGACGCCGCACCACTTGACCTTCACCGAGGCGGACTGCGAGCGGCTCGGCGCGCTGGCGAAAGTGAACCCGCCGCTGCGCGAAGAAGCCGACCGCGCGGCGCTGCGCCAGGCGCTGCTTGACGGTGTGATTGGCGCGGTCGCCACCGACCATGCGCCGCACGCCGCCGAGGAGAAAGCGCGGCCGTTTGCGGACGCGCCCTTCGGTATCACCGGATTGGAGGTGGCGCTGCCCGCGGCCTTCACCGCGCTGGGCGCACCGCCGGTGGGGCCGGAAGCGGCGCGGCTGCTGGCGGCTTTCACGCTGGTTCCGGCGCGCATCCTGCGCCAGGACACCTATCTGGGCACACTGCGCGAGTGCAACATGGCCGACCTGGTGGTGTTTGACCCCAGCGCGGAATGGGACGTGCGCCCGGAGGAGTTCGCCAGCAAGTGCAAGATCTCGCCCTACGCGGGAATGAGGCTGAAGGGGCGGGTGATGCTCACGATGCTCGGCGGCAACATCGCGTATAGCGCACTGCCGGGGCTGTCGCTCAACGGCTGGTAGGTTATGAAGAAGGCGCTGTTACTGCTGGATAACGGGGAGAGCTTCGCCGGCCGGCTCATCGGCAAGCCCGGCTCCACCACCGGCGAAGTGGTGTTTAACACCGCCATGACCGGCTACCAGGAGATCCTCACCGACCCCAGCTACGGCGGCCAGATAATCATCTTCACCTTCCCGCTCATCGGCATTTACGGGGTGAACGCCGACGACGACCAGAGCCGCAGCATCTTCGCGCGCGGGCTGGCGGTGTCGGACTACAGCCCCTACATGGACAACTGGCGCGCCGACCGGCTGCTGCACGACAAGCTGCTCAACTCGGAGATTACCGGCATCACCGGCGTGGACACGCGCTACTTGACACAGGCCATCCGCAACGCCGGCGAGATGAAGGCCCTCATCACCAGCGAACTGGACGAAGCCGAGGCGCGGGAGGCGCTGGCGGCCGCGCCGTCGCTTTCGCAGGAGGACGTGGTGGCGGATGTGGTGATGCCCGCGCCCTACGACTGGATGGCGCCGGAGGAGCCGCGCTACCGCGTGGCGGCGCTGGACTGCGGCATCAAGTGGGCCATACTCAACTACCTGCGCGACCGCGGCTGCGCCTGCCGGGTGTTCCCGGCGACGGCGGGACTGGAAGAGATACTGGAGTTTGAACCGCACGGCGTGTTCATCTCAAACGGCCCGGGCGACCCGGCGCGGCTGAGCTTTTGCTTTGACACCGTGCGCGCGCTGACCGAAAAGCTGCCCACTTTCGGCATCTGCCTGGGCCACCAGCTACTGGCGCTGGCCCACGGGCTCACGACCTACAAAATGAAGTTCGGCCACCGGGGGGCGAACCACCCGGTGCGCGATTTGCAGACCGGGCGTGCGCACATCACCAGCCAGAACCACAGCTACGCCGTGGCGCTGCCGGAGGGAGTGGACGCCGCCTCCGCGCGCGAGCCGTTTGCCGTGACAGGCGGGCTGGTGATTGACAAGGTGCATATCAACGACGGCACGGTGGAGGGGATGCACCACGAGGGGCTGCCGTGGTTCAGCGTGCAGTACCACCCGGAGGGCCACCCGGGGCCGGAGGACAACCTGTACCTCTTTGACCAGTTTGCGGGGATGATGG
>CAZKNJ010000051.1:2743-5663 GCA_964554185.1 uncultured Planctomycetales bacterium | reverse complement strand
CACCCGGGGCCGGAGGACAACCTGTACCTCTTTGACCAGTTTGCGGGGATGATGGAAGAGAGGGATTAGGGGCGAGGGATTAGGGATTAGTAAGAGAGTAGCGGGGGAGAGCACAGGATTACGGTATACTTCTGTAGGGCCAGATGAACGGGCACGGACAATCGGAGTCCGACCGCAAGCTACCGGATAAGCCGCGGAAGCGGCGCCGCAGGCCGTGGTGGTATTTCACCGCGGGCATCATTCTCCTGTGCTTGCTTGCCGCCGGCTGGTATGCGTTGTGGGGCGAGAGCGACTCTGTGCTCAATCCGAGAAGGCTCAGCCCCAGCTACCGGCAGTGGATAGGCATGACCCGCGAGTTTGACCGATGCATTGACCCGGCAGTCAGCGAGCCCGCGCGGACAATCCTGATAGACTTGATGGTCCTGTCCTGGATTCAACCTGGTTGCGGCCATATGCGGCGAACACACGTCCGCGCCAACTCCGAGAGACGCTTGCAGGGAAGCGAAGCACTCCTCTCCAGTCTTATCGCCGACGAGGCTGTCCCGCTGGAGACGCGGGTTACGCTTACATACTGGGAGCGAAAGAGCGATCCCCGCAAGGAGCAAATCGCCAAGATGCAAGCTGAAGTGCAGCCCGAATGGGAGCACTTGCGGACGCTGGCGGAACAAGATACTTCCCTTCCAGCACGCTACTTGCTGGTTTTCGCGGAGCCTCAACCAGACGCGACGCGGACGATGACCAGGGTGAGGGACGAGGAACACGCGAGAAACCTATACGAACAAGCGGCTCTTTTGCGGAAAGCGGCTGAGCGCGACCCGGCCAACGGGTGGTATCCCTATTTGGAAGTCTCCGCCTGGAACCTGGTAAGCGACTACGAGGGCTCTCCGAGCATGGGCATTCCCGAGAAAGCGGAAGTTGCGAAGAGCGAACTCGTGAAAGCGCTCAACCGAGTAGCCGCCTCCGATTATGTCAGACGCGAGCTGGAGCCCCCGCTGGTGGAAGCGCCAATTACAGAGGACTTCCCCCGGTGGAGCTTCCCTCTAAGGGCAGGCGCAGGATTCGTTTTCCACGCTTACGTGCACATAGATACGGGTTTGTACTACCCTCGCGAAGGCCCCTGGCCGGAACAACTGCTGCCGGTCATCCGCTTCGACCGGAAGTTGATGGATGCGGTCGAGCCTCCGCTGAATGCGGATTACCAAGGAATACCACGCTCCATCGCCGATTTGGCACGAGATCGGCTCCACCGGACGCTGCGCGACTTTGCAGAGATAATGAGCGAGATGGAGAAAAGCGCCGAAGCTGTCGAGAGAGGGGATATGGGAGAGTTCATGTGGAGGGAACCACGCCGAGGCCTGTCTCCGGAGTACGACCGTAACTTGTGGCACCTGTGCACGAAGCTGGCGAGGAAACCTGGCAACCTGCTGCTGCCGGAGGAAGTTGACCAGTTTCTTAGTATGCTCAGCGCCAAGCCGGACTACGCCTCACGGGAAGCATACGAGAAGCTCCTGCATTTCAGGACGTTGATGGACGCCCCCGTCTTACCGCCGGTCGCGTACGCCCAATGTGTCGAGTGGCTGAAGGAAACGGTCGAGGCCATGTCCGCGGAGCCCTACGAGGGTATGGGCGAGGACTACACAGAAGAGCGCAACAGCCTGCTGGCAGCCTTGACCCGGATTGATGCGTCGGTGCAGCAGCGGCGACCTTCGCTGGTAGCGGCACAAGAGAACTGGAGGTCGCAGAAGGGTTCCAGCACTCACTACTACATAGAGCTGGACGGGCTGAAGCCCTCGGTCTCGTCCCGCATGGACCGGCTGGTGGAATGGGCGAAGCGGAATGAGCCCTGGGCGGGGGAAGAACTCGAGAAGGTCTCTTGGCTGTGGCATCCCTCTCAGCCCGGTGCCGACATATCGGCTGATGGCGCCAGGTCCCTGCTGCATAAGCTCATGGAGTTGGCCGAGGCCGGCGGTGGGAAGATGTCAAAGCGCGTAGCGCCGATTGTGGCTAGGCTAGAGCAGGCGCTTGATGCGAAGGCGGTGCGGCACAGCGCCATCCTCAAGCCGATGGACTGCGAAACGCCAAAGTTGCGGCAGGCGCGGATCGCGGAGCAGGATGAGATCGTGCCCAAGCTGGACGCGCTCCTGGCGGTGATGGCGGGCCACTGTCCAATGTACCGCGAGGACGCGGGGAGTAAACTCAATGACTGCCTCGCACTAATGGTCCGGGCGCATCAAGACCGCGGCCGACAGGACTGGATTCTCTTCTGGCGGGGCGTGAAGAACCTGGAGCCCTTGCTCGCGGACATGAGTGAAAACGGAATCCAGGGAACGGGTGAAGCAGGACGAATGGCCGTGAAGCATTTGCAGGATTGTGTGGATGACATCAACCAGAGAAGAACGCGTTACGTCCATGTGGTGGAACACGAGAATGGCTCCCCGCGCCTGACGCTGAGACAGGTGGAAGGCGAGGATCCGGCAACACTCAGCGATGAAGTGGTGCCGATTCTGCGGGAATTGGTGGAGGTCGTGGCCAGGGGTAGTGAGGGCGATTGTAAAGCATTGGCTAACGACCGTTAGTCAATAGCTAGCAGTCGGGTTCATCCTTGCGTCTTGGATGTAATCGCGGGCGGGTCGCCCGCGCCACCAATCAGCAGCCAGCTTCCAGCAAGCCAGTTGCCAGGAAGAGGAAACAAAGATAGCGGGGCTAAAGCCCCGCGTACGTGGATAGTGCGTCAGCATCAAGCGGTAGCGAATCGCGGGCGGGTCCCTCCATAGGCGGGCAAACGCCCGCGCCACCGGTCAGCGACCAGTCGTCAATAGGAATGAAGACGGCGGGGCACAGGTCCCCGCCCTACAGCGGAGAGTCACTCCTTCTTCCCGGGCTCCAAGTTGCGCATGGCTTGCTGGACGTCGGCAGGGGT
>CAZKNJ010000051.1:0-2643 GCA_964554185.1 uncultured Planctomycetales bacterium | reverse complement strand
ACTCCTTCTTCCCGGGCTCCAAGTTGCGCATGGCTTGCTGGACGTCGGCAGGGGTGAGCTGGCCCTGGGCCTGGGCGGCGAGGATGTTCTCGCGCTGAATCTCCAGGTACACCTCCTCGCGGAAAATCTCCACCTCCGGCGGCGCGTCCAGCCCCAGGCGCACCTGGTCACCCTTCACCGCCACCACCATCAGCCACACCCCGCCCAGCTCCGCGCGCTCGTTGACCGCGAGACTGAAGGAGGCCTGCGCCGGTTCGCCGGGGGGCGGCTGGGGAATCTGCAGATCCAGGCCGAGGTCGTCCGAGCGCAGCCGCAGCGCTTCAGGCGACTCTATGCGCAGAGTTGCGCGGTGCGCCGCATCAACGCCCACCAGCTCTAGCTTCGTGCGCGAGCCGATGATAATGCGTTCGCCAGGCTTTCTTGTGAGTACGAGCACGTCCCTGTTGCGTCACAGACCAGCCCGGCAGGCCGGTTACCCAGATTACCCGTCGTGCGCCTAGTCCATGCGGATAGGCATCACAATATAAGTATACCCCGGCTTTTCAGGTATGGATACCTTAAGCGGGTTAACTTCGCTGGACCAGATGATGTCCACCGTGTCGGCGTCCAGCGCCGACAGGGCTTCCGTCAGGTAGGAAGGGTTGAGCGCGATGTGCATATCGGTGAAGGGCTCGCCTTTGGTGAAGGGGATTTCCTCCACGCCCTTGCCCACGTCCTGGGACTCGCTGGAGACGACCACGCTGTCGCCGGAGGTCTCCAGGCGCACCACCGGATTTTGCTCGCGCACCTTGAAGACAATCAGCACGCGCTGGAGGGCGTCGCGCAGGGCGGTGCGGTTGACATTGACGATGGACTTGCATTCCTTGGGGATGACCTTGAGGTAGTCGGGATACTTGATGTCAAACAGCGAGCCGCCGAAGACGGTGTGGTCGAACCGGAAAAACACCTGGTTGCCCAGGTAGTAGAGCTCCACCGACTTCTCTTCCTCCGCCGGCAGCGCGCGCCGCAGCTCGTCGATGATGTTGGTGGGGATGAGCAGGGTGCGGTCCTTGATCTCCGGCGAGGGGTTGTCCATCTGCTCCAGCGCCAGGCGGTGGCCGTCGGTGGCGACGATGTCCAGGTTGTCGTCGTGGAAGCTCACCAGCACGCCGTGGGTGTAGTGGCTGGTGGTTCCGCTCTGGTCCTTCAGCGCGGCGAAGGTCGTGCGCCCCAGCGCCTCGCGCAGCCGCCCGGCGGAGAGCTGGGAGATTTTGCCCTCCTCAAACAGCGGGAGCGTGGGGAAGTTCTCATCGGGGAGTATCTTGATGTCGTAGTCGGAGAAGCCGCTGATTATCTTGAGCACGCCGTCCTGGCGCTCAATGGTGACTTCTTTCTTGGGCAGCCGGCCCACGAGGTCCACGAACAGCCGCGCCGGCACCAGCACCGCGCCCTCGCGCTCGCCCGTCACGTCCAGCGTGTGCTCGATGGTGAAGTCCCCGTCCGAGCCGGTGAGGGTAAGGGTCTTCTTGGTCACCTGAAAACGTATGTGCGCCAGCACCAGGTTGAGCGTCCGGCTGGACACGGCCTTGTTCACGAGATTGAGCGCCTGGCTCAACTGCTCCTGGGAGATGGTGAGTTTCATATTCCCTCCTGTATCGGAAATTGTATTATAGCAAATGAGTGTTGGGCGCAAGGGTGGTTGCTGGTTCCGCCGCCGCGCTTCCGCGCTATGGCTGACAAGTGTTGGTTTTTGGTTGTTGGAGGGAGAAGAAGCCGGGCTCGCGAGCCAGCAGCATGATAGCAGCCGTCAAACATACTAAGTAAATCGTTCTCATAGTCCTCTCCTCCTGATGATTTCTAGCAGATTCGTTCCAGCTATATATACGTGTCCAGGCGGAGGGTGTCCCCTCTTCCTTGGTTACTTGGGACAGTTCTTCAATAGAAGCAGCTGGTCCTCACCGTCCTGGTCAATGGTTCCTTCCGGGGTCGTCTGGACCCCTTCAGGTTCATTAGACACACCGCTGAGATCCCAGATGCTTCCCTCAATGCTCTCGGAAACCCCGTTAAGCATGTATGTCAGGTCGGGCAGGACTGTCCATTCGCCAGTGACTGTTTCCCCTTCTCCGGCGATGTATAGATATCCCTCTCCGTCATATGCGCAGCTATTCACACGTTGCCCAAACTCGGCACCAAACCACCTCTGCGCACGAACAAAGGCTAGGTTGCTGTCGAGATCTAGGGCGAAGACGGCTCGATCTGTAATGATGCCGACTGCTGTTACTCCTCCTAGCGGCTTGACGCTGAGGCTGGTCAGCTGGCTGAATCCAGTTTCGTCCCACCCCACAGCCGCCACCAAATCACCTAGAGCGGTGTACTTCGCGACAAAGCCAAGATTGACCCCACCGGACGCTGATGAATTCCCCACCGCATACACTGACCCGTCGTCGCCCACGGCTAGGCTGTAGAACACATCGCTGCTGTCGGTCCCCCAGGTTCTCGCCCAAAGCACCTCTCCGTTCGCGCTCATCTTCACAATGAGGGCGTCGTCTTCTGGAGCGCCGAAGCTTGCGGTGTCCCCACATATGTACATGGCGTTCCCGGAAACTGCCACCGCCAGAGCCCGGTCCGAGCTGGTGCCGCCCCAGAGCTTTGCCCACACTACGT
>CAZKNJ010000050.1:0-13390 GCA_964554185.1 uncultured Planctomycetales bacterium | reverse complement strand
GCGACAGCAGTGCGCCGGCGCCCAGCGTGACCGCCCGGTTGGCGGGGTCAACGCCGGCGGGAAGATGCGCGCAGCCACCGGCTGCGGCGGCAAGGATGGAAACACTGAGCACCCGCCCTCATTGTAGCATTGGGGGCGTGCTAGCTTTCCGCCAGTTGCTTGAGGGCGGCGAGGAGGCCGTCGCAGTTCTGCTCCATCTTCTGGTGGATTATCTTGTGCACCAGCGCGCCCAGCAGCGGTATCTCAATCTCGTAGTCAAACTCCAGGACGACCTTCGTGCCCGCGCCGTCGGGGGTGAAGCTCCAGCCGCCGCTGTAGGACTTCATGTCGCCCTTGATCAGGCTGAAGCGGCAGGACAGGCCCGCGCGGTCCCAGACCGCTTCCTCGGTCCAGGACACTTCGCGCTGGATGGGGCCGAGATCGGCCACGCTGACCCAGCGGGAGACGCAGCGGTTGCCCTCGCGCTCCAGCACCTCCACCGACTTGAGATCGGGCATGGCGGCAGGGAAGCGCTCGATGTCGGCCGCGGCGTCAAATACCGCTTCCGGCGCGGCGTTGACCAGTATCTCTTTTCGCACGTGGGGCATAGGTTCACTCCCTCGGGGTCAGGCGTAGCGTTCCACCATCGCCCGGGTTTCGCCCAGCGCGGCGTCCAGCCGCGTGAGCACTTCGTCAAACAGGTCGGCGGGGGTGTTGAGCGGCGGCTCCAGCCGCACCACCTCCGGCGCGTTCAGCGCGAAGGCGATGAGCACATCCTTGTTGAGGATGGCGGCTATGGCCAGCTCGGCGATGTCGCTGGACGCGAACTGCAGGCCGATCATCAGGCCGCGCCCGCGCGCTTCGATGAGCAGCGTGGGGTACTTCGCCGCCAGATTGACCAGCCGGTCCAGGAAGCAGCCGCCGATGGTGCCTGCCCGCTCCGCCAGCTCTTCTTCCACCAGCACGTCAATGGCGGCGGACGCGGCGGCGCAGGCGAGCGGGTTGCCGCCGAAGGTGGAACTGTGGATGAGCGGCTCCTGCTCAAACTCCAGCCAGACTTCGGGCGTGCCGCCGATGGCGCCGACGGGCATCACGCCGCCGCCCAGCGCCTTCGCCAGCACGATGATATCGGGCACGACGCCTTCGCGTTCGCAGGCGAAGTTGTAGCCGGTGCGCCCCATGCCGGTCTGAATCTCGTCCAGGATGAGCAGCACGCCGTGTTCTTCGGTGATGCGGCGCACCTCCGTGAGGTAGCCGTCCGGCGGCAGGTTGATGCCGCCCTCGCCCTGCACCGGCTCCAGCAGCACGGCGGCGGTGCGGTCGGTCAGCGCGCGTTCCACCGCCTCGGCATCGCCAAAGGGAACTTCCACGAACTCGGCCAGCAGCGGCTCAAAGCGCTTGCGGTGTTTCTCCCGCCCGCTGGCGGACAGCGAACCGAGGGTTTTGCCGTGGAAGCTCTGGTGGGCGAAGACCAGCCCGGTGCGGCCGGTGTGCATCCGCGCGAGCTTGATGGCGCCCTCCACCGACTCGGTGCCGGAATTGGTGAAGAAAAACTTGCTGATGTTACCGGGGGTGATGCGCGCGAGCTTCTCCGCCGCCAGCACCGCCGCCTCGTCCACCAGCAGCTTGCTGGAAAGCGGCATGCGCTCCAGCTGCTCGCGCACGGCCGCGACGATGCGCGGGTGTCGGTGGCCGAAGTTGAACACGCCGTAGCCGCCCAGGAAATCGATGAACTTGCGCCCGGTGCTGTCGTAAACGAACGAGCCTTCCGCCCGCACGGCGGAGTGCTCCAGCCCCATGAACGAGAGCACCTGGCTCAGGCCGGCGTTGAGGTATCTCCCGTAGCGTTCCATCAGCGTGGATTCATCCATTGGCGCAAGTCCAGCCGCGAGGTCTGTTGCATTCGGCCGTAAAGTCTAGCATAATCAGCAGCACCCCTATGCCAGGCCAACACCAGTTGGTGGACATAGTCCACCTGTTCTACTCCGGACAGGCGGTAGAACTGGACTGCCACTCGCTGTATATCCAGCTTGGCCTCAGCCCCAAGCTCGCGGAATCCGCCCGCGAAATGAGCGCCAGCGACCTGCTGGAGCGGCACATCCTCCCCGATAAGCCGGAACACAAGCTGCGCAAGCTGCCGGCGTTTGTAACCGCGCGGATCGCCCAGGTGCGTGACCAGGACTTCACCATGCAGATGCGCGAGGTGCCGCAGGTGCTGTCCCACCGGCTGCGCCCGGAACTGAAGCTGCACCTGCTACTGGTTGACCCCAACGGGCTGTTCGGGTTCAGCGGCCGGCTGCTGGAGACCTCCCACCACGAGCAGTCGCTGCGGGTGGAGCGCGCGATGAACGGCGAGGCGATGACCTCGCGGCGCTACATCCGCGTCGCGGTGCGCGGCCAGGCCTTCTTTCTGTCGGAGGAAGTGCGTGAGGGCGAGCGCGAAGGCACGCTGCTGGACCTCGGCGGCGCGGGCGTGAAGGTGGAGACCACCGTGAGCTGGCTCAAGGTGGGCGACGAGTTGACCATGCTCATTGAGACCGGCTTCCTCGACGAGCACAAAGAGAAGCACGTCTCGCTGGATGTAACCGTGCCGGCGCGGGTGGTGTGGCTGCGCCAGTCGGGTGGCACGCCCGCCGAGCCCGTCTTCCACGTGGGGTTGGCGTTCACCGAGATCTCCATCCACGACCAGGACCGGCTCATCAGCTTCATCCTCGCCTACGAAGAAAAGGAGCGCAAGTCCAAGGGCCTCGCCCGCTAGGCCAGCCTCCCGCATACCGGGCATTCCAGCTGCTGGCCCAGCGCACTTTGGGGATGCGCGGCGCTATCCAGTGCGCCTTCATCGCCCCCGCTGGCGTGCCACAGGCGGCATTCCTCGCTGAACGCGGCGCGGGAGTCGGGCAGCAGCTTGTACTGGAAATGGCTGTAAAGCCCCAGCCAGCGGTAGAGATTCCCGGTCATATTCGCCGAGAACCGGCCAACGCGCTTGACGCGGAAGGCGTCCCCCTCGTAGACGCCGAGAGTGTACACTCCCGGACGGAGGTTGTCGGCGCGCCGGTTAATCTCCGGCACGTGCAGCGGGTACGGACCTTGCATATGCCACTCCCGGATGAGATGCGGCACTTTATCATTATCTGCCTAATAGCACAATAATTGACATCCGTATAGTGAAGAGATAACGCTAGTTGGCCGCCACTTGACAACTGGGTGGCAGGAGACGCTCGCCGCCGGTGCTGGACAGACAGAAGGGTGATCAGCATACCGCGCGCTTCCCTAGAGGCCGCGCAGGGATTCAAGAACCTGGCGCCGGGAGTACGCGCGTGCGCAGAGCACGGCAATGATGGTGGAAACGACCGCCGCGAGGCCAAGCAGCACCAGGTAGAGGGCCGGCGCCGCCAGCCGCTCCGGCGGCGGGTCAAAGATCCCGGTGAGCATCTTCACCAGCACCTGCGCTACTGCCACGCCGAGCGCGCCGCCGAGAAGAAGCCCCACCAGCAGTATCAACAGCGCCTCACCCCACAGGAAGGCGCCCAACTGCGCGGATTTCGCCCCCAGCGCGGTGAGGATGGCGAACATGCGCCGCCGCTCGGCCAGCCCCAGCCCCAGTACCAGCCCGGTGGCGGCAGCAACCATAAGCATGGCGAACACCAGTTCCAGCCGCGTAAGGCCCTGCAAGTCCACCGCGGTGAGGCTGGAGCTTATGGCGCGCTGCACTGTCCCCAGATCGGTCACCTTGGCGCCGGGGATATCGCCCACTACGCCCTTGGCCCGCTCCGCCACCGCAGCGGGATCGCCCTGGACCCGCAGCAGCACCGTCTCCGCCGCGTCGCTGCCGGTTTGCTGTGCGACGTATGACGCGTTGGCCACCAAGAACGAATCCGTCGGCGCGGTGGGAAATTCCCGCACCACCCCGATGAAGTGGAACGGAACCACATGGTATTGACGGTCGGACGCAAACTGCAGGCGCAGGTTCAGCTGGTCGCCGGGCTTGAGTTGGAAGTCCTGCACCGTCTCCTCCGAAACGAGCACGCCGTCGCTGGTGGCAGCGAGTTCCGCGAGCGTCGCTCTGGCGTCATGGTTGCCGAAATAGGCGTTGGAGATACTGGTCGCATCGCCAATGTACCCCGGGTCTATGCCGTAAAGGTCCTGCAGGTCGTTGCCCACGTAGGCGAAGCGGTGCTGCATCGGCTGCACGCCAGTCACGCCGGGCAGCGCCTTAAGCTCGGCGATTTTGGCGCTCGGCGGCGAGGCGGTCGGCCCGGTGACCGTCACATCCGCACCGTTGGTCAGCGCCGCGTCCACCCGCGACTGGGCGTTGAAGGTCGTATCAAAGATGGCGGTGGAGACGGAAAACGAGATAGCCAGCGCGACCAGCGCGGCGCCGTGCGTGAGCAGGCGGAACTGGCGCGTAAGCGCGGCCGCCACCAATCCCGACAGCGAATGCGCCAGCGGCCGGAGAATGCCGGCCAACAAACGCCGCCCGTGTCGCAGGGCGTAATGAAGCAGGCGGAAGCTGAGCATGATGCCGCCGACCCACAAGCACACCGGCGCGATGAACGCCTCGTAATTCACCGAGCTCGCGGCGACTCCTTCCGGCGCCAGCACGACCTGGTAACCGGCGCTGGCGGTGCGCCAGTACTCCACCGCGCCGATGGCGAGGATTATCAGGTCCAGCCAGAGCACCTTCCACAGCGGGTTGCCGGCCGGGCGGATGAGCCCGCGCGCGGTGGCGACCGTCAGGTTCCTTGCCCGTGACCACGCCGGAATCAGCACCGCTCCCATCGCCAGCGCAAAGCCGATGCACGCGGCGAATATCAGCCAGCCAACGGCGGCGCGCCCGCGCATCTCCCGCGCGGTGATTCCCAGCAGGCCGGAGCTGGCGTAAGTGAGCGCCAGCCCGAGCACCACTCCGCCCAGCCCGGTGATGACCGCTTCGACCGCCTCCAGGCGCAGTATCTGGCCAACGGTCGCCCCACGGGTGCGCAGCAGCGCCTGGTCGGAGGCCCGGCGCTCGCCGCCGGAAGCGGCCACCGCCAGCGTCAGGCTTATGACCAGTATCACGCCCGGCAGGCCGAGAAAGAGGAACAGCACCCGGGCATATAGCGCGTCTTCGTTCACGCTCAGCAGGCGCGACGCGAGGTTATTGCCGACGATACCGTCGCCGGCGATGCGGGCCTCCAGGCCGTTCGCCTGGGCGGTTACTTCTTTGTAGGCGGCGCCGGGGCTGCTGGGAAGCGCCTGCCCGAGGCGCAGGTGAAGCTGGGTGCGCACGGAATCCGGTCTGACCTCCTGCTGCGGCTTGAACAGCGTGTCCCACATCGAATCCGGCAGGATCAACACGTTATCCGGCGGAGCCTGGGGAGCGGCGCCGGCCGGGATACCCACCGCTTGAAACAGCGAATCCGCATTCGGCAGGTCAATCACGCCGTCAACCTTCACTTCCGCCGGTGGCAGCGCCACGCGCAGAATGCTCACGGTATCGCCCACGCTCACGTGCAGATTGGCCGAGGTCTGCTGCGCGATCAGCACGCCCTCCGTCGCGCCGATCAGCCGCCGCAGTTCCGCGGGGAACTCCGTGAAGTAGCCCGGGCTGACGCCCAGCACCTTGCCGGCGCCGGTGGTCTGCACGGTTCCGCCCGTCTGCGCGCTGAAGCCGTCAACCTCGGCATACATGACCCGTTCCAGCACCTCTGGCTTCACGGTCTCCTGCACTTTCGCCGTAACTGCGCTCACATCCGCTCCCGGCGCCAGCTGCACCTGCCAGTCCACCGGGACATCGTGAATTGCCCGCTGAGTCATCTGCGCGTTGCTGACGGAGAGAAAGACTCCCAGCGCGCCGATGAAGGCAGTGGTAAACGCAACGCCGATGGCTGCTCCCACGACCCGCCCAAAGCGGCGCAAGAGCAGCCCCTTCACCCATATCAGCAACTGGCGCACGGCTCCACCTCCAGGCGTCCGTGGGTCAGATGCCACTGCACGGGAAAGCGTTCGGCAATCGCCAGGTCGTGCGTCGCCACCACCAGCGCCGTGCCGCTCCCGTTCAGCGAGGCCAGCAACACGTCAAACAGGTGCTGCGCCGTTGGATGGTCCAGCTGGCCAGTGGGCTCATCGGCAAGAATGAGCTTGGGCTTGCCAACGAAGGCGCGTGCCACCGCGACGCGCTGCGCCTGGCCGCCGGACAGTTCCTCCGGCAGCTTCTCCGCAATCATCGCCAGATCAAGCTCTCCCAGCGCTTCCAGCGCGCGCGCCCTGGCCGTTCTTTCATCTTCATTGACCAGCAGCAGCGGCAGCTCCACATTCTCCACCACGCTGAGCGGCGCAAGCAGGCTCTGAGTCTGAAAGACGTAGCCTATCTTCCGCGGGCGCAAGGCCGTGCGGCCGCCCAGCGCCGGCCAGGAGATTTCGCCGCTGCTGGGCAGGTCCAACCCGCCCATAATCTGCAGCAGCGTAGACTTCCCCCCGCCGGACGGGCCGACCAGCGCGATGCGGTCGCCCGCCTTAACGGTCATCGTGGCGTCCTCCAGGGCGACGATGGCGGCGCGCCCGAGGCGGTAAACGCGGCTGAGGTTTCTGCCTTCAACCAGTGCTTCAGGCATCGTCCACCACCCGTCCGTCGCTGAGACGGATAATCCGGTTGGCGTAGCGGGCGATGGCGTCGCTGTGCGTGACCAGCAGCGCCGCGCCGCCAGCCTTGCAGTAATCGGCGATTAGCCGCATCACGTCTTTTTCCGTTTCAACGTCAACCTGCCCCGTCGGCTCATCGGCGAGTAGCACCGGCGGGTTCGTAGCCAGCGCCACCGCCAGCCCGGCCCGCGCCTCCTCGCCGCCGGAAAGCTGCGCCGGCCAAGCGTTGCGCCGTGTGCCTAGCCCGACAAGCTCCAGCAACTCGCTAATGCGCTTACGGTCAACTCTGCGCGCGAGCAGCATCGGAACCAGCAGGTTATCCTCCACCGTCAACTGGCTGAGCAGATTGCCCGCCTGCAGCATTACGCCGATGTAGCGCGCGCGAAACGCCGACCGGACGGCTTCTGGCCTTCTGGTCAGCCGCCGTCCGTGGACTTCCACATAGCCGCCGTCCGGCTCATCCAGCCCGGCCAGGCAGGCCAGCAGCGTTGACTTGCCGCTGCCCGACGGGCCCATTACCGCGACGGCCTCGCCCGCTTCAACCTGCAGGCTGACGCCCCGCAACGCGAGTGTCTCTTCCTCACCCGCGTGATAGAAGCGGTACAGCTCGTGCGCCTGCAGCACGGGCATGCGCTACATCCACCTGAAGCTCTCGGAGATGAGCTTCCACTGGTCAACGTTGTCCGCGCCGCTGGGCGCCCACAACGTCAGCGCCGCCAGCATCCCGTCCCGGTAGAAGTAGTAGGTGACGTTATCCAGGCGCACCTGCTTGTTGGTCACCGGGTCGGGGGCGGAGTTGGAGGTGTAAACCACATAGACGGCCTTGGCGCCGACGGGCATCGCCTTCTCTTTGACCTCTTGAACTTCGACCGCGCGCCCCTGCTGTTGCAGCACCGGTACTTGCTCCTGCTGCACGCTCTCCACCGTCGGGGCGGCCGCGCTCTGAGTCAGCGCGACGCTGATGCCATCCAGCTTGTCCACGAACTCAACGTCGGTGCCGTTCTCGGTGCGCGCCCATCCCTCCGGCACCTCCAGCTCGTACTTGCCGGCCGCAGAAGCGTACTTGATGAACACCTGCGTGTCGGGGATGTCGCCGGGGGGATTCTTCTCCGGTGGCACCGGTTGCTCCGGGGGCGGCAACGCCTGCTGCGCCGGAGCCGCCGGGGCGGCCGGCTTGGCGCTGGCTGCCGTCTGCGACGCCGTCGTAGAAGCGGTTTTCTGGGGGCATCCCGCCAACAGCGCCAGTGAAGCGGCTGCGAGAACGAGAAATGCACATATCCGCAGAATTCTCATGGATGCACTTCCTTCATTAGGCTCATTCAAGATTACTCGCGCGCATGGCGAAGGCCATCGCAGTGTTCTGAGTATCCGCCGCGTGAATTGCTTCCCAAAACAACCAGCAATAGTCTCTCCGGTTGCGCACGCACTTAAGACGCGGGTAACAATCCGATGTTCGCCCCCAGTCTGCGGCCACTTGAGCTTACGCAGCAAAACGAGAATCTCGGGGAGGCGAGATTTGAACTCGCGATCTCAAGTCCCCCAGACTTGCGCCCTAGACCGGACTGGGCCACTCCCCGACGAGCAATGAGGGGCTGCGATTCTACAGGCGAAGCTGCGCGAATGCAAGTATCAGATACCTACGCCAGGCGGCCGCGGGAGACGGTGTGCAGGAAGCGCTGGACGACGGCGTCGGGGAGTTGGGCGTCCATGCGCAGGTAATACGCGCGCTCCCAGACGCGCTGGGCGGCGGTGATGAGGTCGGGCAGAAAGTGCTCGGGGCGCGGCAGCAGCCCGGCGGGCCAGCAAACATCGTGGCCTTCGGCGTAGCGCGCGCGCAGCATCAGCGGCAGCAGGCGGCTGCCGTCCTTTTCGGTGGTGATGAAGCACTCCGCGCCCTCCCGGCGGCGCAGGTCTTCCAGCATGCGCAGGTCGCGCGTGGCGAGTTGGTAGTGGTCGGGAAAGCGCACCATTTTCGCGACATTGGCGTTGAGCCCGGCGAGGGTGCGTTCAAAGCCTTCCGGGCGGCCGATTCCCGCGAAAGCGATGGCGCGTGCGCCGGGTAGCCCGGCCTCCGGTTCGCAATCGGTGGCGCGGGATGCAAGCCAGGGGCTGAGCAGCTTCGCCAGCGGCCGCGCTTCCGCCAGCACCAGCCCGAAGCCGCCGTCGGTGCGCACCGGCATCTCCGGCGTCGGGCCGCTGCCGTCGCGCACCAGCACAATGTCCGCGCGCTGAGAAGCCGTGATTTCCTCGCGCAGCATACCCGCGGGGAACAGCCGCGCCTGCGCGTCCTCCGGCCGCAGCAGGCAAATGGATAGCGCGGGCTGGAGGCTGTAGAGCTGGTGCGCGTCGTCGGCGATGACAAAGTCAAGGTCATTGCGCGCCGCCATCTCACGGACGCCTGCGAGCTTGTTGCGGTGGGCACAGACTACGGCGGAGGCGGAACTGACGGTGATGCAACCTTCGCGCACGTCCACGGTGGGCGTGGTGTGGTCCAGCTCCCCCAGCCTGCCGGCGTAGATGAGCAGCTCGTCCAGGAAATCCAGCGGCTCCTTGCCGAGTTTGAGCACCACGGCGCCGCGCAGACCGGCGGCATTGGCGTGCTCGTACAGCGTGCAGGCGACCGGCGTCTTGCCGGTGCCGCCCAGGGATACATTGCCGATGGCCACCACCGGCGCGCCTTCCACCGGCGCGCGTTCGGAGAGGTACCTGCGCCGGCGGGCATTGAACACCGCACGGTACGCCGGCGCAATGAGCACGCCCACAGTCGCCTGGGCGAAATGCAAGACCGGCAGCCGTCGCCGGTCTGTTATCTGGTAATTTGGGTGCATTCCAGATATGATTGTAGCTGATATGTTGCAGCCAGTAACCGGTTTCCACGCCGCTAATCCGGATTTGCGGCCGGGCAGCAGTTGCGGCCTGAGATACAACCCCGGAGGGACCCCATGACGGCCAAACGAACCCCCAAACGCACCATCAAAGAGGAGAAGAAGGTTTGGGACTGCAAGTACTTCGATGTGATGGAGTACACCATTCAGGCGCGCAAGGGCGACCGCTCCTACTATGCGGTGAGCCGCCGCCACTTCAACACGGTGCATGTGCTCGCCATCACGCCGAAGGACGAGGTGGTGCTGGTGCGCCAGTTCCGCCCGCCGGTGCGCAAGCAGGTGATTGAGCTGCCCGCCGGCCTGTGCGACGACCAGAGCGAGTGCCCATCCGACGCGGCGCGCCGCGAGCTGCTGGAGGAGACCGGCTTCACCGCCGAGGAGATGGCGCTGATGTTCTCCGGCACCATTTCGCCGGGTATCACCAACGAGATATACAACGTGTTTATCGCCACCAACGCCGAGATGGTCGGCTCCGGCGGCGGCGTGGGCAACGAAGCGATTGAGGTGTTCCTCAAACCCCGCCGGCGGCTGATGGAGTACCTCATTGATGAGAGCCTGGCGGGGGACTCGCTGGTGGACAGCAAGATACCCACGGCGCTGATGCTGGCGGAGATGTTCCTGTCGCCGGAGCGGGTGTGGTAGCGTGCGCCCGACGCAGCTAGCCTGGATCGCCGCAGCCGCCGTCCTGGTGGCGGGGCTGCCCGCGGCATCATGCCGTGATACCGCGGAGGATGGAGCAAGACCGGCTGAGGTTAAGCAGTTTGCACGCTGGTGCGAAGACCTGGGAGCGCTGGCAACCGTCTGCTCGGCGGAGTACAAGCCCTCGAACAACTGGTACTTGCCGGCGCGCGTGGAGAATCTGCGGCTGGATCAGACGCTGTGGGCCAGGGATTTGCAGCAGTTTGGCCAGGTGAGCCTGGTCGCGGGCAACCGGACCGTGTTCGTGGCGAGCTCCACCGGCTATCTGAGCGCGCTGGACGCCGCCACCGGCGAGACCCGCTGGGAAAAGGAAAAGGAATCACCCACGGAGCGCGGCGGCGGCCAGCCGCAGTTCCATGAACTCGCGCTGACCGAATACTCGCTGGTGGCCGGCTTGGATGTAGACCAGCGCAGCGAGGTGAGATTCTACTCGCCGGTAAACGGCGAGTTGCAGCGGCGGCACCAGCTCTACCCCTTCGAGCTGCACACCTTACTACCCACCGCCAACGGCGAAGTGCTGGCAATAGCGCAGAGCGGCGACATCCGCGCATTTGACGCGGCCACCGGCGAACTGCTGCGCAGCGAGAAGCAGCTCACGATGCTGGCGGGCGCGGTGGTGGCGGATGACCGGCTGTTGTTCTGCGGACGCGAGCGCGCGGTGTTCTCGCTGGGCGTCGCGGATTTGCGCCTGCGCAACTTGCGGATGCTGCGGGATCTGGTGCCGTGGATGGCGTACGCGGATGAAAACACACTGAACCTCGTTTGCCAGATGACCGCCGAGGACAAGCACATGCTGCTGGGAGTGGCGCCGGACACGCTGGAGACCGTGTGGCAGAGCGAGCCGCTGGAAGTGAAAGTGGGGATGCTGCCGGCGTCCATCGGCCCGCGCATGTACTACTCGGACACCGAGGGAACCGTGCGCTGCTACGACACGCGGAAGAACGCGCTAACCTGGTCGCACCGGATGTTCTGTGCCAGCCACGTCTTTTTCACCTGTGAGAACGGCGTCATCGCCATTGCCAACTTCAGCGCCCAGCGCGCGCCCGCCGGCGAGGGTGCTTCCGGCAGTCCGCACACGGCCCCTCCCTGGTATGAGCCGGGCCACCCGCTGTACTACGAGTTCGTGATGCTGGATCCGGACGATGGATCGGTGGTGTACGAGCACCATGCGCCGGGCCAGTTCCTGGCGCGCGCTTTCACCGAGTACGGCCTGATTGAGCGCGAAGGAGTGGACGGCCCGCTGGTGTGCCACCCCGCCGACGTCATTGTGTCCGGCGCGGGCGGAGAGACGCCGTGATTCTCATCCTTGACTGTGACAACACGCTCTACCCCGCCTCGGCCAACGTAATGGAAGTGAACGATGTGCGCATCCAGCGCTACATCCGCGAGGTGATGGGCTTCCCGCCGGAGGTGGCGGAGGAGAAGCGGCTGGGCTACCTGCGCCAGTACGGCACCACGCTGGGCGGACTCATGGCGGAGGAGCAAGTTGATCCCGAGGAGTTCCTGGCCTACGTGCACAACTACGAGCTGGACGGCCGGGTAGCGTTCAACCCGGCGCTGGCGCAGTTCCTCCGGGAGCTGGACCTCCCGCGCGTGATACTCACTTCCGCCTGCGAAGCGCATGCAAGAAAGGTGACAGCCGCGCTCGGAATCACGGAGTGCTTTGAGCACATCTACGACCTGAAGGCGGTGGACTACCGCGGCAAACCCGAGCGGTATGCATATGAGCGGGTGCTGCGCGATTACCCCGGCGAGAAGGCGGTGTTTGTGGACGACCGCATGCTCAACCTGCCTCCGGCGAAGGATCTGGGGATTATCAACGTGTGGGTGAACGAGGGCTGGCTGCCGGCGCGGGGAGAAGTGACGCCGGCGCTGTCGGTGTTCTACGAGGAGGCCAAGCGGCTGCAGGAGCGCGCCGGCGAATTCGCCGACTTCACGATACAGCGCGTGGAGCAGCTGGCGGACCTCTGGCCGCAAGTGCAGGCCAAGGCCGCAGGACGATGATCTGCCAGTACCTCAAGCTGCGCAACTTCCGCAACTACGAGCAGGTGGAGGCGCGGCTGCGGCCGGGGGTGAACATCCTGCTCGGCGGCAACGGCAGCGGCAAGACCAACCTGCTGGAGGGGCTGTATTTCGTGGCGACGCTGAGCGGCTTCCGCGCGGACAGCGACCGCTCGCTCATCCGCCGGGGCGCGAAGTCGCTCTATG
Source organism: uncultured Planctomycetales bacterium (assembly GCA_964554185.1). Classification (GTDB taxonomy): domain Bacteria; phylum 4484-113; class 4484-113; order 4484-113; family 4484-113; genus CAZKNJ01. The sequence continues at coordinate 998 of CAZKNJ010000050.1, read as the reverse complement.
CGGAGGCGCTGTTCATCTCTGACGCGGGCGCGCAGCACCAGGCAGGCGTGCATTTCACCCAGGGGAAGAAGTACCTGCGGGTGAACGACGCGCCGGTGCTGAAGGCGGCGGATTACTGGGGGCGCATTCCGGTGTACCTGTTTTCGCCCGCATCCATGGAGTTGCTGTGGGGGCAGCCGGAGCGGCGGCGCAGCCTGTGGGACGGCGAAATCGCCAAGTTCTCGCCGCAGTTCCGCGCCGACCTCAACAACTACCGCACCGCCTGGCTCAGCCGCAACCGCACGCTGAAGGCGCTCCAGCAGCGCACCGGCGACAGCGAGGCGCGCTCGCTTCTCAAGTTCTACACCGACTCGGTGGTGCTCACTGGCGGGCGCATCGTCTTTGAGCGCATCCGCTTTTTGCAGGAAGTGCTGCGGCGGCTGGACGCGTTTTACCACCAGCTCACCACCGAGAAGTTCCGGCTGAAGGCCAACTACTCCACCACCGTGGGCAAGTTCGGCCGCGAAGTTTCGCTGGCGGATGTGCGCGCGCAGTACCGCCAGCGGCTGGACGAGATGCAGGGACGCGAGATTGAGCGCGGCTTCACGCTAGCGGGGCCGCAGCGCGACGACGTGCGCTTCTACCTCGGCGACATCCCCATCGGCGATTACGCTTCGCAGGGGCAGGTGCGCGCGGCCACCATCGCGCTGACGCTGACGCTGGCGCAGATCTGCCGGGAGAAGACGGGGGAGAAGCCGCTGCTGCTGCTGGACGACGTGCTCTCCGAGCTGGACGACAGGCGCAAGGAAAACCTCGTCGCCATCGTGGCGGAGTTCCCGCAGGCGGTCATCACCAGCGCCAGCGTGCGCGAGATCCGCGCGCTGCTTCCGCTCAAGCCGCAGGTGTTCACGGTGAAGGACGGGATGGTGAAGTTGGCGCAGGTGAAAGAGAGGGATTAGGGATTGGGGATTAGTGAGATGAGCCGCTCTGCCCGTAGGGGCACAGCATGCTGTGCCCGT
>CAZKNJ010000049.1:0-13396 GCA_964554185.1 uncultured Planctomycetales bacterium | reverse complement strand
CCCGCCGCCAGCGCCAGCGCCATCACTGCGCAGACCGTATCGCCCGCGCCCACCACGTCGTAAACTTCCACCGGATCGCCGGAGAGGTGCTGGAAACCGGAGTCGGTGAGCAAGTACATTCCGTCCGCGCCGGCGGTGATGGCGACGGCGTCGCAGGCGGTGAGTTCGCGGATGCGCCGCGCGGCCCGCTCCAGCGAGTCCAGCTCCACGCGCTCAATGCCGGCGGCATGCAGAGCCTCCGCGCGGTTGGGCGTGAGCAGCGTGACCTCGCGGAAGCTGGGCAGGTTCACCGGCTTGGGGTCGCACACCACCGGCTTGCCCTGCTGGCGGAAAAGCTGCGTGGCCTCGTAGCACAGGCGCGGCGTGAGCACGCCCTTGTTGTAGTCGCTGAGGACGAGGATGGCGCAGTTGGCAGAGGCTTCCTTGAGCGCTGCCAGCAACAGGTCTTCGGTGGCGGCACTAATGGGGTCGGTCACTTCCTCGTCCACGCGCAGAAGCTGCTGGCTGGAGGCAATCATGCGGGTCTTGCGGGTGGTCGGCCGGCCGGGGACACCCACGACGCCGGAGGTTCCCGCACCGAAACTGTGCATCTGCGCCTGCATAGTGCGCGCGCCGAAATCGTCGCCCAGCACGCCGAATATCTCCGCGCGGCCGCCGAGGGAAGTGATGTTGTGCGCCACATTGGCCGCGCCGCCCGCCTGAAACTCCTCACGCTCGGCCAGCAGCACCGGCACCGGGGCTTCGGGCGAGATGCGCTCCACCGAGCCGTAGATGAAACGGTCACAGATGAGGTCGCCCAGCACCGCTGCGCGCTGGTCGGACATCCGGCTCACCAATGACGCGAGATCCATGTCAAACCACCTCCGCGGCCGCTCGGCGCACGGCGATGTAGCGGTCAACCTCGGCCTTCACCTTTTCCGGCGCGATGGTGTCCATGCAGAACGGATCTTTCGTGCATTTCTTGAGATAGCACTTCAGGCAGTTGACTTCGCCGGAGATGACGGCCGCGGGCACATATGGCGGCGGGCCGCAGCGCTCCGGCGCGGTGGGGCCAAACAGCGCCACCACCGGCGTGCCCAGGGCGGCGGCGAGATGCACCGTGCCGGTGTCCGGCGACACAACCACGTCCGCCCTTTTGAGAATGTACGCCAGCTCGCGCAGTGAGGTCTTGCCCACGAGGTTCACGATGTCGTTATTGACAGAGTAGATCTCCTCCGCGTGCTCTTCTTCTCCGGGCGCGCCCACCAGCACGAAGGTAACGGAGTGCACGTTAAACAGGTCAAGAAACCGGTTAATGTGCGATACGGGCCAGGTCTTGGTAGGCCAGCCGCCCTTGGGGCAGACGACGATGAGGGGGCGGCTATCAACCTGCAGGCGCGGCGACAGCCCCGTGAGGAACTCATCCTCATGGGACAGGTCGATATCCAATTCCAGCGGCGGCGTCCCGCCGGGTATGCCCACTTCGTCCAGCAGGTTGAGGTGCTCGGAGATGATATGCCCCTGAAGCTCGGTTTCGCGCACACGGTGCGTAAGCAGAAAGTCGCGCAGCTCGTGGCGGTAGCCCACGCGGACCGGAACGCGGGCGAGCCATACCGCCAGCGCGGAGCCGAAGGAACGGTGGAACACGAAAGCGGCGTCAAAGTCGCGCTGCTTGAGCCTGCCTGCCAGCCGGAACACCCCACGGGCGCCACGGTCCTCTCCACGTTTGTCGTAGGGAATGACTTCGTCAACCAGGTTCCCGCCGCTGAACAACTCCAGGGCGAAAGGCTGCGCCGCCAGGCTCAGCCGCGCGCCGGAATAGGTGTCGCGCAGCCGCCGCAGCGCCGGCGTGAGCATCAGCAGATCGCCTACCAGAGAGAAGTCCAGGGCGAGGATGCTCAGAAAGCGCCTTTCTACCAGAGGTTTAGGGGCAGAATCCATAACGCGAGAACGTATTTTATCAGAAAGATAAGGATGCCCAATACGCTGACAACAGCGGTAGTGAACTCGTGGTTGGCCTGCGCCTGTTTGAGGGAGTAAGGGACGCGCTCCAGCGACTTGCGCAGCGAGCTGAAGGTGGGCAGCAGACGGGGGGTCTCGCGGATGTAATCCCGGTAGGCTTCGCCGAAAATGTCAATGAGCCATATCTCTTCCAGGCGGATGACCTGCCAGTAGAGGATGCCGAACACCAGCAGGGCAAGCAGTGCCAGCGACCAGTAGCCCGATAGCAGGCCGAAGCCAAGCATCATGGTCAGCGTGCCGAGATACAGGGGATTGCGGCAGAGAGCGTAAGCCCCGGTGCGCTGAAGCTGCTGGTCCTTGCGGATGACGCCGGCGGAATAAAGGCGCAGGGCGGCACCCAGCGCTATCAGGATGGCGCCGGCGATGAACATCGCGACCACCAGCTTTCCAAAAACCAGGAGTAGCAGTGGGGCTACCAGGCCGAGGTTCAGGCGCAGGCGGGTGAGCACGAGGTACGCGCCCGACTTAAGCTTCCGGCCGGGCCGGTGGTTGTTCTGCTGGCCGTTCAAGGTCAATACCCAAACGCCTTCGCAGCTCGGCTGCCAACCGGGGAAGGCCGATAGCATTATATACTTCCGCGCGGGAATTCCTGCCGGCGGACAGCGCGTTTTCCCAGTCTATCGGGCTGAAAGAAGACGGATCGAGCCGCACCGCGAAGCCTCGGTCATACACGTAGCCAGAGAAACGCTCCAGCTTGGCCGCGGCTGACGTGGCCTCTACCGGATAAATGAGCGGATGGTGACCGGCGAGGATGCACTCGGAGACCATGGAGACGCTGTCGGCGGTGACCAGCACCGCGGAAGCCGCATCCAGGAAGGCCGGAACCGGGTTGTAGCTGTCGGAGCGCCCCCAGACGCATAGCGTGAAGACACCAGGCTCTTTGGCAGCGAGCCGCTGGAGATTCTCCTCCAGCGCAACTGGAGTGCGGCGGGAAGTAGTGAGCAGAATGCCCAGGCCCCGGCTGGCGGCGAATACAGCGGACTTGTCCACATACTCCAACACTCCAGCCGGGTCAATCCGGTGGTGGAGGGAATCTCCGCCGATTAGCATGGCAAGCTGCCGGCGCGACCGAAGCCCTTCCGTCCGGCTTCCCAGCCTGCGGGTGAGTTCGGCTTGCGATTCCTGCAAAGCGCCGCCGGAAGTCGGGCCGAACGCCAGCGGCAGCACCACCGCGTTAGGCGGCTGGCGCCGGGGGACATCGTGCAGCGGCAGCACCAGTGCGTCAAAACGACGGGTGAGCATCAGCGAAGGGCGGAGGACGTGCAGCGTCCGCGCGCCGAGTTCGCGGGCAAGCACAAGCGCAGGCACTGCTGCGGTGGTGCCGGCGGAGATGACGACGCCGGGAGCTTCGAGCTTCACCAGCTCAACCGATTCGGGGCCGAAACACAAGTCCAAAACGCGGCGCCGGAGCGAGGCGGGATAGTTGCGCGGGCCGAGAACATGCGAAAGGATGCGCGACAGGGGTTCGTAGGCACCGGGAAGATGTGTGATTTGCACCAGCGTGTACGGCAGCTCCAGCAGCTCCGCCAGCGCGATGCTCTGGTTCACATGCCCCTTCTTACCGTCAGAAACGATGACGCAGCGCACGGCTCAGAAGGGTATCACCATTAAGTAGTAATTCCCAGTGGCGCCGACCGCGCTGCTGACTTTCAGCTCGTACATTCCTGACGTCGTGAAGTTGCTGAGTAGCTGGTACACGCCAGGGGGCGGGCCTGACGGGTTGCTCGGGTCAATCGCGTGGTTGGGCTTGAGCGAGTCGTTCACCGAGAAGCTGAACTCGTCCAGCACGGCGCTGAGCGAGACGACGCGGATGACGAAATGGTGGGGAGCCGGGGCGTTGATGAGGTAAGTGTCGGTTTCGCCGGGAGCACTGAGGCTGCCGAGCACGACTCCGCCGTCGTAGAGGTTCTCCGCGTCATCCTCCAGTATCACTTCGCCCGTGTCGGTGCGAAGGACCGCCGCTTGCAGCGTGTCGCCGTTCAACGGGGTAATGGTCAGGCGGCCATAGGCGTTCGCGCCGGGGAGCAACCGCACGAACAGCAGGCCGTTCTTGCGGGCGGTGAGGGCCGCAGAGGCGATGCCGTCCGGCGTCAGCATATATGCTAGTGGCTCGGAGACCGGAAGCAGGTCGCCGTTGTAGGAGGTGTTTCCGCTGCGGAAATGAACGCCGTGGGGCGCACCGGTTTCACTGTCGTTGGCGACTGGGTCGTACGAGCAACTGGTTGAAGTGGACACGCCCAGGCCGGAGGCGTACATCGCCACGCCCCAGCGCAGCAGTGTGCGCTCCATGCTCTCGCCGGTGGCGGTTTCAGCGTTGGCCCAGCCCCCGAGCAGCCCTTCCAGCTTGTCCTTTTGCAGCAGTTCCGAGAGGATGCCTTCGCCGAAGCGGTCAACCAGGTAGCGCATATACAAGTAGCCGGCACCGCGGCGGAAGATGTCGGGGCTCCACGAGTTGCCGCCGGGCAGCGCCGTCCACGGGCAGCCGGTGACGAAGTAGTTGCTCATGGAGAAGTTGTTGCCGGGCTGGAAGCCGGAGAAGTCCTCGGTGAAATGCGAGAGCGCTTCGTTGAGCCAGTATTCCTCAAACACGAAGTCGTGGCCAGCCTGGTAGCTGCGCAGACGGTTGGAGAAGTTGATCAGGTGCTGCAGCTCGTGGGCGGGAGTAGAAACGAGGCTATCGGCGAAGGCCTCGGGGGAGACCGCGCCGGCGGCCTCATACTCGCCGCCAGGGTCGGGAACCTGGATGTAGACGGAATCCATGGAGTTGCTGCCGACAGCGGTGGGCTGCAAGTCGTTGGCCACGAACATCCCACCCACAAGGCCGACCATTTGGTTGATGGCGGGCGTGAAAATGACAGCGATTCTGCCATCCTCGTCCGGATCGGTGATGTCGCCGTAGGTATCAATCTCCTGGGTGACTATGCGGTTGTCCAGCCACTGCTCCAGCCCGTCCAGCTGGGCCGGGGTGATGCGTCCGTCATCCACCCGCGTGTCCACCCACAGGACACAGGAGGTTCCCACATTGGTGCAGCGCGCGGTAATGGAGCCGTCAACCGTCGTGAGGTCAGCGTCAATGAACACGATCGTGAAATCGTGGGTATCGTCCACTGCAGCGGTACGCTTCACCCGCGGCGCATCGGAGCCGTCTGCAGCGAGCACTGCTTCTATCTGCGATTGTAGGTCAAGTGAAGAGGTCCCGCCTGAAGCGACGGGACTCCAGGGGCGGTTCATCAGCGGCGCGGCGGAGGACGCCGATGACACAGTGGCGGAACCGGTGTAGTCAAGCTCAACTTCAAAGAACTCCTCGGGGTCGTAGCCTTCCTGCACCTCGCTTTCGCAGGTGAGCACCAGCAGGTACTCCTGCCCGGAGCCGGTCGCCAGCGAGCGCGTGGTCTCAAGGTCAATATCTTCCAGCAGCGCGGTCTCTCCCACCGCCAGGACTATCTCTTCGGGGCCGGGCTCTACCGTCTCCACCGGCGGGGGCGATGGCGGCGCGGCGGCGGGAGAGCCAAAGGGCGCGACATTGCTGGAAACCCCGAAGCTCAACTCGCCGTCGGATGGCTGCACCGCGTAGAAGGCTGCGGCGGGCGCGGAAGTATCCGTGTACTCGTAGGGAGGGCGCTCCTTCGGCTGGCCGGCCGCAGACGGGTCATAGGGCCGCGGAACCTCCGTGACCTGGGTCCAGTCGCCCACGCCATCGGGATGGCGCATCACGCGGTAGCCCACGACCGTCTTACCGAAATGGACGGCGATGGGGGTGATGTCGGCGATGTTGATGGTGTCGTCACCGTTCCCGTTCACGGCGTCGTGCCAGGGGTCCCAGGTGCCGCTCTCGGTGTGGCCGAAGAACATGGCCAGCGGCGTGATGTCGGCGATGGCCACGCGGGAGTTCATATCGTAATCGCCGATGTTAAGCTCGCTCCATGAGAGCTGGGCGTCACCGCCACTGTCAGTGGCCGAAAGAACCACGGCGTTTGCGGGATCAGTGGGGACCGCCAGTGCAGACTTGGACGCGCTGGTGTTTCGTGTGAGTTCAATCTCCACGGACAGGATTCCAGCCTTGCCGGCCGCGATACCGAGCGCGATTATGCCCGGCTCGAATCCATGCGCCAGCATGACCAACGGCTCCGGCGTGCATTCCACATAGCCGAGGCTGAGGCCTTCCGGCAATGCCAGGTAAGAGGCCAGCGTAGATGCGCTATCCGCGAAATGCAGCGTGAGGGTAATGCTCGCGCTTGACCTGTCTTCGCGGAAGGTGGAAGCTTCAATCGCAGCATCGGGCGCAAGATTCTGGTCAACCTGGAATATGACCGGCCTGGCATATGAACGGCTGAAATCCGCTATCCCCTGCGGCGAGTCAAATTGGACGGAAACAACCCGCAGGTTGGACGCTGGCTCGCCAAGCTGGTGGACGGCCCTTCCGGAGCCGCAGGCCGCCAGCGCAGCCGCAAGTATGCCAACCAGCGCATATCTCAGTATTGCGTCTAAGCGAGTGGAATTCATAATGGTAACTTTGCCCTCCCGCATGATGCGGTGAGTATAGCATTGTGGCGGTTCACAAACTAACCTGGCTCGATTTGCGGTATATCTGTTGCAGCGCCGCCGAATCGCGGGTATACTTTACAATCTACCGTTTGGCGGCGCATGACGTCGTGAACAGGACTAATAAACTTATGCAGACAAAACCCATAAAGGCCTTTAAGCCCGTGAACTTGCGCGGCCGTCCGAAGGTTGATCCCTGCTTTAGCGATGAGATCTACGAGCGGGTCTACGACATCGCTTTCCGCAAGGGCGTAATCTCCACTAAGGAGCTGAATGACCTCGTCTCCCGGGACGAGGAACTGACGGACGACGATATCGAGCTTCTGCTGGACGACTTGCAACGTAAGGGCGTGCAGGTGGTGGACGAGCATGGGCGCGCGCTGGATGCGCATGCGGAGCTTATGGAGTCGGACGAGGAGTTCACCAAAGAGGAAATCGGCGCGGCCGAGAACATGCGGCTGGACGACTCGGTGAAAATGTACCTAAAGACTATCGGCCAGATACCGCTGCTCACCAAGGAAGAGGAGCGCTACTACGCCCGCCGGTACCGCGACGGGGAGGAGATCGCCAAGCAGCGGCTGATTGAGGCCAACCTCCGGCTCGTCGTGAGCATCGCAAAGAAGTACCTCAACCGCGGAATGAGCTTCCTAGACCTGATTCAGGAAGGGAACATGGGGCTTATCCGCGCGGTGGAGAAGTTTGACCTGGAGCGCGGCTTCAAGCTGAGCACCTACGCGACGTGGTGGATTCGCCAGGCGATTTCCCGCGCGCTGGCCGACCAGGCGGAGCTTATCCGCAAGCCGGTGCACATGGTGGAGACCATCACCAAGCTCTCGCGCGCCAGCAAGACCATCCAGCAGCGGGAAGGCCGCGAGCCGACGAACCCGGAAATCGCCAAGGAGCTGGAGATTACCGAAGAGAAGGTGCGCGACATCCTGCGCGTGGCGCAGAAGCCCATCTCGCTGGAAAAACCTATCGGCAACGATAAGGACAGCCAGTTTCAGGACTTCCAGGAGAACAAGAACGTGCCCAATCCCGAGAATGAGACCATGTTTGATCTCACCTGCGGGAAAATCGACAAAATCCTGGAGACGCTGTCCGAGCGCGAGCGCCAGGTCATCCGCCTGCGTTACGGGCTGGACGACGGGCATCCGCGCACGCTGGAAGAAGTGGGACGGAAGTTCAACGTCACCCGGGAGCGTATCCGCCAGATTGAGATGAAGGCCATTAAGAAGCTCAAGCATCCCAGCCGCCGCAAGCAGTTCCAGGGGCTCCTGGAGTTTTGCGAAAAGCGGCGCGAATACCAGAGCTAACCTCATTCGCTATTTCTCGGAAGTAACCACAGCGGGCCTCGCCTGCTGTGGTTTGCTCTATAATCTCGGCAATGGCGAGCCAGCCGGAACACCCCGCACCCAGCCGGAACATCATCCTCACCGGCTTCATGGGCGCGGGCAAGACCACGGCCGGCAAGCATCTGGCGAAGCTGATGAACCGGGAGTTCGTGGACATGGACACGGAGATTGTGCGCCGCCACGGGATTAGCATCGCCACCATCTTCTCCCAGCACGGCGAAGAGAGGTTCAGGGAGTGGGAAGGAGCACTTGCACTTGAGCTTGCAATGAGGCAAAATGTAGTGGTTGCCGCCGGCGGTGGCTCGCTGGTGGACGACAAGGTTTTTCACGAGCTTTGCGTGTTCGGATTTCTGGCCTATTTGGAGTGGCCCTATGAGGTTCTCTGGGAGCGGATTGAGCAGACAGGAAGGTACAGGCCCCTCGCCGCCCGCGGGAGGGATGGTCTGCGCCGCCTTTTCCGCGAGCGCGAACCTCGATACCGGCAGTCGCACCTGACGGTTCGGTGTGCGGAGCTGCCGGCTAATTTCATTGCAAAGGTGGTAAGGCATGCGTTTACAATCTAGTTCGCAAATGCAGTCCGTCGTGTCAGTAGCAACAGCGCAGAAGGACACCCAGGAGGTGTTCGCCTGCAGCCTGAGCAAGCTAACCCAGAAGAAGTTTGAGTCCGCCCTCTCGGAAGGGAAGGACCTGGCGCGCCGCCGGGCCGTCCTGCTAATCGACAAGCAAGTCAATGCACTGTGGAAGGAAAGCTTGGAGAAAGCCCCGATTTTCAAGGATGCCATTCAGCTGGTGCTTCCGCGCGGCGAATCCGCCAAGACTCTGCCGACGGTGGAGACCACGCTCAGGGCGATGTCCCGCAGCGGAGTCTCCCGGCATGATCATCTTGTGTTTGCGGTCGGCGGCGGAGCGCTGCTGGATGTAGCCGGCTTAGTTACCAGCGTTTACAACCGCGGCGTCCCCATCATCCATGTGCCAACGACTCTGCTGGCGATGCTGGACGCCACGCTGGGCGGGAAGACCGGCATCAACTTCCTCGGCAGCAAGAACCAGGTCGGTTCTTTCTTCCTGCCGGTTGCCAGCCTGGTGGACATCTCCTTCCTGCAGACGCTGGCGCCGGAGCAGATTCGCGAAGGCCTGGTGGAGGCAGTCAAGGTAGCGTTCCTTGCCGGCCCGCGCGAGCTTGACGCGATGGCGGGGAATGTGCCCAAAGTCGTGGAAGGCGATGGCGATACCACCTTGCGCACCATTGCCGCGGCGCTGCAGGCAAAAGCCGCGTTTGTGAAGGACGATCTGCGCGACCTGGACAAGCGGCAATTCCTCAACTTCGGCCATACGACGGGGCACGCGCTGGAGGCGGTGTACGGCGGCCGCTTGAGCCACGGCGACGCGGTGGGGAACGGAATGCTGGTCGCCTGCGAGCTTTCGTTGGCGCAGCGCAAGATCAGCCGCGACGATTACCTGAAACTGGCGCAAGTGCTCCATTCCTGCGGGTTCAGCCCCTTGCAGGTGGGCGATGCCGAAAGCCTGGCGCTGATGCTCTGGCAGTCCATCGCGGTGGACAAGAAGCGCAGGGGCGGGAAGGCTATCTTCATCCTGCCGCACGCGCCGGGCGAAGTCGCGGCCGGACCGGTTGAGCAAGACTCCTTCGCCCAGGCGGTGGTCAACGTCATGCAGGCGATTCCCGCTGTGATAAAATGACGCCCGCCTGATGAGCGAAGAAACCCGCCCTGAAAGGGCCGCGGCCGGTTACGGCCCGATTGAACTGCGCGCCGCCGACTTTCCCCTTGCGGGCAAGCGCAGCGGAGAAGCGCGCACGGAAGTAACTGTCGGAGCTGCCACCATCGGCGCGGGAGCATTCACGCTCATCGCCGGCCCCTGCGCGGTGGAAAGCTACGAGCAGTTTCTGGCCGCGGCCACAGCGGTGAAGGAAGCGGGCTTCCACTTAGTACGTGGCGGCGCGTTCAAGCCGCGAACCTCCCCCTACTCTTTCGCGGGCCTGCGGGAAGCGGGCCTGGAGATCATCGCGCGGGTGAAAACCGAGACCGGTCTCGCTTTCGTCACTGAGCTGATGGAGCCAGCGCAGGCGGAGGCGGTAGTGGCGGTGGCTGATATGATTCAGATAGGCAGCCGCAACATGCAGAACTTCCCGCTGCTGCACGCCGCCGGCAGGCTGGGCATGCCGGTGCTGCTCAAGCGCGGCTTCGGCAACACGCTGCACGAGCTGGTGATGGCGGCGGAGCACATAATGACCGAGGGCAATGAGCAGGTGGTGCTGTGCGAGCGCGGCATCCGCACGTTTGACCAATCGCAGCGCAACACGCTGGACTTGATGGCAGTGCCGATACTGAAGAGCGTAACCCACCTGCCGGTCATCATTGACCCCAGCCATTCGGTGGGCATTCCGCAGATCATCCCGGCGGCGCTCAAAGCGGCGCTGGCGCTGGAGGCGGATGGCGCGCTGCTGGAGATTCATCCCGACCGCGAGAGAGCGTTGTCCGACGGGGCGCAGTCGCTGAGCTTCAGCGAGTTCGGCGCGACGGTGGAAGAGCTGCGGAAGATGGCGGGGGCGCTGGGCATGGGCGTCAACTAGTGGCCGCACCGGCTGTTGGACTGCTTTTCATGGAAGGAATCGCGGTTTTCCAGCCACGAATGAACGCGACGAATCACGGGCGGGTCGCCCGTGCCACCATTCTTGGGCCAGCCTACCCCACGTTTACCGCTTTGGCCACTTCCCACGCGAAAGCTTCGTAGGCCTTGGCGGTGGAGGAAGCGGGGGCGTAGAGGGTGACGGGAAGGCCGTAGGACGGGGCTTCGGCGGCGCGGACGCTGCGCGGGATGACGGTCTTGAACACCGGGCCGCCGAAGTTCGCGCGTATCTCGTCTTCCACTTCCTGCGCCAGGCGCGTGCGCAGGTCCTGCATGGTGACAAGCACCCCGAGCAGCTTGAGGCGCGGGTTGTGCTCCAGGCGGATGGTCTCCACCACCGAAAGCATCTTCACTAGCCCCGCGAGCGCGTAGTACTCCGCCTGCACCGGGATGATGATTCCCTCGGCCGCCACCAGGCAGTTGGCGGTGAGCAGCGAAAGCGCCGGCGGTGCGTCCAGTAGGATGAAGTCCCAGTTGCGGCGGCCGCTGTCCAGCGCGCGCTTGAGCAGGAAGCGGCTTTCACGCCCGGCGGGCGGAGTCAGTTCAAAGGCGGTGAGGCCGTGGCCGGCGGGGACGATGAAGAGCCCTTCCTGGGGGGTGGGACGGGCGGCCTCGGAAACGGAGCATTGCTCCATCATCAGTTCAACTATCGTGAGAACGCTGCCGTCCTCCGGCACGCCCAGGCCGTTGCTCGCGTGCGCCTGCGGGTCCATATCCACTATCAGGACGCGCTTACCCGCCGCGGCCAGCGCCGCGCCGAGGTTCACGCAGGTGGTGGTCTTCCCCACCCCGCCCTTCTGGTTCGCCACCGCGATGATGGACATCAGCGCGCGCCTCCATACTTGAGGGCGTAAACGTAGCTTGCGGCTTCGTTGAGGCGGGGATATTGCGAGAGCGAGAGAGTGCAACCACCCTTGCCCGTTTCTGCACGCAAGGCATCCAGCATCGGTTCAGAAGCGAATCCCACGAGTGAGCCTTCAGCAACCAGTATGCGCTGGGCCGAGGGAATGAGTTCTTCCAGGGGAATCGCGGAGCGCGTGACCGCGGCGTTGAAGGGAGCGTCCGGCGGATCGGTGAATGGGTCGGCAGCGATAACGGACGCGTTTTTCAACTCCAGCGCGCCGAGAGCGATGTTCAGGAAGCTGGCTTTCTTCTCCGAGCGCTCATAGAGTGTGAACTGCGCATCGGGGAAAGCCACCGCCAGCGGAATGCCGGGCACGCCCGCACCGGAGCCGATGTCGGCGACCGATTCCGGTTGGAGTTCACGCAGGAATGGCAGGAGTGCGAGGGATTCCTTTACCAATGAGTCGAGGATTTCTGGCCGGCTATGCAAACCCGTGAGGTTGGCGACGGAGTTGTAGTGGTGCACGAGATCGGTGTAACGCACGAGGAGTTCGCGCTGCTGCTCGGGAAGCTCGCTCCACAGAGCGTCAGGGTTGATGGATGCCAGGCTGGAATGCGCGGACGGGTCGTGCACGCGGCTGATGATAGCACAGGTGTTACAATCACGGGGATGGGATTCCCGCTGGTTCCGCGGCTCAGCCATCCCGCGTTTGTGCGGGCGCTGCTGGCGCAGGTTTACGCGCCGGGAGCGGGGCCGGAGGACTACCTGGTGCTCGCGCGAAGGGCGGATATCGCTGCTTCGCGGGCGACCGAACTGCTGAAGCAGAAAAGCGAGTCCAGGGAGAATCTCGCCATCGCCCGCCAGCGGTTGAAGGACGCGGAGGGGGAGCAGGCGCGGTGCACCGCTGATGCCAAGATCTTCGAGCAAGACCATACCGCGCCTCCACCGAAACGCGTGCTTGGCTTCATCCCGGTGGACACGCCGGAACTGAAGAAGCACCGCACCGCCAATGAAAGGCTGAGAGCCGCCGCGGGAGCTGCAGCCGCCAGAGTGGCCGAGGCCAAGAAGAAGGCTGAGGCGCTGGAGAAGCAGCATTCGGAGCTGGTGCGGATGCTGGCGGTGGCTGAGGCGGAGCGAGACCGCTTGCGCGATGAAGCAGTCAGCGCGGGCGTGTTTCTCCTGTTGCACCACAACGCCACGGGCGAGGACGACCAGGTTATGGAGGCGCTCAAGGCGCTGCGCAGCCGCGCGCGCGGTGACCTGCGGGTGTTGGTGTGCTGGGCCTTCACCGAAGCCGTTTTCCAGGGGCCGGCGGCGGCCAATGCGCTGGTGCGGGATTATGCCGACGGGCTGCAGGGAAGGGATGCGCCGGAGATAGACCTGGCCACCGCGGTGGTACGGTTCATGGCCGCGGGCACGCTGACGCCCGCCGAGCTTCCACCGGTGACCGAGGAGAACTACTCGCATCCGGCGCACTACGAGCTGCACTGCCTGCTGGCGGCGGCGAACGGCCTGCGCGTCGCCTCCGGCGTGCCCGAGCGTCTTCTCGCGTTACATGCGGCGCTGGGCTGGTGGTTCCACAAATCCCAAGATGCGACCGGCCTGACGGCGATACAGGACTGGCAGGAGAATCTGCCGCTAACCGAGCTGACGTTCGCCGCGCTGCTGCGGCTGGAATTGCCGGACGCGATTCCCGCGATGTTTGGCCTTGAAGTGGGGGAGATGCAACGCCTCCTGAACGGGCGCAAGTCCGACCGGCAGGAAGCGCTCAAGCGGGTGCAGCGATTGGCGGAGCAGCGCATCCGGTTTGGCCCGATCCATGAGGAGATGGTTGAGCGGGTGTTGTGCCTGCTGCTCGTAGCGCTGAAGGCGGCGGCGCCGCCGGAGCTATACGCCTTCATCCGCGAAGAGATACGCGTGTCTGATTGCGGAAACGCCTACGAGCTCCTGCGCAGCATGGAAGAAAGCCGCGAACCGCGCTTCCGCCGCACGCCGGGTGAGTTCTATTGGG
>CAZKNJ010000048.1:0-13593 GCA_964554185.1 uncultured Planctomycetales bacterium | reverse complement strand
ACCCGGCAGGAGGGAGGGCAAAGTCCAAACGCCGTAAACGGCGGGACTGCGTCCCGTTGGGAAAACGGCAAGCTGCTCTCCACCGGCGCGGAGGACCTGCGCAGCATCGTGCTGGAAGAGGCCCAGTACCTGGACAAGCTCTCGCGGCGCATCGAAGCGCTGGTGGAGAGCCAGACGAAGCTGTCGCGCCGCATTGAGATCTATGTGAAGGCGCTGGGCATCTTTCCCAGTATCGGGCGCGGCATCGCCGGCGGCTTCGGCATCTTCCTCGGCGCCACGCTGGTGGCCGGCGTGTTTGTATACATACTGACGCAGTGGGAAGCGGTGCCGGTGATAGGCGAGTTTGTCAAGCGCGTCCTGGAGTACATCCAAAACACCCCCTAGCGCCATGGCCACGCGCGTCATCTTCGTTCGGCACGGCGAGACCGAGATGAACCACCTGCGCGTGATGCAGGGCGCGGTTGCCGCCGAGCTGAACGAGACCGGCCGCAGGCAGGCGCAGGCCGCGGCGCAGGCGCTGTCAGCATACAAGCCGGCTGCGCTGTATTCGTCACCCTATCTGCGCGCGGTGCAGACGGCTCAGATCATCGGTAGAGCGCTGAAGCTCTCCATTACCGAATCCACCCGGCTGCGCGAGCAGGGGCTGGGCGAATGGGAGAACCGCAGCTGGGAGGAGATAGCGGCGGCCGATCCCACGATACAGGTGAAGCGGCAGACGGAGGGCTGGTGGTTCTGCCCGCCGGGGGGCGAGCCGCGGCTGCGGGTGCGCCACCGGATGCTGGCGTTCATCGGCCAGGCGCAGGAAGCGCATCCCGGCGCCACCGTCGCCGCGGTGACCCACGGCGGGGCGCTGTACTTCCTGGCGCATGCGCTGCTGGACCGCGTGCCAATGGGGACGGCGGTGATGCGCTTTGACAACTGCGGGTTCACCGTAGTGGAAGCCGACGAGGAGCGCGTGCGGCTGATTTCGCTGAACGAAACGCAACATCTGCAGGGGTTGCGGGAGCAGTAGCGGATGATGTACCGCAGCAACTTGCGGCTGGTGGTGGACGAGGGACGGGGCACGCGCGCGCTGAAGCTGGTGGGCTCGCAGAAGCGGCTCCCGCGGCCGCAGCGCTTCTTCCTGCAGCGTTACTTCAACCGGTGGGGCAACTTCATTGACCTGCGTAACTACGAGGAATTCAAAAGCCAGCTGCCGTTCGCCGGCATCATGATTGAAACCGCGCCGGGCGTGGAGGAGTTCGTTGACGCTGAGTTACAACGCCGCGTCGCCGTGTTTGACGCGCGGATGGCCTCGGGCGTGGAGTTCCAGGTGGTGGTGCGGCCCAAGGCGGATGCGATGTTCCGCCCGCTCTACCAGATGGTAACGGGGATTGCGGGCAAGGACATGAGCCTGCCCGACCCGCTGGACGCCTTCGGCCTGGAGGAGCGCATCAAAGAAGCCGAGTGCCGCGTGGAATACACCAAGAAGTTCCACGAGCTATTCCCGCGCTATATGCACAACCGCGTCTCGCTGGAGGAAAGCCGCAAGTTCCACCGCCAGCTCGCCGTGCGCCATCTGCCGGAAGCGCTGGAGGATGACATCCGCGCGGTAGTGGAGGATTTCACGGGCGGCGCCAGGCTGCTCACGGAGCCCGCGCGGGCGGACGAGTTCGTGCAGCAGGTGCAGGCTGCCGGAGCGAAGCTACGCATCACCGACGACGCGCGGAAGCTTGCGCAGTTCTACCGCCTGCGCGATAAGCTCGGTGTCACCCGCAATGGGCAGGAGCCAGGCAACCTCGCCGCAGACCTCAAGCGCGGGTCGTTACGCCTGCCGCTCAAGGAGAAGCTCTACCACTTCCAGGAGCTGGGCGTGGCGCACCTGTTCCTCACCGGCCGGGCGCTGCTGGCCGACGATATGGGGTTGGGCAAGACCGTGCAGTCCATCGCCGCCGCGCTGGCGCTACGGCGCTACAAGGGAATCCAGCGCGCGCTGGTCATCTGCCCCGCGTCGCTGAAGCTCCAATGGCGCCAGGAGATTGAGCGGCACGCGGGCGACGAGGCGCTGGTCATCACCGGCGACGCAACGGAGCGGGAGGAGCTTTACGCGCAGGCGGCTTCGGCCCATCCGCCGTTGTTCACTATTCTCAATTACGAGCTTACCTTCCGCGACCTTGCGCAGCTGGAGAAGATACCGTTTGACCTCCTCATCATTGACGAAGTGCAGCGCATCAAGAACTTCCGCACCAAGACCTACGCGGCGATTAAGAAGATAAAGCACGAGTACATCTTCGCGCTTTCCGGCACGCCGCTGGAAACCGAGCTGGAGGAGTTGTACAACATCGTGCGCCTGGTCAACCCGGTGGTTCTGCCGGCGAATCCGCTCAAGTTCCGCGAGCGCTACTGCAAGTTCGACGCCTTCGGCAAGATTGTGGGCTACCAGCACATCCCCGAGGTTACGCGGCGCATTGCGGCGATCACGCTGCGGCGCACCCGCGCGGACGCGCTGGGCGAGCTGCCGCGGGTGCAGGAGCGGCCGGTGTGGCTGGAGTTTGAGGCCAAGCAGCGCGCCATCTACGACGGCATCCGCGACGGGCTGAACCGCGCTCTTTCGGCGGAGCAGGTGCGCGGGCTGGATGTGAAGAACGTGATGACCGAGGTGATGCGGCTGCGCGAAATCTGCGACTCGCCGCGCATCCACTTCCCGGAGATGAAGCCGTCGCCCAAGGAGATGGAGACCCTCGCGCTGCTGGAGGAGCACATCCGCGGGCGGCAGAAGCAGGCGGTCGTGTTCACCCAGTGGACGCGCATGGGCGACCTGCTGGAGGAGCAGCTGCGGGAGGCGGGGTTTGCGGTGGCGTACTTGCACGGCGGAGTGGAAGCGAAGAAGCGCGCGGAGCTGGTGGAGGAGTTCCAGCGGGGCAAGTTCCACGTGTTCCTGTCCACCGACGCCGGCGGGCTGGGGCTGAACCTCCAGTCCGCGAGTATGGTCATCAACTTTGACCTGCCATTCAACCCTGCTAAGGTGGAGCAGCGGGTGGCGCGCGCTCACCGCCTGGGGCAGACGGAATCAGTGTATGTGGTCAATCTGCTAATGAGCGGTTCCATTGAGGAGAATCTGGTGCGCATCATCGCCCGGCGGCAGAAGCTTTTCAGCGACGTCTTCGCCCACTGGGAGAGCGGCGACAAGCCGGAGCAGATCACGCTGGATGAATGGCTGCGGGATGTGCGCAAGCTCGCGCGGGAACTGCTGCGCACCTCGGAAGGCTAGGGCTCAATCAGCTGGGCGCTGGAGAGAGTCTCCTCGCGTCCGTCCTTGTGTCTGACCACGAGTTCGCCGGTTTCGGCAATGAGCCGCAGCGGTGTGACCTCAACCAGATTGCCGTCTTGGTGCAGCAACATGGGAAGCGCGAAGGTAGCGGTGTGCGCCGTCCACTGTTCAATCAAGCTCTCCAGAGTGTCTCCAGTGTTGCCCTCAAAGAAATCCAGCAGCTCGCGGGCCACCGCACCAACGAGCTCCGCGCGGCCCGCCTCCTCGCCGCGCACTTCGCAGAGCGTGCCCACGCGGGCGCGGATATCCGCCGGGTAGTCTTCCCGGCGGCTATTGACATTGATGCCGACGCCCACGGCGAAGTGAGTCGTCCGGTTGCGGATCAGGATGCCGCAAACCTTGCGACCCTCCCGGTCCACCAGGTCGTTGGGCCATTTGGTCCGTAGCTGCACGCCGGTCGCCTGTTTAATTCCGCGGGCGACCAGCACGGCAATCGCGAGCGGCAGCCTTGAGTCAACTCTGACCTGGTAGCGGTCAAGCCTCACTCCGAGCGTCATCAACACATCCTTGCCTTCGAGGCTGTACCAGGTTCGGCCCTGGCGGCCCTGGCCGCTCTGCTGGTAGTCGGCGACCGCCAGGACCGCGTCGGGGGCGGCCGGGTCGGCGAAGGTCTCGTGGACGAGGTCGTTGGTGCTCCGGCATTCGCGCACCGCGATGATATGGGGTTTGCGCGGCCTCTTGCCTATGAGGTCGGCCAGCACTGCTCCGTCGTAGGTCACAGCGATTATTCTAACAAACAGAAGATTCGGCAGTGCGGTAGGTAGATAAGGTGTAGTAAAATGTGGGCGTCCAAATGCTGAAAACTGCTGTATTCGCGCTGCTGGTGTTGATTCTGGCCGCGGGCTCCGCGCTGGCGGAAGAGGTCGCCGGGCCGGTGGAAAACGGCGAGTCCCCGAAGCAGGACGCCGTGCCGGACGAGAGCGGGAAGGTCAAAGACGGCGAGGCAGCCCCCCATGCGATCTTCGAGCGCATCGGCATATTCGTCGTGCGCAAAGGGCCCGCCAATCCGAACCAGAATAGCGCGGTGGAGCTTATCCAGGAGTACATCGCCGAGGGCGTGTACAGCGAAGAGGAGATGCTGGACAAAGTGCGGCGCGAATCGCCGGTGGTGGTGGCGCGGCTGGCGATTGACCTCTCGCGCCAGCGGCTGTTCCTACTGAACAACTTCAGCCAAGTGCTGGGGGAGTACAGGGTTTCCACCGGTATGCCCGGGTATCTAACGCCGCCGGGGAGTTACGCCATTGTCAACAAGGCCGTGTACGCCTACTCCAAGAAGTACGAAGCGGACATGTACCACTGGATGGGACTTACGCGCAACGGCGACATCGGTATGCACGGGCTCAAGGGAAGCGGCTACGAGCGCCGGCTGGGGCGGCGAGCCTCCCATGGCTGCATCCGCCTTTCGCGCGAGGACGCCCGTTACCTGTACTCCATTCTGCCGATTGGAATGCCGGTGGACATCGTTCCGGCACTGGAGCAGGTCGAGTACTACAAGCCCATTAGCGACGCTGACTTGTTGAAGCTCATTGAGAAGTACTTGGGTACCGGATACCAGCCTCTGGTTGTGTTCTAGCCCTGCCTGGCTGCCTTGATTCTCCGGATTGAAGCGTCATCCGAGGCGCTTTCCGCCAGCTTCAATGCTTGATCGAAATGCCGGTCGGCCTCGGCCTTGCGGCCCGCCTGCTTCAGTGCCCGCCCGAGCTCTACCTGGCACTTAATCGTGAGCGGCAGGTTCTCCATCTGTTCCGCTTTGCCGAGTGCGTCCGCCAGGTGGACCATTCCGCTGGCGCGCTGGCCCACCGCGATCAGGGTCTTGCCCATCATCAGCGTGCGGCGCGCCACTTCCTCGGGGTTGTTCACCGCGCGGGCTATCTGCAAGGACTTGTCCAGGTACTCCTTTGCGGTGATGAGCAGCCCTTTCTCCAGATAGGCATGTCCCATCTCGCCGACCAGCAGCCCCTGCAAGTGGAAGTTCTTGAGCGACTGCGCGTTGCCGTAGGCCTGGTCCATCACCTTCAGGGCCTTGTCGGAGTTTCCGCTTTCCAGCAGCAGCTCCGCCTGCTTGCGCATATGCAGCGCTTCCGTGGTGACAAGTCCCTTCGCCTGCGCCAGCTTGAGGTTCTCCGCGAGGAGCTTGAAGGAAGCTTCGTAGTCTCCGCAGCGTGCCGCCACCAGGCTCTTGGCCCAGCGGTGCTCGAGCACAATGCGGTAAGCACTCATGGGGGCAGCCAGTTCGCCGGCCTCGACGAGCAGCTCTTTGGCGCCATGCAGGGTGCCGGTCTTGAGCTCCAGAGAGACCGTTTCAAACAGGGCTTCGGCCAGCCTCAAGGCGCTATCGTTTTCCCTGAGCAGTGACGCGGCTACATTCAGGTTTTCCCGCGCCGCCCGGTAATCTCCGGTGATGCGGCGCACCCGCCCGAACTCCAACAGCGCTTCCGCTTCCAGCTTGGCGTCACGAAGTTCCCGGGACAGCGCAATCGCTTCCTGCAGGGCTGTCGCCGCTTCGCGCGTGCGGCTCTGGTCGTGCAACACTCTGGCGTAACTGATTAAGGTCATCGCCCGCTCAAACGGCGCTAGGTGCGGAGGTGCCAGCCTCAGCATTTCCTCCGCGACCGTCTGCACCACCTGGTGGGTGCCCAATTCCGAATGCAGATCTGCCATGTGCTGGAGGGCCGCGCACATGTGCCGCAGGTCTCTCTGCTTGCTGAAGCCGTCGTACAGGTCCTGCCAGCGGCGCAGGGCGGCCTTGGCGTTTCCCTCCTCTTCGGCGGACACTGCTTGCAGAACGCTGAGTTCGCATCTCTGCTCGTCGCTCACT
The DNA here is from genome assembly GCA_964554185.1 of uncultured Planctomycetales bacterium. GTDB lineage: Bacteria > 4484-113 > 4484-113 > 4484-113 > 4484-113 > CAZKNJ01. The sequence goes on along the minus strand of CAZKNJ010000048.1, from coordinate 7,465 downwards.
GCGACTAAGCTCTCATGACGGATACTCTTTAGCAGGCGAGTCAGCTCCCGTGCCCGGCCCGCCTCGTTATAGGCAGAGCCCAGAAGGCAGGCTATTCCGCATTCCTCTCCCCGCGCTTCCACCGAGTCGTCCCGTTGCACACTGGGCAAGCGCTGCTCCAGCTCCGCCAGGGCTTCCAGCTTGCCCATCTGGGCGGTGTCGGCCTGTTTGGACAACTCGACGTACTTGTGGGACTGCTCAAAATCCTCACCCAGCAGGTAGTGGTGCGAGATTACATCCCAATAGCGCGGGTTTTCCGTTCCATAGACCTGCTCAAACGCCTTGGCGGTGAGCACGTGCAGCGTTCGCTGGTTCTGCGTGAGCAGCGAGCTGTAGGCGAGATCGCGCAGCAACATATGCTTGAAGATGTATAGTTCGCGTTCCTCGTCCGATGCCTCTTGCCCCTGCACCTGCCGCGTCAGCAGCTTGAAAGCCATACCGGCTTCCGCCAGCGCGTTGAGCTGGGCGCGCAGGCGCTCCTCGGAGTGTCCGCGAACCGTCTGCCTCATCACATCGCTGAGCACGGGGAATGGAAACTCGCGTCCGATAACGCTCGCTTTGAGCAGGATGTCGCGCAGGCCCTCTTCCAGTGCGTCAATGCGGTTCATCAGCACGGCGTTAACGCTCGGTGGAATGCTCGCTTCTTCCTCGGAAACCTGGCGGTGCCAGCGGTAGTTGCCGCCGTTGTAGCTTTCCACCAGCCCCTGCTCCACCAGGAAACGGCAGTACTCCTCAATGAAGTACGGATTGCCCAGGGTTCGGTCGGCGAACGCTGATTCCGCCTCCGGGCTGAGTTCCAGCCCGGACAAGATTCGCTGCACCAGCTCCTTTGTTTCCTGCTTGCTCAGGTACGGGAGCTCAATGCTGAGCCACTCCGAGCTCTCCATCCAGCCTGCGGGCACGCTGAAACCGGGCCGTGCGCTGAGGGCGAAGAACACCGGCAGCGGCTCCCGCCGGCTTCGCTCCAGGAACTTCTCAAAGCACCGAAGCGACGCAAGGTCCATCCACTGAAGATCGTCGCAGACGATGAGCAGCACCGAGCTGTGTTCTGCAAAGGAATAGCGCGACGCTGCCGCGATGAACGCATGCACCACTTCACGTGCAAGCTGGTCACGCTCGGCAGGTGTCAGCGTGCTGGAACCGCCGTTGCTGTGCCCGTTCCCGGGCAATTCCAGAACCTTGGACAAGTCTGCCGCGTGCTTTTGCACCAGCCCGGCGGCTGTTTCCTCTCCGTAGTCGCTGAGCAGCCTGACAAAGGCCTCGCGCATGCTGGCGTAGTGCCGGTCCTTCCCGTAGAACCCGAGGAACTGCTGGAGCATGTAGTTGAACGCGTGGAAGGGGGGCATAGCGTAGGAGTAATTGCGGGAGGTGAGCGATATCGCCCGTGCATGCGATTGCTTGGCGACTTCGCACTTGAGTTCGTATAGGAACCGGGACTTGCCAATGCCAGCTTCGCCGTGAACCAGCAGCACGTGGGGGCGCGGCCGGCCCGCAAAGCCCTTCAGTGCGGCATCATAGAACGAAAGGTAGTGTTGTAGCGCGCGGTCCACCAGGTCTTTGCGGCCGACGAGCTTGGTCTTGATCTGCAGAGGGTGCCGGTGCCACTCGCTTTCGCGGATGGCTGAACGCCCCCGCACCAGATGGCCCTTGACCAACGCGCCCCTCCCCTTGGGCTCAATCTCCACCGGCTCGGTGCTTATGAAAAAGTTGGGTAGCAGGCGGTAGACAGCCTCCGCCACCACGATGGTGTCGGGCTCCGCCGCCTCCTGCAGGCGCTTGGCCTTGTTCACCGTGTCGCCGTAGACGGTCTCTGCGCCCGACGGGTCGGTGGTGACGGTCTGGCCGGAAATCACCTCGCCGTAGTTGATGCCCTGGCGGACGCGGATGTTTATGTTGTACTGGGAAAGTATCTGGTTGATCTTGCCAAGCTGGTCAAGCACCGCGAGCGAGGCTCGCAGCGCCAGCTCGGCGGGATTGTCGCTGCTCTTGCGCCCAAAGACGGCGAGAATGGCGTCCCCTATGTAGTTGTCCACCACTCCGCGAAAGCGGACTATCTGACGGGTGAAGATGTCAAAGGTCTTGTCAACGATTACCTTCAGTTCTTCGGGCGTGAGCTTCTCCGCCAGCTCGGTGAAGCCGACGATGTCCAGGAACAACACTGCCACGGGGCGGCGCTCTCCCGGCGCCAGCTCCACGAACGCGGCGGCGGTGGCGGGCTCATGGTCCGCCAGCTTGGACAGCTCAAAGATCAGATCGCCGTTGAGCAGTTCCTTCATAAATCCGCCCTTAAAAGGCAAAGCCAGAGGCCCGCGCCCCTGGCTTTGTTTATTACCCCTCGCGCTGGATTATAGCACAAAGGGGTGCTGCGTGATGAATGTCACATTCCCATCGGCGGGGGCGCAGTCGGCGCCTCCACGTCACCATCCATGATGCCGCCCCAAGGGCCGCCCCGCATCCCGGAGCCGTAAGGCCAGAGGTAGAAATCAAACTCCGGCCACTCGGTGTCAACCCAGACGCGGGTGTACAGGTCTTCGTAGCCCGAATACTGCACCAGCACGTTGTACTCGCCGGTGGGGATCAGCATGGTGTAGTTGCCCTGCGAGTCCGAACGCACATAGGTGTAGAAGCTGTCGTCGGTGGCCACGGCGACGATGTCCGCGCTGGCGAGCGGCTCGTTCGTCGTGCCGTCAATCACCGAGCCGGTGAAGGTAATCGTGTCCACCGGCGGTGGTTCCGCGATGCGCGGCAGGCTGAAGTCAAGGCTGATAACGACGTCTTCGTTGATCTCAACTATAACCGCTCTCGCTTCGTAGCCGTCCTTGTACGCGCCTACGCGCCACATTCCGGCGGGCACATTGTCCAGCACGAAGTCGCCGTTCTCATCGGTGAAGGTGAACGGATCAACATAAGGCTGGGTCGCGTTCACCAGTGCGTCTGCCACCGGATTGCCGGCATCGTCGGTGACGGTGCCGGTAACAGTGCCCACGGGCACGGGCTCCAGTGTGAAGTCCATGTCTTCGCAGTTCTCGGTCAGCTCCATGTCGGAGTAGTAGCCGAGATAGCCGTGGGCGGTGGCGTACACCATGTAGTACCCGGAGGGTATCTCGCCGAGATCGTAGTCACCGTTCTCATCGGTGGTCGCCGCGTAGTAGCCGAAGGGCATCGGCTCCGCCTGCGAGGCGCCGCGGTTCTGCTGCATCTGGTGGCGGTAACGCGCCAGGCCGTAGGAGTCGCCGCTCTGGTCGTAGCCGTCGCCGCCAGGCGGCATGGCCGCGCCGGGCAGCGCGGCGTCAGAACCAGCTTCAGCGCCGCCGAAGTCGTTAGAACGGCTATCTTCCAGCGTCCCACCCATCGGTACCGCGATGCCGTAATCGTAGAAGTACTGGTCAATGTAGATGAACTCAACGTAAGCGTTTTCGATCGGGTCGCCGGTCTCACTGCGCACTGTGCCGCTGATGCTCACCGGGATGATGGGAGTCATCTCGAGCGTCACCTCGGTCTCGCCGTCAGGATCGCGCTCAAAGAAGCCGCTGGCGGGCATGTAGTCGTCATGGTTCGCCGAGAGATACACGCCCATTCCGTTGAACGGATCAGGGAACTCAAAGTACCCGTCCTCGTCGGTGTAGGTTTCCTGGTAGATGGGAGGCTCCCAATTACCCCCGGGAGGCATGCTTGGGGGCATGGGCTCGTCGCCGCGGATGTTCTCCATAGCATCAGTCATCGGCTCGGGCATCCCGCCGCCGGTGCTGCCGCCGCCGCTGCCTTCATCATAGCCGCCGTCCATGAGGATTGGGTACCAGCCGGAATCGGAATTGCCCTGCACGTATGCACCAGCGACGCCTGAACCACTGTTGGCATCAACGATGCGCCCGGTTACCAGGTATCCGTCCGCCGGTGGACGCGAGGCGCGGGGCTGGAGGCTGATGATAAGCTGGGTGGTGGAGTTGGCCTCGACTTCCAGCGTGGACATCTGCGTGCGGTAGCCGTCGGCGAAGGAGAGCAAGTGATACGAGCCCGCGGGCACTCCGGTGAACTCAAAGGTCCCGTCGTCGCCGGTGAGGCCAACCGCCGCCCATCCGCTGTCGGAGAAGAGCGCCAGCAGAGCTCCACCCACCGGGGCTTCCGTCTCGGCGTCAACCGCTAAGCCGTTCACGGTACCGCCTTCAGGGTCGGACTCACCCAACTGCCATTCCAGGCTCCACTCCTCGCCGAGCTGGAACTCCCTTTCGCTCATGAGGATGCCGCCGTTTCGCACTCCCAACCGGAAACGCTCATTTGCGCGCACCAGCCCGTCGGGGATAGTGAAATTGCCCGCGCTGTCGGTCTGGACGCCAATGTCCACCCCGTTGAGCAGCAGGCTGGCGTCGGTGATGGGATTACCGTAGGAGTCGGTCAGAACGCCGCTAACCTCGTTGGTTGTCGGTGGCGGCGTCGGGGTTGGGCCGATGGGTTTCGGCTTGGGGCCCCCCCCGCCGCAGGCCGCTGCGACAGCCAGCAAAACTGCAAGCACAAACACAATGATAGATAGCTTTCTCATAACATCTCCCCCGTCAAGGGTTTGGTTTCACGTTTCACTATTGATGTTACCGGTTCCATCCGCTCTCGCCAAGAACCGGTACCACACGCTTTCGATAGTACCAGTTAGCCGGGTCCGCGCGGCCCTTCCATTCCCATAGGTGGCGACAGGTCGACCATCACCAACTGAGCCAACCTGCCTCCGCCGGTGAGCCGCTGGAACTGAACCATCGCGTACCGTCCGACGATGTGTTGGGACAGCGCGATGGGCGAACCCAGCTGGTCAATGATGACCGTGGTCTCGGTGACCTCCAGCTCAATTGACGCGCCGGCAAACTCATTACGCAGGGTGATGAAGCGTCCCTGAAGGCTCAGGATGATGCCCTCAGCCGTTTCCTCCATCGGCGCAAGCGGCCCGGCGAAGCCTGCGCCTTCGGTGGTGTCGCTCAAGCCGTTGTTGTTCTCGTCGGCGAACTGGAGGTCGTCCGCCCCGAACTCCCCGTCGCCGTTAGTGTCAACCAGCATCCGCTGGAGGCCTATGAACAGCGCCATCGTCCGCTGGCGCGCGCCGTCGGGGCCGGAGTAGTAGTACTCCACCTGTACCGGCGGGACCTGCAGCAGGCCTCCGGGCAGCGCGTCTTCCTGTAGCGTGTCCGCCGGCAACGGGCTGATGGTGATGTTTACCAGCGTTTGCTTGGCGGTGATAACGCTCACCGGAAGCGATACGACCACAGCATCGTTCTTTTTCCGGTCGCCATTGATATCCTCGGCCACCGGCACAGTCACCGTTAGTGTGGCCGAACTCAGCGCCGGCAGGTTAGGGATGACAAAGCTGCCACTTGGCTGGGGGAAGGCTATGCAGTCCACATCGTCCTCGGGATCAACCACTCGCAGCGGCACCTGCACTATGCCTTCGGCGTAGGACACCGGCACCAGGGCAATGGGATTCAGCAAGGTGTAGCTCTCAACTGCCAGCGTCCCCTTGATAGCGCCCGTGGTCGCGCTGGGCCATGATGGCAGTGACGCTTTCTGCTCGTCCAGATAGTCGTTTATCGGTTGCGTATCTGTTGGAGCCGCTGGCGGCGCGGCCCCCTGTCCGGTCTCAATCGGCCGCAGCTTCAGAGGCTGTCCACCACCGCCGCCGCACGCGGCAAGCAGGGCGATCGCCATGACCGCCAAGACCGCCGCAACCTTAGGGCCGTATCTCACTTTATTTAACACCGTCCCTCTTTCGGTACTCTATTATTGCACCTCCCAACCGTTCTATACCCTCTCTTATCTGCGATTTCGTGAGCATGCTGTAGGCGAGACGCAGGTAGTTAGCGTCCCGCTTCTCGGCGAAAAACAACTTGGCGGGGGCAAACTCCACCCCACGCTGGACGCAGTGCTCCAGCAATGGCATGCTCTGCAGCTTGGGCGGCATCTCCACCCAGAAGTAAAACCCGCCCGGCGGCTCCTCCCAGCGGAAATCGCGCGGGAAGTGCTCGCGCATCGCTTCTTGGGTGGCGCGTCGGCGCTCGGCGTACACCCGCGCCATCTTGCGCACGTGCAGATCCATGTACCCTTTCTTGATGAAATCCAGCAGCAGCGCCTGCAAGAAGAAGCTGTCGCTGCGCTCGGTGGCGCGCTTGAGCTTCACCAGCGAAACCGCCATCTCGCCGGGTGTGCACACAAAGCCGATGCGCAGCCCCGGCAGGAAGCTCTTGCTAAAGCTGCCGATGAGGAAGACATGCCCACCCCGGTCTTCGGCTTTCAGTGTCGGCAGCGCGAGCCCCTCGGCCGGCAGGAACATGGACCAGGCGTCCTCAATAATTGGTATGTTGTGCTTTTGCGCCAGGGCCAGCAATGCGCGGCGCTTTTCCGCGCTCATCACGGTGGCAGTGGGGTTGTGCAGCGTCGGCACGGTGACAATCAGCCCGACCTTCTCGCGTTCAACCCGCTTGGTCAGGTAATCCACGTCCATTCCGTCGCGCTCCACCGGCACCGGCACATACGGCAGCTTGCGCGCAATCAGGCAGTTGAGGATGCTGGCGTAGGTCGGGTTTTCCACCGCCACCGCCGTCCCCGGGCGGTGCAGCAGCGTCAGCAGCATGTTCAGCCCCACCTGGAAGCCCGCGCAGATGACCACCTCGTTGACCCCGGGGCTCATATCAATCAGCTCGCGCGAGAGCGTCTGCTCCAGGTGCTCCACCAGCGGCTGATGCCCCTGCGGATGGCCCCGGTCAAAGAAGAACTCCTGCGGGTACCACAGCAGGTTGCTGGATATCTTTTTGATGCGCCCGAAAGGAAACTGGCGCGGGTCGGGCAGCGCTTTGGCAAACGAGATGTACTCCTGCGGGCCCTTCCACTTCTTGTAGTACTGCGGCAGCGCGAACCCCTCGCCGCTGAACTCAAAGCCGCGGTAGTCCATCTGCCGCACTTCGCCCACCGGCGCATCGGTGGACGGGTACTCGACTTCTTCCGGCGGCGTCGCCGGAGGCGCGGCGGACACGCAGGTCTTGCTGCCCGGCCGCGTCTCAATCCAGTGCTCGGCGGCCAGCTCCAAGTACGCCTGCAACACGGTGTTGCGGGCGACGTTCAGCTGGCCCGCCAGCTTGCGGCTGCTGGGCAGCGCGTCCCCGGGTTTCAGCAGCCCGGCCTTGATGAACGCGATGAGCTGCTCCTTGACTTGCAAGTAAGCCGGAACGCCGCTGTGCCTGTCCACCCGCAGTTTCATCCATAACTAGTATAGGCCGCCCGGCACCACTCCGCCTATACCACTTCCGCGCGAATTTGAGGGTACCAGTTTATACCTGCAGACGGTCTTCGCATCTCATCTGTGAAGGTTTTCACAGAGCAGCCCTATGCTATAATCCCGCAAACGTAAGTAACCTCGCTGAAACCACCGGTAACCGGTAATCCAATAGGAGGG
>CAZKNJ010000047.1:7169-14135 GCA_964554185.1 uncultured Planctomycetales bacterium | reverse complement strand
GGCCTCTGGAGGTTTCTATGCTAAAGCGCGCAATCCTGCTTATGCTGGCTCTCGCTCTCACCGCCTGCGGTGGCGGCGGGAAGTTCGTCTCACCGCCCAGCGGCGATGCTAGTGGCTTCACGCTCACGCAACCGGAGTTCATCGGTTCGGGCAAGCTCACGCTGGTGGCGGAGCAGGACAGCGCCGGCGGCACAGTGGTTTCTATCCAGGTGGAACATGCGTGCGATCTCAAGGCGGTCTGCCTTACGCTGGGATATAGGGAAGAAGAGCTACACCCGGTCTCGGCTAACTTCACCAATCTTCTGGGCGGCGCGGACGAGACCATCAGCCTGAGTATTACCGATACGCCCGGCACGGTCCCCGCCGGCATCGTGAAAATCCACCCCGATACCGCCGAGGGCTTTACGGGAAGCGGCGAGCTTATGCGCGTCCGCTTCGCACCGGGGAAGTCCGTTACCTCAAAGAGCGTATCCAAGCCCCCGTCCGGCGATGCGAACAAGCCGCTCTACCTGACGCTGGTGCCCATTGAAGGCGAAAACTACCGCCTAATCTGGCGCGAGGTGAACCTCGGGGATTACAGCAACGACGGCACCGTCGCCATCTCCGATATCACGCCGTTGGCGCAGCGCTTCAATGCCAGTACCATTGACGGCGACCAGGACGAATGGGACGACCTGATTGACGGCAACCGCGACAAGAAAGTGACCATCGCCGATGTCACGCCGATTGCCCAGAACTTTGGCAGTGAGCTTACGGGTTACAACATCTTTGTAGAAGGCATGGGCACTCCTCTCCCCAATCTGGTGAGCACCTCCAACCCATACTCGGTGATGCGACCGGACGAGCCAGGGCATTCGCGGGTGCGCTACACCTACGATCTGACATTGGCAGCCGAGGTAGATGTCACGGTCGTCGCGGTTGATGCTGAAGGCAACCCTGGCGTCGTGAGCGACCCGGCGCAGTACAGCTCCGGCCTGCCGCCGCAGCCGCCCCAGGGCGTCACCGCCGAGTCCGGAGCATCCATCGGCGCGGGGGCCATTCTCGTCTCGTGGTATGCCAACGACGAACCCGACCTCCGCGAGTACAAGGTGTACCGCAAGAAGCAGGGAGACGCGGACTTCGCCAACGTGGTGCTGATACCGGCCGCCACCAGCCCCCTGGAGTTCCTTGACACCGCGGCGGGGCAGTTGCTGGAGCGCGGCACGTCGTACTCCTATTATGTAACCGCGGTAAACACCGGCGATTTCGAGTCTGACCCCAGTGCGCAGGCCTCGGCGACACCCTACTATCCTGCGCCACCGACCGCACCGGCCAGCCTGACCCTGAGCAACACCGATATCCCCTACAGCTTTGCCATTGAGATAGCCTGGGAAGCTTCCACCTCCGATTACCTTGAAGCCTATGAGATCTGGCGCAAAGCCCCGGGAGAATCGGTATCCTCGTTCCTGGCGTCAGTAGATGCGGCGCAGCGGGTGTATTACGACCGCGACCTGGAAGCCGGCCAAACCTACACCTACAAAGCGCGTGCGCTTGACGCCTTCGGCGAGTATTCGCCGTTCACGGATGAGAAGCAAACCACCCCCAGCTCCGGCGGCGCGCCCATTGAGATATTCGCCGTTGAGACCGGCCGCACCACGCTTCAGGTCAACTCCGCCGAGCGCGCCCAGCTCACGGTGGACATTTCCGACCCCACGGCGGACATCACCTGGTCGGCGGCCGCGGGCTCTTTCCCCGGCGGCAACACCGGCGTGTCCGTGACCTACGCGCCTCCCACTTCCGGCGGGGCGCAGCGCGTCACCGTCAACGTCCACGCCGTGAAGAACGCCCAGACCGACGATGGCTCCACCGAGCTCATCATCACGACATTGCCCACCTACGGCAGCGGTGCGGTGGTGCAGGACGTGGCATCGCCCAGCCTTGAGACCCCCGCCGCTCCGTATGTCAGCCTACAAGACTACCTCGGCGGCCACGTGATGCTGCTCAGCTTCGGTGATCTTACGTGACTGGGCTGCAAAGGGGAGTTCCCCGATCTAAGCGACTTGCTCGATGAATATGAAACCCAAGGCCTCGCCTTCATCACCCTCTGGCCCGACCCGCTGAACGCCTTCCAGACCTACATTGGCGCCCAGGGCCTGCGCGTCACCAACAACTTCCTGGACAACGCGGAGCTGCTGGAGACCTTCTATGATATCTACTGGCCGGAGCAAAGCTCCAGCTTGGAAATACCGCTGAACTTCCTCATCGACCGCGACGGACGGGTGCGCGCCCGCATCGGCACGATTGATGTGGGGACCTGGAGCGGCTACATAGAAGAACTGCTCTAGCCGCCGCGGTCTAGAAGTCCTCATCCTGCTGCGTGGGGATGAGCAGCTCACGGTTGCCCTGGTGGTCGGCCGGGCTGACCACGCCCTGCGCCTCCATCTGCTCCATTATCCTGGCGGCGCGGTTATAACCGATTTTCAGCCGCCGCTGAAGCAGCGAGGTAGAAGCGCGTCCGGCGCGGGTGATAATGTCCATCGCGTCGCCGTACAGCGCATCCAGCTCCTCGTCCTCGCCCATCCCTTCTGCGTCTTCGCCGTTTTCGGCCTCGTATTCGGCGATTTCCTCTATGTACTGCGGCGAGACCTGCTTGCGCAGGAAGTCGGCCACCCGCCTCACTTCCTCATCTCGCACCCACACGCCCTGCACGCGCAGCGGCTTGGGGATGCCCACCGGGAAGTACAGCATGTCGCCCGACCCCAGCAGCTTCTCCGCCCCCGGCATATCTATGATGGTGCGGGAGTCGATCTGGCTCACCACGGCGAAGGCGATGCGCGAGGGGATGTTCATCTTGATGTTGCCGGTGATGATAGTAGTGTCGGGACGCTGGGTGGCGACCACCAGGTGGATGCCGGTGGCGCGCGCCAGGTGGGCGATGCGGCCGATTAGCCGCTCAAACACCGGCCCCGCCGCCTTCACCAGATCCGCCAGCTCGTCCACTACCACCAGTATGTACGGCAGCGGCCCCGTGTCCGGTGGGTTGGCGTTGTACGCCTCAATGTTGCGCACTCCCTCTTCCTCAAACGCTCGCAGCCGCGACTCCATCTCCGCCACCACCCACTTCAGCGAGCTCTGCGCCTCGTTGATGTCATGCACGATGGGCGTCGCCAGGTGCGGCGTGTCCTTGAAGACGCTCATTTCCACGCGCTTGGGGTCAATGAGGATGAGCCGCAGCGTGGCCGGCGAATTGCGGAACATCAGCGACACCAGTATGGAGTTCAAGCATACGCTCTTGCCGCTGCCGGTGCTGCCCGCCACCAGCAAGTGGTGCATATGGTGCAGGTTGCCGATGACCGGCTTGCCCGCGATGTCGCGGCCGAAGGGCACGGCGAGCGGGTGCGACTGCGACTTCAGCTCCGGCGACTCCAGCAGCGACCGCAGCGATATCTTGTTGAACTTGCGGTTGGGAACTTCAATGCCCACCGCGCTCTTGCCCGGTATGGGCGTCTCCAGGCGAACCGCCGGCACCGCCAGCTCCAGCGCTAGGTTGTCCGCCAGCGAATGCAGGCGCGAAACATTGATGCCAGGGCCGATTTTCAACTCAAAGCGCGTCACCCGCGGCCCGATCTCCCACTCCGCCACCTCGGTGTCAATGTTAAAGGACTTCAAGGTCTCCACGATTATCTGGGCGTTGCGCTTGAGGATGTCCTCGGCCATCGGCGAGAACGGCGTGTCGTTCAGCAATGTGAGCGGGGGAAACTCGTATTCCTCGTCCGGCTTGATGAAGCGGAGCGACCGCTGCGTCTCTTTCTCATCCTCGTCCGCCGGTTCTTTGGCAGCCGCAGCTCCAGCGGATTCCCTTGTTTCGGGGACCTCCTCGTCGAACTCCAGAACAGCGCTCTCTTTCTCAGCCTCCTCCATCTCCTCCAGTTCCGCCATCGCGGCCTCGGTCTTCTCGCGCTCGCGGCGCAGCTTCTCCTCCTCCTTGCGCTGGCGCACGCCGTTGCTTAGATCTGTGCTCGCCGACTCGATGAACCGCAGCGCCGGCACCAGCACCGCCCGGCCGGTGAAGACGATCAGCAACGCCGCCAGGATGAAGACGAGCAGTATGGGGTAAAAAATGCCTAGCGTGGGGCGCGCCAGCCCGTCCGCCCATGTGCCCGCATAGCCCCCGCGCGCGAACGCGCCCGCGAGCAGCATGAACACCGCGCCCACCACCGCCAGCTTGCAGCCGATGCTGAAGAACACCATCCGGGTGCGCAGCGGCATGGCCGCGAGCACCCACAGGAGTAGCACGGGCGGGATGATGTGGCTGGCCACCCCGGTCGCACCCACAATGTGGCGGTTCAGGAAGACGGATGCCTCCCCGGCTAGATTCGGGGCGTAGAGCGAGATACACACCAGCACAAACACCAGGAACAGCAGGAGCGCAAACAGGTCCTGCCAGACCTCGTTGCGCAGCCCCAGGGTCACCCCTTTGCGCCGCCCGCGTTTGCGCCGTTTTTTGACCATATGGAGAATTATAGATGATTTCGGTTTTTTTCCGATTCCCGTGCACGCATCGCACGCCTATGGTATAATACTCAAGCGGACCATACCGAGGAACCGCACCTTGATAGTCACCTGGCACGCTGGGTAGGTGGGCCAGGGGGAGGGCGCTAACGGTCCGGAAGGAGTGTTGGGAACAACTCCACTTGTCCCGTGGGACTTAGCTGCCTTCAACTAGAACCGATTCACGCGAACTCACGCTCACCCGATGAAGCAGGGAGAGCGAAAGAGGATATCTCGCATTAAAGGGAATCATTTCATGGTTCAAAATCTACCGGAAGGAGGTCTTGGGATGTTGAGAACCAAAAAGGGCTTCACCCTAATTGAGCTGCTGGTGGTCATCGTGATCATCGGCATCCTTGTTGCGATCGCTCTTCCCAACTTTGTGAAGATCAAGGTCAAGGCCCGCGAGGCCGAGGTCAAGCAAAACTGCCACTCCATTCAATTGGCGATTGAGCGGTACGCAACCGACAGCGAGGGAATGTATCCCTACTATCTGTACGGAGGCGACGTCTACTACAACGTCGGAACCAGCAAGCGCTACACCGACTGGATTGAGGTTGGCCCCCCCGGGTATCACCCGTTTGACATGTTCAACATCAACTTCACTCTGGACGAACACACGTACCAGGGCCTGGGGCTTAACCAGAGCACGATCGGTGAGCCAGGCTACGAGTTTGGCGACTCACTAGCCTATGAGGGCTACATGACCAAGTACCCCAATAACCCGTTCCTCACCAATAAGGCTAAGATCATCTACGGCGACGACTCGATAAAGACGGCCATGACCTCAATCTGGGTTCCCTGGCGCGGCTGCGGCGGTCGTGACGGCAAATCTATGTTCAACCTGGGGTGGTCAGGCGAGGGCCCGAGCTTGATGGCCTACGACGGTGACGGCGAACCCGACGACACTATCAAGATGGAGTTCCCCGGCCAGTTCTACTACCACCCCCGCTTCTCTGATGGCGCCTGCAACGCGGACCACTTCGCGGCGCAGAACACCAGCATCGGCTGGGGCTCCGGGAATTCCCATGTTGAGCAACTCGGTGCGACCGTCCGCGTCAACATGGTCTGGAGCCATGACGTTGCAGGCTACGACCTGATGGGCTATGGCGACCCCTCCACCGACGGCATGGACATTGACTACTCGATACCTCCCACAGGTGGCTGGCTCAAGATCCATGCGAAGCGCACCGGCTACATAAACAACGTCCAGGAACCCAATCCCTACAACACTGACAGCACTACCCGCGAGCCCCGCACTGCTCCGGACGGCGTTCCCGACTTTTACATCATCCACCTGAGCAGTTCGCAGGATGCGAAGCCTCAGGGCGTCATCTAGCACGTAGGAGGTAAACCAATGAATTCTCGGAAGTCTGGCTTTACCCTCATTGAGCTGCTGGTGGTCATCGTGATCATCGGCATCCTCGTCGCCATCGCGCTGCCTAACTTCATCAAGGTGCGCGAGAAGGCCAAAGAGGCCGAGGTAAAGCAAAACCTGCACTCGGTGCAGCTTGCGGTTGAAAGGTACGCCACCGATAACGCTTTCGGCAACTACCCCAACTACATCTTCGGCGGCGACTGGACCGACAGCTACACTATCAACGAGGACTACTACTATTACGCCGGCCTTGACCAGGTGGACTATCCGGTGTGGAAGGGGGCCGGGGCAACCTTCGCCCCGCCGGGCAACGGCGACCACATTATTATGGAAGGCTACATGCCCAGCTACCCCAAGAACCCCTTCATTAAGAGGGGCAACCTCGTTCCCCGCCTGATCTACAACAACAACACGTGGAACCCCCCGTACCTTCTTATGCGCACCGTCGGCGGCGACGACAACACCAAGATGGTGGAGGTCTTCGGCCCACCGCCGGCCTTCATTTTCATCATGGTCGGCCTTGGCGGGGATATGTACGTCCTTCCGCCGTACCCGGACCTGCACAGCCCTGGGGGTATCTGGGAGACCCCGCCCGACAAGAACCCGACCGCTGACGAGTTCCGCCAGCCGGGTAACAAGCAGTTGGTGGGCAACTTCTCCTACTACCCGCGCCTGAACACCCAGTGCTGGTTGCTGCTCAACGGCGCGCACGAGGTTTCGGGTTACACCTTGGCGGCCTATGGCGCGCTGAGGAACCTCGGCCAGGACGTTTACGACCGTATGGGCGAGTACTTCCCGCGCCAGCGGGCGGCGACCTGCGCTCTGGCCAACTACTTCGGCTTGAATATGCTCCCCTGCCCGACCGATCCGGGCGAGCCCAACACCCGTTTCCAGTCGCGCGGCGGTCCGGACACCCAGCCCGACGGCGTGATTATCGTGCTCGACTCCGGTGTGGACAAGAAGAGCATGAACCCGGGCGAAGAGCTCGGCTCTTAACCTTGGCGTAACCAACTGGAAAAGCCTCGTCCCCGCAGGGGGCGGGGCTTTTCTACTTAATT
>CAZKNJ010000047.1:0-7069 GCA_964554185.1 uncultured Planctomycetales bacterium | reverse complement strand
ATTAGCGGCATCCCGTAGTAATCGCAGTCCGCCCGCACCTCTGCCAGTTGCGCGATATCGTCCGCCTGCGAGGGCGAGCCCACAAACAGCGTGTAGCCCACCGCGTCCGCGCCCAGGCGCACGGCGTCCTCCACTGTGGCGGTCAGCGGGCTGAAGGCGTATGCGTCGGACGGGATTGCGGTCTTGCCGTTGATCTTCAGGATGAGCGGCACTTCGCCCGCGAACTTGTCCATGTACTTCGCGGCGAGCCCGTAGTGCAGCGCAATGCCCGAGTACCCGCCTTCCTTCGCCAGCCGGTATTGGAACTCGGGAAACTTGCTGTCCGGGTTGGGGAAGAAGTCCATCGGGCCGTGTTCCAGCCCCTGGTCAATGGGCAGGATCATCATCCGCCCGTTCTTCAGCCCGTGCTCGTAGAGGATGCGGTGCAACCGCACCTTTTTGCCCGGAGGCAATCCCATGTTCTCCAGATTTGGCGCATTGTAGTATTCGCTCATTCCTTGATCCTCCACGTATTCGTTACCAGTGATGATACCACGCGCACAGCCACAGCTTCACGGTACGCCGGGCTTTAGCCAGGCTTTTCTTCGGCTTCCTCTTCTTCCTCCCCGAAATCAACGGCATAGTGCTCCAGCAGGTTGCCGGGAATGTACTGCAGAAAGCGCGAGGGTCGGTTGAATGCGAGGTAGTCGCTGGTGTCGGGCTTCTGTGGATAGGAGAGAAACAGCATGTCCTTTGCCCGCGTCAACGCCACGTAGAACAGCCGCCGCTCCTCTTCCATCTGCTCGGGGTCTTCCATGCACATGCGGTGCGGCAGCGCCCCCTCCGTCAGATGCGCCACGAACACTGCGCGCCATTCCAGCCCCTTGGCCTGGTGGATAGTGCTCAAGCTCACCATTCCCTCTTCGGTATCGCGCACTTCCTCCGCCATCTGTCCCGCGGTATAGGCCTGGTTCAGCGCCACTTCGCTTACGAATGACGCGGTAGAGCGGTACTTCTCGGCGTAAACGGTAAGCTGCTCAACGTCCTCCCGGCGCTCAGCGTAGTTCTCATAAGTGCGCTGCATGTAGCTGTCGTAGAACTCCTCGACCACAGCGCGGATGAGTTCCGCCGGCCCTTTCTTTCCGTCGTTCAGCCCCTCCAACTTGCGTACGAGTCCGGTTATAGCCGCCAGCGAGGCCTTTCCCTTGCCGCGACCGAGCTCGGCCACTCCGTTATGGGAGAAGGCTCTCAGTGGGTTCTCCGCGCCGCGAATCTTGTCCAGTATGCCGGCGATAGTCTTGCTACCGACATGCTCGCACATATCCAGCATCCGCGAAAGCGCCACCTCGTCGCGCGGGTTCACCACAAACGAAAGGAAGGAGACAATGTCCTTAATGTGCGCCTGCTCCATAAAGCGCAAGCCGCCGCGAATCTCGTAGGGAATGCCGCGCTTGGCCAACTCCATTTCAATCTCCAGCGAGTGGCGGTGGGCGCGGTACAGGACGCCCATCTCCCACAGCGGCACGCGCTCTTCTCGCAGCAGCAGTATCTGCTCGGCGACGAACTGCGCCTGCTCCTCGCTGTCAGCGCAGGTGAAGAGCGCGGGCTTCATTGCATCCGCCCGCACCGGCGCCAGCCGCTTGCGGAACTTCTCCGGAATGTCCGCCATCACGGCGTTCGCTACGCTGAGTATCTGCGGCGTGCTGCGGTAGTTGGTCTCCAGCTTATAGATGCGGGCCTCCGGATAGTCCTCGTCGAACCGTAAGATGTTCATGAAGTTGGCGCCGCGGAAGGCGTAGATGCTCTGCGCATCATCGCCCACTGCGAAAACCCGCCCGTGGACACGCGAAAGCTCCTTGATGACCTTCGCTTGCAGCAGGTTGGTGTCCTGGTACTCGTCCACCAGTACATGCTCGAACTTCCGCGAGATGGTCGCGCCCGTCTCCGGGCTCTGCACAAACAGCTCGTGCGTGTTGACCAGCAGGTCGTCAAAGTCCATCACGTTCTGCTTGCGCTTCCGCTCCTGGTAGGCGATGGTGACCCGCCGAATCTCCTCCACCATCCGCGCGAACTGCGGAAAGCGGTAGATAATCAGCTCCTCCAGCGGCTTGCCTGTGTTAATGCATAAGCTGTGCAGCCGGTAGAGCACGCGGGCCGACGGAAACAGCTTCTCCGCGAAATCCACTGGCGCTTCCTTGCGCACCACCTTCATCAGCTGCGCCGCGTCCTGCTCGTCAATGATGGTGAAATCGCGCCGGAAGCCAATGGCTTCCGCGTGGCGACGCAGAAGCATGTGGCCGATGTGGTGGAAGGTTCCGCCCTCAATACGCCGCCGGGGAATGCCCGTCAGCTCTTCCACCCGCCCAAGCATCATCCGTGCAGCCTTGTTGGTGAAGGTGGCAAGCAGGATGCTGCGAGGATTCAGGCCCTGGCCAAGCAGGTATGCAACGCGGTACGTGATGACCCGCGTTTTTCCCGAACCGGCGCCAGCCAGCACCAGCGCCTGCTTCTCCGGCGCAGTGACCGCGGCAAGCTGCTGCTCGTTTAGCTCCCGCGTAATGCGCTCCAACACTGCGTCCGCCGCGGGCACGTCACTGTGTATCTGGATGAATGTGCGCTTTTTCGGCCGGTCTTCCATAAGGGTGGAGCAAAGATAGTATCGCACGGCCCTGCACTTTGTCGTTGATGCGAGGGTCGCGATTGGTATAATAATCAGTTCACACGGGGAGGTAGCTCAGTTGGTTAGAGCGCTGGTCTGTGGAACCAGAGGTCGAGGGTTCGACCCCCTCCCTCCCTATTTCTTTGGTTGCATTATGACGGAAGGACGGATAAAACCGCGGGTCCTGCGAGGGTTTCAGGACTTTCTGCCGCTACGGGCGCGGAAGCGCCAGAGTGTGGCCGATGCCTTTCGCGCGGTGTTTGAGAGCTACGGCTTCGCGCCGCTGGACACGCCCGCGCTGGAAACCGAGGAAGTCCTGCTCGCCGATTACGGAGTGGACAGCAACAAGCAGATTTACCGCTTCACTGACCTGGACAACATCGCGATAGGCTTGCGGTTTGACTTCACCGTCTCGCTTGCACGGGTGGTTGCGTCCTCGCTCAACGAAATACAGCTTCCGTTCAAGCGCTACCAGTCCGGTCCGGTCTGGCGTTTCGACAAGCCCAAGCGCGGGCGCTACCGCGAGTTCATGCAGATGGATATTGACGTCATCGGCGCCGGACCTTACGAGCCGGAAGTGGAGCTGGTCGCCGCATTGAACCGGGGCTTCACCAGACTCGGCCTCAACAACTGCCGCTTCCGCATCAACGACCGCAGTTACCTCGGTGGCATCTTGCGGTCGCTGGAAATTAGCTCCGACAAGGAAAAGGACGTATACCGGGTGCTGGACAAGCTCGCCAAGCAGGGCGAGGCCAAGGTGCGCGCCGAGCTGACGGGCAAAATGCTGCTGCAGGACTTCGAATCCGCGCTGGAATTTGAGCGCATGCAGGAAGTCGCGATACCGGAAGCCGCAGCCGACATACTGCTGGCGGCCATTAAGGATTCCTCCGCGCTGGAAAGCGCTCTCTCGGCGCTGTTCAATCGCTTGGCGCAGGAAGGCGTTGATCCTGCACGGATCATCCCCGACCCGTCGCTCACCCGCGGCCTGGATTACTACACCGGCTTCGTCTGCGAGATCTTCATTGAAGGCGCGGAAGCGGTCGGTAGTGTGGGTGGTGGGGGACGCTACGACAATCTGGTGAGCCGTTACTCCGGAACCGCTGTTACTGGCGTCGGCCTTTCGGTGGGCGTTGACCGGCTGCTGGATGCGATGGAGCTGCTTGGTTTGGACGGCGGCGTGCGCGCCGTGCAGTCAACCGCGCAGGTTCTGGTCACGGTCTTTGACGATGCGCTGGTGGATCGCACAGCCGCGATTGCGCGGACGCTGCGCGATGCCGGTATTGCCGTGGAGCTATGGCTTAAGAGCGGCAACAAACGTGGTCGCACGCTCACCAAGCAGTTCAAGTACGCCGACAAAGTCGGCATTTCGCTGGCGGTGGTGGCGGGCGAGGACGAGCTTGCAGCCGATCCGCCGGTGGTGCAGCTTAAGGACTTGCGCACCGAGTTCGGCGAGGAAGGCAAGCAAGTCGCGGTTCCGCTCTCCGAGCTGGTCGCCCGTGTACGGGAGCTGCTGGATGCCTAGCGTGCGCCGTCTACTTCAGTGCCGATCTACCGACACCAAGGAGTGCTGCGCGTGAAAGTGCTGGTTACCGGCGGAGCGGGTTTCATCGGCAGCCACCTCGCTGACCGCTTGGTCGCGGATGGCCACGAAGTGCTCGTGGTGGATAACCTCAGCACCGGCCACCGCGAGTTTGTGCCGTCGGCGGCGGAGTTGGTTGAGTGTGATATTTGCTCCGATGAGTTACCCGCCATCACGCACGGCTTCGGCCCGGAGCTGGTCTACCATCTCGCGGCGCAGATCAGCGTTTCGGAGAGCACCAAGGACCCGCGCCGCGATGCCGAGATCAACATCACTGGTGGCCTCAACGTCCTCCAGGCCGCGGCGGACAGCGTGGTGCGCCGGTTGGTTTTTGCCTCGACTGGCGCAATCTACTCCGTCCACGATGCGCTTCCCTTCACTGAGACTTCGCGCAAGGACCCGCTCGCACCTTATGGAATCGCTAAGCTGGCGCTGGAGCTTTACTGCCACCACTTCGCGTGCTTCAAGGGCCTGGAAACGGTCTCCCTGCGGCTGGGGAATGTGTACGGCCCGCGGCAGAATCCGCTGGGCGAGGCGGGCGTCATCGCTATCTTCCTCAACCGCATGCTGAGTGGCGAACCAGTGCAAATACACGGAACCGGCGCTCAGGCCAAGGATTACGTATACGTTGGCGATGTGGTTGATGCATTTGCCCACGCGGCCAATTGCCCGCTGGAACCGTGCGGAGAATCAGATGATCGCGCCTTCAACATCGCCACCAATCAGCCGCGCTCGGTGAACGAGATATTCACTCTTCTCTCCACCCTCACCGGCTCTACCCACCCGCCGGTAAACACCGAGCCTCGTCCCGCCGACCAGAAGCTGGTGCACCTCGATTGGTCCAAAGCACATGAGAGTATGGGCTGGTCGCCGCAAGTAGTCTGGGAAGACGGCCTGGCGCGTACTAAAGACTGGTTCGCCACCAACGCCGCGATGTTCAGGGACTGAGCCGCCCCAGCAGCCCCGCAAGAGGTAGCTTCCCCTTCTTCAAGTGCTTCATCATCTTCTGCATTTCCTTGAACTGCTTCATAAAGCGGTTGAGGTCCTGCACCGTGGTCCCGCTGCCCAGTGCGATGCGCTTGCGCCGCGAAGCGTTCAGCACTGAGGGATTGCTGCGCTCCTCCTTGGTCATGGAGCGCACAATCGCCTTCACCCGTTCCAGCTCCTTCTCGCCCAGCGCAAGCTGATCTTCGTTCAGCCGCATCCCCGGCAGCAGCTTCATCATCTGCCCGAGCGGCCCCATCTTCTGCGTCTGCTCCACTACCGCGAGGAAATCTGTCAGCGTGAAAGTGTCTTTGGCCAGCCGCCGCTGAATGGCCTCCGCATCCTCCGCCTGCACCGTCTCTTCCACCTTCTCGATGATGGAAAGCACGTCGCCCATGCCCAGCATCCGCCGCGCCCAGCGGTCAGGGTGGAACGGCTCCAGCGCGTCCGATTTCTCGCCGGTGCCCACATAGCGGATGGGCACGCCGGTGGTTTCCAGGATGGAGAGCGCCGCGCCGCCGCGGGCGTCGCCGTCAAACTTGGAGAGAATCACTCCCGTGAGCCCTACGCGCTTGTGGAACGTCTGCGCGATGTTCACCGCTTCCTGTCCGGTCATCGCGTCAGCCACCAGGAATACCTCCACCGGTTCGGTTGCAGCCTTGATGCGCGCAAGCTCGTCCATCAGCGCGTCATCAATCTGCAAGCGGCCAGCCGTGTCCATCACCACTGGCGACCGTCCTTCCTTCTTGGCCTGTTCTAGCGCCGCCCGCGACAACGCCACTGGCTCCGGCGCCTTCCCCGTAAACGCATCAACCTTCACTTCGCTGGCGAGGATGCCCAGCTGCTCCACCGCCGCTGGGCGCTGCAAGTCCAGCGCCACCAGCAGCGGCCGCTGCCCCTCCTTCTTGAAGCGCAGCGCCAGTTTCGCAGCGGTGGTGGTTTTGCCCGAACCTTGCAGGCCGACGAGCATGATGGGCGCGAACCGGCCCGCATACGAAGTCGCCGCCAGCCGCTCCACTTCCTCCCCGCCCAGCACCGCCACCAGCTCCTCGTGCACCGCCTTCACTATCTGCTGCGCCGGCGTGAGCGCGCGCCCCACGTCCTCGCCGGTCAGCCGCTCCCGCAGCCGCTCGGTGAACCCCCGCGCCACCTTCAGGTTCACATCCGCTTCCAGCAGCGCCAGCCGGATTTCGCGCAGCCCCGCTTCCACTTCGGCTGCGTTCAGCCGGGCGCGACTGCGGAATCCGCCGAGTATCTTCCCCAACCGTTCGGTCAGCGCATTGAGCATCGCGGGGATTCTAACAGACTGGAGACGGAGGCCAACAACCGATATCCAATAGCGGGTACGCCGGGCTTAGGCGGTGGCGCGGGCGTCCTCGCCCGTGATTCTGTCCAACAACCGAAAACCAACCCCACGTACGCCGGGCTTCAGCCCGGCTATCTTCATCTTGCTGGCAGCTGAAAGCTGCTTGCGGTATAATCTTGGTGGAAAGAAGTCGTGGCAAGTCGCAGCGCCAACCGGTGGCTTATCCTCGCGCTGGCCCTGATGCTGACGCTACTCACCTTCGCCGCGTGTGGACTACCTCATGGTGGGAGCGGCGGTCTCCAGGCCGCCGATTCGCTTTCCGCCGCTTCAATGGGCAGCCTAGAGACTGCCCCTCCCGATACCCTTGCGGAACTTGACGCGCTTCCCTGCCCCGAGGGCGTGGACAGCGCACTATGGGCGGAGTTGAAGGCTGCGCTGGAAGAGGCGCTGGCCGCAAAGGTTGGGAGTGGGGACCAGCCGGAGGGCTGGCAAGCCTCCAGGTTTACGCGCCTGCGGCGCGTCACCACACCTTCAATCTCGCGACCTGGAGGTCGCGAGTCCG
>CAZKNJ010000046.1:0-14250 GCA_964554185.1 uncultured Planctomycetales bacterium | reverse complement strand
ACCACAATCCCCCTTCGCCCCAGATGCCCCATCAGCGCATCGAAGCACGCCGCATCCATCCCCAAGTGCTCCGGCGGGGAGACGCCTTTGCGCGCGAACACGCCGTCGCGGATGAGGCGCACCGCGGCGGTCGCTGCGTAGCCCGTGGTGCGCGCCATTGAGGTCACCCGCCGCTCGCGGTCGTAGCGGTCAAGCAGGTTGTAGGTGAACGTCCGCTCATTTCCGTCCTTCTTCCCGCGCACAATGACCCGCATCACCGTCAGGTCTTCGTCCTCTTCCCGCAGCTTCCACTGCGGGAAGAGCAGGCGGCTCGTGACCTCCAGCGGTCGCACCGCGATGCCGCCTACCTCCACCGCGTCCTTGCTGAAAAGCCCCGCATCCCGCAGCGTGCGCATCTTCACTGCATGCCCCGGGTAGCGCAGCGTCTTCTCCACCATGTCCGGCGCGTCAATCGTGCTCAGCAGCGACCGTAGCCCGTCGGTAGCGAAGGCCTCCAGCGTGCCAACCTCGGGGAATTCCAATTCCTCCACCTGCGACAGCGCGTCGACCAGCACGACTATCCCACCACGCTTTAGGCGCGCGGGGCGCGTGTACTCCTCCAGCACGTCCGCCGGCGAAAACACGGCTTTGTACTCCCACGGCGGCTCCGGATTCGCCGGCAGGCCACCAACGTACATCGAAACGGATGTCACTTCGTCCAGCTGCGAGGCCGCCCGGCCAACCAGAGCGTGCGACAGCCCCGGCGCCACGCCGCAGTCCGCAATCGCAACGACGCCCTTGCTCTCCGCCAGCTCGTTCAGCGGTGCGGCATCCTCGGGCGCAAACGAGATATCCACTGTGTTGATGCTAGCCTCAATCGCGGCCTCCAGTGTCTGGTGGCCCATGAAACCGGGGACGGCGATGACGGCGAGGTCGTGCCCCCGCGCAAGCTCGCTCACCCGTTCCGGCCGTCCGAGATTCTCCTGCAATGTTGTCACGTGCGGCAGGCTGTTAAGCGGCTCCAGCGCCGATGCACTCAGGTCCACCGCTGTTACCTCAAACTCGCCGTCCACCGCGAGATCGCGCACAATCTCTCCGCCGACGAGTCCGCATCCAAGAATGATTGCTTTCATGGTTACCTCTCAGAGCTTACGGGCGATTTCCTCCGCCACATCCAGCGTGGAGTTCTTGCCGCCCATGTCGTAGGTGCGCACCTTGCCCTCGGCGATAACCGCGGCCAGCGCGCTTTCCAGCTTGGCCGCGCTTTCCGGTTCGCCCAGCCAGTCCAGCATCAGCTTTACCGACAGCAGCATCGCCAGCGGATTCACTTTGTACTGCCCGGCG
This sequence comes from uncultured Planctomycetales bacterium, assembly GCA_964554185.1. Lineage (GTDB taxonomy): Bacteria > 4484-113 > 4484-113 > 4484-113 > 4484-113 > CAZKNJ01. The sequence continues at coordinate 12,927 of CAZKNJ010000046.1, read as the reverse complement.
TATTTCGGGGCGCTCCCGTGGGTCGGCTCAAACACGGCGTACTCGTCGCCGATGTTGCCGCTGCAGGCGAAGCCGAGCCCGCCGACCAGCTGACCCGCCAGGTCGCTGATGATGTCGCCGAACATGTTGCTGGAGATTAGCACGTCGTAATCCTGCGGGTTCTTCACCAGCCACATGCACATCGCATCAATGTTCGCCTCGTCAAACGCAATCTCCGGGTAGTCCTTCGCCACCTTGCGGGCCGCGCGGACCATCAGGCCGCTGGTTTCGCGGATAACGTTGGGCTTCTCCACGATGGTGACGCGCTTGCGGGCGTGTTTGCGGGCATACTCAAAGGCCTGGCGCGCAATACTCTCGCAGCCCTTCACCGTATTCAGGCGCACGCTTACCGCAATCTCATCGTTGGGCGTGGTCGCAAATCGCTTCATCTTAGGATGGGTCAGCAGCGCCTCCCGCACGGTGTCCGTAATCGGGAACCACTCGATGCCGACGTACAGGTCCTCCGTGTTCTCGCGGAAGACGACCAGGTCAATACCATCGCGGTAGTTCAGCGGATTACCGGGATAGGCTTTGCACGGGCGCAGGTTGGTGTGCAGGTTGAACTCCTGGCGCATCTGCACGATGGGCGAGAAGTAAGAAAGCCCCTTGCCCTGCAGCTCCGGCGCGAGTTCTTCGTTCGCCTCGTCGCGCGGCTTGCTGGTGATGGCGCCGAACAGCGCGCAATCGGTTGAGCGCAGCACTTCCTTGGTGCGGTCGGGCAGGGGATTACCCTCGGTGCACCAGAACTCCCAGCCGATATCGCCGGGGATGTACTCGGCGTCCAGCTTCAGCGCATCCAGCACGATGCGGGCTGCTTCCACCACGTCCTTGCCTACGCCGTCGCCGGGCAGCCACGCAATACGGTATTTCGCCATCATCTCCTCCAGGGATTACTTCGCGTAGTGTTCTCGCAAGTATTCAATCAAGCCGCCGGCGTCCAGTATGGCCTGCACCTCCGGCGGGAACGGCGGGAAGGTGAAATCGCCCTTGCTCGTGCGAACGACGCCGGCAGCCAGATCCACTTCGGCTTCATCGCCGTCTTCCAGCGTCCGCGCGGCATCGGGCAGCACCAGCGCGGGCAGGCCGCTGTTGATGCAGTTGCGGTAGAAGATGCGGGCGAAGCTCACGGCAATAACCGCCGCCACCCCTGCATACTTAGGCGCCAGCACCGCCTGCTCGCGGCTGGAGCCGCATCCGAAGTTCTTCCCCGCCACGATAATGTCCCCCGGCTGCACTCGCTTGAAGAACTGCGGGTCCAGGTCCTCCAGTGCATGTTGCGCCATCTCCGCCGGCTCCATAGCGGTGTAGGTGTACTTCCCGGGGAATAAGACGTCGGTGTTCACATCGTCACCGTACTTGAAGACCTTGCCCATCAGAAGTACTCCCTCGGCGAGGCGATCTTGCCCGCGATGGCGCTGGCCGCCACGGTCGCGGGGCTCGCGAGGTATATCTCGGAGTTGGGGTCGCCCATGCGCCCCTTGAAATTGCGGTTGGCGGTGGACAGGCAGACTTCGCCCGGCGCCAGCGCGCCCTCGTGCGCTCCCAGGCAGGGGCCGCAGCCGGGGTTCATCCACACTGCGGCCGCGTCCACCAATGGCGCGACTAAGCCTTCTTCCAGCGCCTGGCGGTAGACCTTCATTGACGCGGGGAAGATGAGCAGCCGTACGCTGGCCGCCACCCGCCTGCCCGTCAGCACCTTCGCCGCAGTACGGATATCCTCGATACGGCCATTGGTGCAAGTGCCGATGAGCGCCTGGTCGATACGCTTGCCGGTGAACTCGCCCACTGGCTTCACATTGTCCACAGTGTGTGGCGCCGCCACCATCGCGTCCAGCACGCTCAGGTCAAAGCCGAGTTTCTGCACGTATTCGGCATCCTCGTCGGAATGCAGTGCAGCATGCTTCCCGTCAGGCTCACCGAGAAACTGCGCGGTAACCGTGTCAGGTGGGAAGTACCCATTCTTTGCGCCCATCTCCGCCGCGAGATTGCACAGCACCATCCGGTCAGCGATGTCCAGCGCCTCGGTGGCCTCTCCCGCATACTCCACCGCGTAGTAAAGCGCCCCATCAGCGCCGATGCGCCCAATGATGGCGAGCGCGAGGTCCTTGGCGGACACATGTGGCTGGAACCTGCCGGTAAGCTCAAGACGCACGGTCTCCGGGCACCGCAGCCACAGCCCCCCGGTAACCCATACCCCGGCGGTCTCAGTGCGGCCGATGCCCGCGGCGAAAGCGCCCACCGCCCCGGCGGTGGGCGTGTGCGAGTCGCTGCCGAGTATCAGCCGGCCCGGGTAGGCGAAGCCCTCTTCCACCATCACCTGGTGGCAGACGCCGAAGCCCACGTCGTAGAAGTGCTTGATGCCCTGCGCCGCCACGAACTCGCGGATGGCCTTGTGGTTGGCCGCGTGTTTGCTGTCCGCCGCGGGCGTCACATGGTCCAGCACTATCACCGCGCGCTCGGGATACTTGAGCCGGGTCACGCCGATGGCGGGCAGCTTCTTGAGGATGGCGGCGCTATTGTCGTGGGTGAGGATGTAGTCCGGCTCCAGCGTGACGATTTCGCCCGCGCGCACCTCCCGCCCGGCCTTTGCGCTGAACACCTTTTCGGAGAACGTCTTACCCATACTTCAGCACCAGCGGCTCAAAGTTGAGGAAGTCTGCGTGGTTCACGATGATAGCTTCCGGCGTCGCGCGAATGCCGTCGCCCTCGTGGCTGTGGTACATCACCCCGTGCACCACTTCGTCCGGCAGCCCGTGCTTCACGCACAGCCCCGCGCCGGAGACCGGATGCCGCAGCAGCTTGCCGCTGGCGCTCTTGCGGTATCCACCTTCGCCGTCGCGCTCATATTCCAGCAGCTTGCCGACGTCGTGCAGCAGCGCGGTGGCCAGCAGCAGGTCGCGGTTGACTTCCATGGCCTTCTCCGCGGGCCAGGCGCCCGCCAGGACATTGGCTATCCCCAGCGCCGTCGCGGTAACGCTACGCGTATGTTTGAGGAAGCTCGCGGGACACGGCTTGATGAGCAGCGTGAAGGGAATGCTATCAAGGTCGGCGGGCGACCAGCCGCCCAACTCCATCGCTTCCACGAAGGCGCTGGCGCACTTCTCGCGCAGCTCTTCGTCTCCGACCATCTTAAGTTCAGGCAATACATTCAGCAGTTCATCTTTCATTGGTCTTCCCCCAGGCTGCGCGGCTCCGGGCCATCATATTCGGCCTTGGCGTAATCAATCCGCCGCATCGGTTTCTCGCGCGTGATCTCCTCCCAGTAATGCGCCGCCATCCCGGCTGTACGCGGCAGGATGAACAGGAAGTTGCTCACTTCCACCGGGAACTCCAGCTCGCAGAGCAGCGCCCCGATGGCGCCGTCAACATTGAGCGGCAGCGTCTTACCGCTCTGCTTACACAGTTCCTCGCCAATCGCGCGCGCCAGCCGTAGATACACTCCATCCTTCCCCGCTTCCGCCGCCACTTCAAACAGCCGCTGCGTGCGTGGGTCGTCCGTATGCACGCGGTGGCCGTAGCCGAACAGCCGCTTCTTCTCCGCCAGCGCCTTCGACACATACTCGCTGGCGAAGTCCGCCACGCCTTTGCCGCTGGCATCAAGCTGCGTCTTCAGCTCCAGGAACATCCGCATGGCTGGCTCAATCGCTGCGCCGTGGTATTGGTTGATTGAGAGTACTCCCGCCGCCAGCGCACCGTTCAGCGGTGCACCGGTTGACGCCGCCAGCCGCGCGGCCTGTGCCGACGGCGGCGTAACCCCGTGGTCAATGCTCGCGAGCATCATCGCATCATAGAGCTTCTCTTCCGCCGCAGTGGGCAGCCGTCCGTGGAACAGCAGGAACACGCCCCCGGCGAAGCTCACCCGCCCCATCATCTCGTCAATGCGGTAGCCCCGCAAGCGTATCTCATTGGGCTTGATGCTCGTAATCCCGGTTTTCCAGCTTCCTTCGTCCATTAACGCTCCACCTTCGCGAGGACCCGGCCGGTAACCGCCGGCAGGTCCTCGAAGTTTTCCACAATCACCGCTCCGGCGTCACGCAGCGCGTCAACCTTGCTCTGGTAGCCGCCGCGCCCGCCTTCCACTATCGCCCCGGCGTGCGAAAAGCGCGTCCCCTCCTCGGCCTGCTTGCCGCCGATGTAGGCGACCAGCGGCTTTGTGAACTCGCCGCGCTTCATCATCTCCGCGACCCGCTCCTCCTGCGTCGTGCCGATTTCGCCGAACATCACCACCAAGTCTGTATCCGGATCGGCCTCAAACAGCTTGAGCACCGCGGGGTGCGGCAGGCCCACGATGCTGTCCCCGCCCACGTGCACGATGGTGCTCGCGCCGATGCCGGCCTTGTTCAAGTAGTAGGCCATGCTGGAGGTGATGCCGCCGCTGCGGCTGCTGATGCCCACGCGCCCGGGACGGAAGAACTTGCGCGCGGCTTCGGGGCTGCCGCCCATCATCCCCAGCACACCCTTGCCCGGCGACAGGCAGCCCAGTGTGTTGGGCCCCAGAAAGACCGCGCCGGTCTGCCGTGCGTGCTTCGCAAGCTTCATCACATCGTGCAGCGGCACCCGGTCGGGTACGATGACCACGAGCTTCACCCCGGAATCCATCGCTACCTTGGCAGCTTCCAGTGCCGCGCGGGCCGGGACGAACACTACGCTGGCGTCGATACCACCGACCTGCTTCACCGCGTCCTGCACCGCGTCAAACACCGGGACGCCCAGCACTTCTTCGCCGCCGCGTCCGGGCGTCACCCCGGCGACCACCTTGGGGCCATAACCTAGCATCAGCTTGGTGCGCACTTGGCCTTCGCGGCCGGTGATGCCCTGCACCACGACCCGTGTGTTTTCATTTACGAGGATACTCACTTGGCACCTCGCTTCGCCAGGTATTCCTCAAACCCGGGTATCGGCAGGTCAATACGAATTGAGCGTTTGCCCACGTTGTAACAGGCCAGCTCGCAGGCCAGGCACTCAGTGCAGCGATGCGCCGATTCTTCCGCCGGTTCTTTCAAGCGCGGCTTGCCTTCCACGAGTTCCAGTATCTCTGCATGGCAGCTGGCGATGCAGGGCTGGCCTTCGCAGCTCGCGCAAATCGCATGGTCAAACGAAATGCTTCCCGTGCGGATATCAAAGCGGTATTCCTGCTCTGCAGGCTCTGTCCGCGCGGTCGGCACGCACTCATACGGAACCACGGGCGGATGCGCCTTCACCAGCACATCCAGCCTCTCAGCACAGAAGGCGGCGCTATCGTCCTTGCCATACGCTTCAACCGGCACGGGCAGGTCGCCCAGGAAGCGCGTGAGAATGTCTATCGCGACCTCTTCCTTGTTGCCTCCGAGGCGAATCACCGCGGGCACGCAAAGCGGCCATTCGCGGAAAGCCTTCACCATCCCGCGCGCGGAATGGAATTGCTCCTGGCTAGCGACGCCGCTTCCGCTCGCGAAGTAGCCGATGATCCCGTCCTGCGCAAGGATATGTTTGCATGCGCGGTAGACCTTGGCCGCGCTCGGGTTGCCGCTGGTGTCGCAGAAGTTCTTGGCGGTAAAGCCGTGGCGCACCAGCGCGTCCATACTCATCATGCTGCCGCCGCCTCCCGCGCCGTGAAAGCCCACCAGTTTCTTGCCGGTGGCGCTCAGCTCCAGGAAGTAGAAGGTCCCACGATGGTCGGTCTCCTCGTAAGCCGCCGCAATCTTCTCCAGCGGCGTGGCGGGATGGCCGATTTCGCGCGCAATCTCAATCTCCAGCTCCGGATGGCGGGACACGGCATAATCATCCACTGAGAAGTGGCAGTCCGCGGCTACTAAAGAACCGTCGCGCAAGACCGCCAATGGATTCACTTCCAGGCTGCGCGCTTCCTTCTCCAGGAAAACCTGCGCCAGCCCTTGCAGCACTTCAGCGATGGCGCTGTGCATCCGAGTCGGCAGGCCGCACTCCTCCGCCATCGCAGCCGCTGTTCTCACATCCAGGCCATCCTCCGGGTCGAACGGCCGCTTCGCCAGCACTGCTTCACCCCGAGAGGCCATCGCCTCCACGCCGGAACCGCCGCGGCTTCCCAGCATCGCGACCGGCGCGGCGATTTCATCGGAGACCAGGCAGGCGGCGAACAGCTCGCGCTCAATCTGCAACTTGCGCTCCACCAGCACCAGCTCAATGGGGAATCCGCCCGCATTTTGCCCCAGTAGCTCTTGTGCATGTTGCCGCGCCTCGGCGGGGCTGGCGGCGAATTTGATGAGTCCCTTGCCTGCGCGGCCAGTGACGAAGGCTTGCGCCTTGATTACCACGTCGCCGCCAATGCGTTCCGCCGCGGCGGCAGCTTCCTCCGGAGTTGACGCGGTGTATCCGTCCGGCACCCTGATGCCGAATCCTGCAAGCACTTCTTTCGCTTTATGTTCCAACAACCGTGCCATATGGGACCGCGCCGGGGGTGATTATAGCGAAGTTTGGCGGCGGCTTGGCGGCCCCAACTCCGTAGTGCGGTAGAATCCTCGCACCATACAGGTGCGGATATGAAAAAGAGCTTCACAACCGGTCTTGTGGTCTTCATCATCCTTGTCGTCGTCATCGCCCTCATCGGCAAGTACATGCTGGCGGGCATCACGCACGGCGACAGCTTCCCCGGCAGCGGCGACCGAGTGGCGCTTATCTATGTGGAAGGCACCATCATGGGCGACTCCGCTGCGGGCTCATCGCCGTGGTCCGGGATGACAGTCTCGTCCGTAGAGCTGGTGCAGGCTCTGGAGAAGGCGCGTACATCCGCCGACATCAAGGCTGTCCTGCTGCGCATAAACTCCCCCGGGGGAAGCGCCGCGGCCAGCAACGAGATTTACGACGAAATCGTCAAAGTCAAAGCGGACAAGCCGGTGGTGGTAAGCATGGGCGATGTCTGCGCCAGCGGCGGCTACTACATCTCCTCCCCCGCCAGCTACATCTTCACCAGCCCCAGCACTCTCACCGGCAGCATCGGCGTGCTGTTTGACGTGATGGAGTTTTCCGGGCTGATGGAGAAGTACGGCGTCCGCAGCGACACCGTCAAAGCGGGGGAATTCAAGGACATCGGTAGCCCCACGCGCCCGATGAAAGACAACGAGCGCCAGATGCTCCAGCAGATGCTCGACCAGGTGCACGAGCAGTTTATTCAAGCAGTGGCAACCGGGCGGTCTATGGAACTTGACGAAGTGCGCAAGCTGGCTACCGGCATGATCTACACCGGCGAGACCGCGGTGCAGCTCAAGCTGGCCGATGAACTTGGCGGACTGGAAGCGGCTAAGGACAAAGCGAGGGAGCTTGCCGGCTTACCCAAAGACGCGAAGGTCGTGCCCTTTGAACGCAAGAAAAGCATGTTTGACCTCTTCAGTATGCTTGGCTCCAACTCCCGTGGCAGCATAACCGATAGCTTCATCGCGCCCTCAACCGCGCTGGAGGTGCTGGCCCGTAGCATGCTTCTGCGGGACCTGGGCGTGGGTGTCCGGTGATTTCTATGGCTATCCTCCGCGCAGGTCAGTTTGCTGCTTCATCCCCAGATTAAGCATTGCGGTATAATGGACTCGGAGGTGGGGAAGATGACACGAGGAATCGCAGGCCTGCTAACCGCAGCCCTGTTCGTACTTGTCTGTTACGCTCCGGCAGCAGCTAACGAGCCGGTGAGCAAGGCGGAACTCAGTGCAATCCGGGCTGCTAACCCATGGCTGCTTCCTGCCGAACCGGATGTTGAGCTTTGGCTGGATTACCGTAAAGACACCGAACCGCCTATCATCGAGAATCTGGGCATCCCACGCCAAATGGGCATTACATTCAACCCAGCTTCTTTTGCCCTTTTCCGGGCAGGCAGGGCTTACAGTCTTGAGTGGTTGGATGAAACCAAGAGGACGATCGAGCTGCGCGATGATACGGGCAAGCTCGCCCGGCACAGCTTCGGGAACGGTCCGGTGCACGGCGGCAGCTGGTATGGCTACTTCAGCGCAGGGGCGACAAGATGGGTCGCAGAGTTTGACGACTCCGGGCGGCTGACGGCTGAGCACTACTACTACTTGCGTAAGGCGACCGATGAGAATGCTGGTGAAGAGAAGCCCGAAGAGGTGATGACGGCAATCACCTGGATGTACGATGACGCCTTCTCTAAAGACTACCCGTGCAGTGCCACCATAGACCACAGTTCTTCGGAGATGGTCTTCGAGATCCAATTCCAGTTCCTTAACGGAAGGTGGATGGTCAGGGAGAGCAACTACTACCACGACGGCGAGTTGGCCAGCACCGCTACCGTCCAGAAGAAGACCTTCTTCTAACTAGTCGGCAGGCAGTGGGAAGTAGATGCGGATGGCGCCGAGGTCTACGAGCGCGTCGTCCACCCGCCCGGTGACGCTGGGCAGCGGCCCCCATTCCTCGCTGCCGCGCATGCGTCCGACTACATAGAACCGCGACAGCAGCCGGTTCAGCGCGCTTACCTCATCCATTCCTGGCTCGCTGTCGAGCAGCGGCAGGTAGCTGGGATAGAGGTGCGCGCAGAACAGCGGTGGCAGCCCCTCCCAACTGGGGTTCCGCCCGTCAATCGGGCCTACCACCATCCACTGCGTGAGCGTCCGCGCGAAGGTCATCTCCGGGCTCATCGCATGCTTGCGCGGGATGATCTGGAAGCCGCCGATTTCGCCCATGGGCGAAGTGCTGATGTCAATCACGCCGGGGTGGTTGGCGCGGATGCGGCCGACCCGGGCATACACCGTCCCGCCGAAGCGCCCGACACCTGCCACCGGCTTGAGCACCTGCCCGATAACCTCGGGCTCCTGCCCGATGCGCTTGACCGTGATGTATCCGCCGAAGGAGTTGTCAAACTCAACGTAGTCAATGTCCGCCTGGCGCGTGACCGTGATGATGAAGGCGTCGCCTTCGCTCGGCATGTAGTCCGCAGGAAGCGCTTGCGGCAAAGACGAACCGTCTTTCCCGAACTCCTGCGTAAGTACGCCGTACTCCACGACTTCTCGCAGCTTCGCGGGAAGTGTATGCGCTACTTCCAGCTTGCTTCCCACCAGCGGCGCATACATGCCGCCAAAGATGCCACTCCCAGCGGGTATGTCCGTGAAGATGGACGAGCTTTGCGAGAAGTAGCTCCCGTAGTTCGCCGGATCGAAGTCCAGGAACTCGCGTGGCTGGAGTGTGATTAGTATGCCCCGCGCCGTCTCCAGGTTGTTGGCAATTTTCAGATGGATGGCGTTCACTGCGGTGGCGCACACCGAGCTGTCCGGCGCCCAACTGCTGGCGGTGAACCCTTCCCGGCTAACTGAGCCGCAGGGCGCGAGCACCTTACCAATCTCAACCGACTTGCCATCTTCCCATACGAATATCCGCCCGTTCACCGTGTTCTCAATGACGATCTGGAACTCGCGCACCGGCGTAGCTGCCGATGCGGCGGCGGCGAAAGCCAGGAGCGCCAGCGCGACCATCGCAGCAATGCGGAAAGCTCTCATCGTGCGTCCCCCGAATACCGTGTGAACTTGCTTTGAACCCAGGTAGTGAGAATGTCCCAGTACATCTTCAGCCGCGCCCCAAAGCCGCGCACCGCGCCGCGCTTCTCCTCTTTCATCCGGTGCGTCAGGTTCTCCAGCTCCACCACGCGCACCTTCACGTTCTTCTCCTGCAGGTAACGGTTGAGCGCGGTTTCGACCCCGAAGCCCACTCGCTCCCAGGCCTTGAATCCCTGGAGGTCATCGCGGAAGCACGCCCGCTGGCCGCTGATGAAGGGCGCGATCTTCTGCGCCATAGTGGTGGCCGCGCGCCCGCCGACGAAGACGCCCAGGCTGGAGCGGTAGTCGCTGTCATCCAGCAGCGGCGCGAGCATGGCTTTCATGTGCTCCGGCTTCAGGCCAAGCAGGTCGGCGTCAATGAACATGACGATGTTGCCGGTGGCAAGCTGCAGCCCGTCGCGCATGGCGACAGCTTTGCCCATATTGCGCGGGTGGCTCACCAGCCGGATGTCCGGCGGCACCCGCGCGGGGTCGTACTGGCTTGCAGCATGCTCACGGGCCTGCTCATACGCCCGGCTGGTGCCATCGGAACTGCCGTCGTCCACGAGGATTATCTCGTGAAAGAGCCCGGAAGCCGCAGCGACCCGCAACACCTCGCCGACCGTCGGCGCTTCGTTGTAGGCCGGGATGATTAGTGAGACGCGCGGCAGGTCCATCACGGAGCGGTCTCCATTGAATCGATTTTGGTTATCAGCCGCTGCACCGCCTCGTCCAGCTCCAGGTCTTTGGCGGCCATCTTGCCGCGCACGTACAGCACAAACTTCCCGCCGGAGCCCACCAGGCCCAAATCTGCTTCTTCGGCCTCGCCGGGCCCGTTGACCACGCAGCCCATCACCGCCACTGTCACCGGCCGCTGCAGCTTCATCAGCTCGCCGCGAATCCGCTCGGCGACCGCCGGCACGTCAAACTCTGCCCGGGCGCAGGTGGGGCAAGCGATAAGCCTGGGGGCACGTGCTAGCCCCAGGCAAGATAGTATCTCGCGGCAGACAGTGATTTCGTCCACCGGGTCACCGGAGATGCTGACGCGCAGCGTATCCCCCAGCCCTTCCGTCAGCAGGATGCCAATGCCCACGGCGCTGCGGGCTGCGCCGGTTATCCCCGGGCCGGCCTCAGTGATGCCGATGTGCAACGGCAGGTCGCATTCGCTGGCGAACTTGCGGTAGCTCTCCACGGTAGTAGGAACGTCACTGCTCTTCAGCGCCACCACGATGTTGGAGACGCCGAACTCCTGCAGCATCTCCACGTAGCGATGCGCACCTTGCACGATGGCCGCCACCGGGTCTCGCTCGTACACGATTTTCAGGTCGCTGGGGATGCTCCCGGCATTCGCGCCGACGCGCACGGGCGTCCCGCGCCGCGCCAGCTCTCTGGCAATCGGCTCCAGGCGCTCCCGGGTGCTGATGTTTCCCGGGTTCAGGCGTAGCTTATCCACCCCCGCCTCCAGCGCGGCCAATGCCAGCTCCGGGTTGAAGTGGATGTCCGCCACCAGCGGTAGGCTGATTGCCTCCTTGATGGCGGGGAGCGCCTCCGCGCTTCGGCGGTCGGGCACGGCGACCCGCACAATCTCGCATCCGACCTCCTCCAAGCGTCGAATCTGCGCAACCGTGGCGTCCACATCAGAAGTATCAGTGTTGGTCATGGACTGCACAGCGACAGCGTTGTCCCCGCCGATAGTCACCGAGCCGATGGCGACCTCCCGGCGGCGTGCGTAGGTGCTGGGCAGCCGCTTCACCGGCAGCGTCGGGGGAAAGAGAGGCTTGTACTCCGCTGGCGCCACGGGATGCTATTATAGCGGAGTGCCAGGCCCTAAACGGCAAGGAGGAGCGGATGGACGCCCTAGTCATCGTCACTCTCATCTTCGTGTGCATCGTGGGAATCGTCTCGGTGGCGAACCTGTATCTGTTGCTGAAGCGCCCTCAGCCTGAGCCGCCCGCGCTCGATATCAGCGACCTCAAGGGGGAGGTCGGCAAGGTTGTCGGCTCCGCTGGCCAACTCAGCCAGACGGTCGAGTCTCTATCCCGGACCTTGCAGACGAGCCTGCAGGGAGGGGAGAACTCCGTGGCGAGCCGGTTGGGCAAGGTCGCGGAAGGCCTCACCCGTGTGGTTGAAGCTGAGAGAAGGGTGGAAGACCTCGCTAAGGACGTTGTCAGCTTCAAAGAGCTGCTGAAAGCGCCCAAAGCCCGCGGCGGCCTGGGCGAAGTCCTGCTCGAGCAGCTCCTGGGCAATGTCCTTCCGCCCGAACATTACGAAACCCAGTATTCTCTGGGCGCCGAGCGGGTGGATGCCATTGTGAAGCTGCCCGACGGGCTCGTGCCCATAGACAGCAAGTTTCCGCTCCCGTCCTTTGAGCGCATCCTCAGTGAGGAAACCGACGAGGGCAAGAACCGCGCCCGGCGCGACTTCATGAAGGATGTCAAGGCGCGCGTGGACGAGATTCGCACGAAGTACATCAAGCCGGAGCTGGGCACTGTTGACTTCGCGCTGATGTATATCCCGGCGGAGAACGTCTATTACGAAGCGGTAAACACCGAGGTTGGTGGCGAGACCCTGCTGGACTACTCCTACCGTTACAAGGTCATTCCCGTCAGCCCCTTCACCTTCTACGCCTACCTTGTCGCGCTTGCGTACGGCCTGCGCGGGCTGAAGGTCTCGGAGCACGCCAAGGCCATCCGCGAGCAGCTGGGCGCGCTGGTGAAGGACCTAGGCGCCGCCCAGGAGGACTTCGGCAAACTCGGCACGCATATCAGGAACGCATCCAACAAGTACGACGAAGTCGGCAAGCACTTCTCCGATTTCGCGTTCAGGCTGGAGCAGTACGGCCGGTTGAGCGGCGGCGAATCGTCCGCCCTCCCCGCCGATCCTCCTCCGCCCGATACGTAAACCGCCGCGTTTTGCTAGAATCTCTCATCCATCCAAAGGGGGAGTGCGAATGGCTACATGGCAAATCGGCGTCGTGGTGGCGCTGATCGTAGTGGCGATCGTCCTGTTCATCATGCGCCCCAAGGGCGCCAAGAAGTAAGACAGCGCCCCGTTGACAACCTACGGCGCTGAATCCGCCCGCCAGTGGCGGGCCGGGTGCTCGTGCCCCAACACGCTTATGATAAAACCCGACAGCTGGATTCGCGAGATGGTGCGCCAGCACCGCATGATTGAGCCCTTTGCGCCGGAGCAAATGCGCGACGGTGTGGTTTCCTACGGGCTGTCCGCCTACGGCTACGACCTGCGCGTGGCTGACGATTTCCGAGTGTTCAACAACTACCTACTCGGCGACTTCCTCGACCCCAAGGCCTTTGACGCCAACATGTTCACCGCGCTCAGAGCCCCCGTCTGCGAAATCCCGCCGAACTCCTACGCCCTCGCCCGCAGCCTGGAGTACTTCCGC
>CAZKNJ010000045.1:11808-15214 GCA_964554185.1 uncultured Planctomycetales bacterium | reverse complement strand
GTCTGCCAGTACGACCCCGAGACCGCGATCCTGGAGCCTTGGGCCTTGCTGCTCACCCGTATCAACAAGCTCACCCAGCGCCTCTCCGCGGACATCGAGGCCTGGAAGTCATCATGCGAACAACAAGAGGACCGGAGTCGCGAACTCCAGTTCGCGGCACCTTCTAAACCTCGCGACCTGGAGGTCGCGAGTCCGGCCAAGGAAGGTGGCACAGGCGTCAGTGGCACAGGCGCTTGCCCGCCACAGTCCCTCAACGAGGGATGCCGGAGGGACCCGCCTGTGATTCCTCCCAAACCTGCACCATCGCGCGCAACCGGATCTACTTCCCCTCCCGCTGGCGACTGGAAGCTGGAAGCTGGAAGCGGTTTCACCTGACGCTGATCCCCCGCCCCCATTGACATCCCCCACCCCCGATGCCACAATGGGCATGTCCGCCGGCCCAAGGAAGGCGGTGCAAATCCGCCGCGGGCCAGCCACTGTGAGGTGGACCGGGCCGCCATGAGCCCATTGGCCCCGCGACGCGGGGCTGAGAAGGGGGCGGCTGCGGGATGAAACCAAGCCAGGACACTTGCCGGCGGGCGTCAACACCGAGCTTCTCGGAACGGGTGAAGTGTTGGAAACGCCGCTGACAACCTGCACTACTTCAGGCCACCGCCATTCGTTAACGCACAGCCTTGCCAGCGCACGCGCCATCCATCAGCCCGCCGAAGCTCGCATCCGGGGGGCGCGATGGCGGAAGCACTGTCGGCGCAGGCGGTAACCGCAGGCTACAACGGCCGCCAGGTCCTGCGGGACCTCTCCTTCTCGCTCACCGAAGGCGAATTCGCCGCGCTCATCGGCCCCAACGGCTCGGGCAAGACCAGCGTGCTGCGCCTGTTCACCGGCGGCATCAACGTGAGCGCCGGCAGCGTGCGCATATTCGGCACGGATGCAAGACGGATGCCGGACGCGGTGCGCGGGCGGACGCTGGCGGTGCTTTCCCAGGAACGCGTGCCGCCGGTGCCCTTCACCGTGCGCGAGGTGGTAGAACTGGGGCGGCTGCCGCATCTCGGCGCCTCGGCGCGGTTGAGACCCACTGATGACGATGCGGTTGACCGTGCGCTGGCCGAGCTGCAATTGGAGGAGTTCGCTGCGCGCCGGTTCAACGAGCTGTCCGGCGGCGAACGGCAGCTGGTGCTGCTGGCGCGGGCGCTGGCGCAGGAGCCGCGCGTGCTGCTGCTGGACGAGCCCACTACCCACCTGGACCTGGCGCACCAGAAGCGCCTGCTGGACAGCCTGGCGCGGCTGCGGGCCGAGCGCGGGTTCACCGTGCTGGTGAGCCTGCACAACCTCTCGCTGGCGGGCAGCTACGCCGAGCGGCTGCTGCTGCTGGACGGCGGCGAGCTGGCGGCGGACGGGCCGCCGGCGGAAGTGCTGGTGCTGGACCGCCTGGAGAAGACCTACCGGACGCACCTGGTACTGCTCAAGGGCACGAACGGCGCGCCCGTAATCACGATTGAACCGGAACACCGCAATGAGACTAACCATACTCCGTAAGCTACTTATTTCGATTATCGCCGTGGTCGTTTCCGCAGCGGTGGCGCTGCCAGCACAGGCGGTGACCGACTACTTCGGCCGCGAATTCGCGCCGGGCGAGTACCAGCGCATTGTCAGCCTGGCACCCAGCCTCACCGAGACGCTGGACTTCCTGGGCGCGTTTGACCGCATCGTGGGCGTCACCGACTTTGACTCCTACCCGCCGGAAGTGGCGCAACTGCCCCGCGTCGGCGGCTACATTGACCCCGACCTTGAGCGCATCGTGTCGCTGCAGCCAGATCTGGTGCTAGCGTTCCGTGGCAACCCGCTGCCCGTCATCCATAAGCTCCGCGCCCTGGGGCTGACCGTGTTCGTGCTGGACAACCCAGAGTCGTTGGCGGGTGTCTATGAACAGGCGCTGAAACTCGCCGAGTTGCTTGATGTTGGGAAGGATGCGCGTAAGCGGGTAGCCGAACTCAAGGCTGAGTTTGACGCCGCCGCGAGCAAAGCCGAGAACCTGCAGCGCCGTCCGCGGGTGCTGATGCTGGCGTGCAGCCTGCAGCCGCCGTTCTACGCCGCGGGCCAGGGGACATTCGTCAATGACCTCATCAAGCACGCCGGCGGCGCGAACGCGTTCACCGGCAAGGGCTTCGGCGTCATTACGCCTGAGACCATCCTGACGGTAAATCCTGAGGTGATACTGCTGCCTGAGCTACTGCAGGAAGGCTTCCGCGAGAAGGCCGTCGCGGCACTGCGCCGCCAGCCGTATTTCGCGTCAACCGACGCGCTGAAGCGCAATCGTGTGGTGTTCATCAACGAAGACATACTCTCGCGGCCGGGCCCGCGCCTGGCCGAGGCGCTGCGCATACTCCAACAAGCCATCGGAGATTACATGGGAGAAGATGCAAGCCGCTAAGTCTAACCGCGTGTTCTGGGCGCTGGCGTCAGTCCTCGTGCTGGCGCTGGTCGCCGTCGGCGCGCTGTCGTTGGTGCTGGGCTCGGCGGGCTTCAATCCCTCCGACCCCTCCTTCTCGCTCATCCTCTGGCAGCTTCGCCTGCCGCGTCTGTTGCTGGCATTTGCCGTCGGCGGTATGCTCGCGGTCGCCGGTGTGTATATGCAGTGCCTTTTTCGCAACGCGCTGGCGGAGCCCTACATCACTGGCGTGTCCGCCGGCGCGGGACTGGGCGCGGTCATTGCGCTGGTCGCCCTGCCCTTCTCGGTGTTTGCTTCCATCGTCACGCTGCCGCTGGCCGCCTTCATCGGCGGTCTGGCGATCACTGCTCTGCTGGTCGGCCTGCTGCGCGACCCGGGGCGCACGCCGTTGCGGCTGCTGCTGCTGGGCATCGCGTTGGGCACGCTGGCGGCGGCGGTGATGGCGTTCATTCTCCTGCGCTTCCCCGAGCGGACGCTGAAGGGCGCGCTCTACTGGTTGTATGGCAGCCTCACCGGCGCAGACTACGCTCAGGGCGCCATCGCCAGCGTAGTGCTGCTTCTCGCCCTCATTTGGGGATTGCGCCAGCACCGCGCACTGGATGCGCTGCTGCTGGGCCACGAGGAAGCGCACAACCTGGGCCTGAACGTGCGCGCCATCAGCCGTAGCCTGCTGGTCGCCGCCACGCTGCTCGCCAGCGTCGCTGTCGCCTTCAGCGGCATCGTCTCGTTCGTCGGCCTGGTCGTCCCGCATTCAGTACGTCTTATCGTCGGCGCGGCGCACCACCGCGTCATCATCATCTCGGTGCTGGCGGGCATGGCGCTGCTAGGGTTGGTTGACTTGCTGGCGCGCACGCTGCTGACGCCCGGCGAGATTCCGCTGTCCATCATTACTTCGCTCATCGGCGCTCCGTTCTTCATCCTGCTGCTGCTGCGTTCACGGGGTGAGACCATTGGCTA
>CAZKNJ010000045.1:0-11708 GCA_964554185.1 uncultured Planctomycetales bacterium | reverse complement strand
GAGATTGAAGTGACCGCCAAGCCCATAGAGCTGGCTACTCGTTCGCTGCCGGGGCAGCCGGTGATTGTGGTGGAGCGCGGCGAGTGGCAGCCGGGCGCGCGCACGGTGGCCGATGTAGTGGAGCAGCTGGCTCCCGTCAGCCTGCAGCGCACCGGCGGCGAGGGCTCGCTCACCACGCTAAGCCTGCGGGCGGCGGGCGCGGCCGACACGTTAGTGCTGCTCAACGGCGTGCCGGTGACGCTGCCCGGCGGGCTGCCGCCCGACCTGAGCCTGTTCGGCCTGGAGCAGGTGGAGCGCATTGAAGTGCTGCCTGGCGGCTCCGGCGCAATTCACGGTAGCCGCGCACTTGGCGGCGTGGTCAACATCGTCACCCGCGGCGGCGGCGAGGGCGGCGCCAGTGCTGCGCTCTCCGCGGGCTCATTCGGCACTGTGCGCGTATCGCTCACGCGAGAGTCGCAGCAGCCAAGCTCCAATGAGATACTCACTACTTCGCTGTTCAGCACCACGGGGGACTTCTCATTTGAGTCGCTGAACGGTGAATTGCGCACTCGCCGCAACAACCGTGCGCAACGCGTGAATGCCTACTGGCAGCGCCAAACCTACTCCGCCTCCGAGCTGCGCACTGCCTTTGCTTCACTCGCGGCGCTGAAGCGCGGTGTCCCGGGCTTTGCGGAGTTTCCTACCGAGCGGGCGGGGCTGACCGAAGAACTTCTCGCGGTGGGTGTGAACTCCTTCCTCCCCGCCAGCTCCAACGATTGGAGCCGCGAATTGAGTATAAGTGGAACCCAGGGATTCGTCCGATACACTGATGACCAGCCGGCGATGGGTGGGTCGCAGCGCTCCCGCGCAGCCGACGCCAGCCTGCACGGATCCTTCGCCCTTACACGTGAACTCCCTCAAGCCACCACCGAAGTGGCGATGCAGCTTTCTGCCAGCTATTTGCGGGGTTCCGGTTATGGCTCGCGCCACCGCATCTCCGGCGGTCTGAGCGCATTGCGCTCGCTGCGCCATGGGAGGCTCACGCTGACGCCGTCCCTCGGCCTGCACTTCGCCGAAGGCGAGTCCCTCCAGCCCGCCTGGGACTTCGCCCTGGCATATGACGTGAACAGCGCGCTGCAGCTTCGCGCCAGTTGCGGCCGCAGCTTCCGCTTCCCGGAGTTCTCCGAGCTGTACTACCCCGCGCAGGGCTTCATCACCGGCAATCCCGCGCTAAAGCCCGAACGCGCGCATCACGCCAATCTAGGTGCGACTTACGGCAATGGAGCGGTTGAGCTCTCCGCCGACGTTTTCTGGCGGCGGCAGCACGACCTCATCCGCTTCCTGCCAGTCTCGGCGTACAGCATCAAGCCGCTGAACACCGGCGAGACGGAAGCTGATGGGCTGGAGCTTGCGGGGAAGGTGAAGCTCTCGCCGCACTTGCGCCTTTCCTTCGCCTACGCGCTCACCGACGCGGAGTTCACTGCTTCCGGCCTGGGATTTCCGCAGGTTCCCCGCCACCGGTTCTCCGCCGGAATGAACTACACAGGAAACAGATGGAGCGCTTCGGTGACGAACTTCCGCGAGTCGGCGCAGAATGCCGACCTCTTCGGCAGCATCCGCGTGCCGGGCAAGTCGCTGTGGAACCTGCATCTGGCGGTTGCCCCGCGAAAAGGCAACACAATCAGCCTGTCGGTAAACAATGTGTTTGACCAATCCGCCCGGGATTACTGGGACCTCCCGCTGCCCGGGCGCTATGTAGAACTAACCTGGGAAAAGCGATTCTGATTACGGAGAAGTAACAATGAAAAGAACAAGTCTGATTATGTTGATTACGCTGTTGTTAACCCTCGCCGCATCCTGCGGCGGTGGTGGCGGTGGCGTTACGCCGCCACCCGATAACGGCGGTGGCGGCACGGTTGTGCTGAAGCTGCTGACCTACGCTGACGGCACCCAGTGGCTCATCGCACCGCCCAATACGACTGCACCGTCCACGAACGTGAGCGTTACCGCTGGCGGCAAAACTACTGAAGGCGACTCTCGATCTGACGGTAGTGTCGCCCTGAAACTCACTGAGAAGAACCAGCAGTCCGCCTCCGCCACCTACATCACGCCTCAAGGGTTGGAAAAGACCGTTACCCCGGCGCTTCACCGGATAGCGGAGAAGCTCACGCACGATTTCCTCGCCACCGGCAGCGCGCCGAACGACATGTTCCTGACGACCGGCCGCGCCTACATCGCCAACTCCATGGACAACAACGTCGCGGTCTATGAGTTTCCCGGCTTCAGCCCCGCGGGCACGTTGGTGCTCCCGGTGGGAGCGTCACCTTCATACCTCTTCGTAGGCGACGCGGTGGGCTTCGTCACCTGCAACGGCAACAACACGCTGGTCGCGTTCAACCCAGACGACGGCTCCGAGCTGTGGACACTTGAACTGGACAGCGGCGGCGCGGCATTTCTGGGCCCGGGACGCCTGTGGGCGGATGCCACCCACGTCTTCGTGCCACTGGCGAACATCGCAGCCTTCGGCTCTGGCGGCGACGAGACCGAATACCTGCCGGCGGCACTGGCGGTGGTCAGCATCGTTGATCAGGCGGAGGTTGCGCGCATAGTGCTTGCGGGCCTTAACGCCGTGGACACCGCGCCGGTTTCGGATACCGAGCTGGCGGTCGCCCAGGTGGGCAACCTATCGTTTGACGAGGACTTCCAGCCCTACGTGCGCACCTCTACCTTCATTGACGTTGTTGATACCGACTCGCTGAACGTGGTGCGCAGCATCAACCTCGGAGTGGTCGGTGGCGGCCGCTTGCTGCACGACACCACGCGAAGTCGCCTGCTCGTCGGCAGCATTACCGCCGGACGGGCTTACACCATCAACACCGCAAATTGGATTATTGAGCGCGGAACGCTTAACCCCATCATCCTCTCGGACAAACTCACCTTTGTGTCGGATATGTTGCTGGCAGAGGGCACGCTGTTTGTCTCCAGCTTCAACGAAGACCTGGTGTATGCGCTTGATCCGCTGACTTACGACGGCGGGGAATGGATAATGCCCGAGCCGCTTTCATTGGAGCAGGAGGAGCTGTTCCTCACCGGCCCCCAGCGGCTACACTACATCGCCAGTTCGCGGTCGCTATTAGTGCTGGAGGGAGTTGCCAACCGTGTCGCTCGGTATCTCCTGCCCTAGCGGGAAGGGTCGGGTTTGGCGAGCAGCGTCAGCGCCCGTTTGGCTACCTCTTCGGGAGTGATGCGCAGCAGGCATTCCAGACGCGGCAAGCGGCAGCGACCGCTAAAGCAAGGGTGGCAGGGCAGCTCCGGCGTGGAGAAAGCGTAGGTATTGTCCCCGCGCGGGCCCGTTCTAATCGGGTCGGTCGCGCCGAAAATGCCGATAGTCTTGCGCCCCTGCACCCATCCCAGATGCATGACACTGGTATCGTTGCTTATCGTAAGCTCGCTCAAGTAAACGACTGCTGAGGCCTGGCCCATCGTTACCTTGTCGCAGAGGTCACGGCAGGCGTCACGGTGCTCAGTCATCAGGCGAGAGGTGCGCTCGCACTCTACACCCCGCCCCATCAGAAAGAAGTAGCACCCGTGACTGCGCTTCAAGATCTCAATCACAGCAGCGTAATAATCCAGTGGCCACAGCTTAGTCTCCCACAAGCCACCTAATCCCAATGCGACCGGCGTGGCGTCGCGCGGGAGCTGCGCCAGTAGCTTTTCTGCCCAATGGATATCCTCATCGCTGCAGACCCGCAGCGGCCGGCGCATTCCCGGCGGCTCGATACCCGCCTCCAGCATGCTGGACAGGCACTTGACGAACTGGTGCTTGCGGGCGTGGCGGTTGAACGAGTAAGCACTGCGCGGGCGGATCGTTGTCACTAGCAGCCTCGAACGCGGGTTGGCCTGCCAGTCAAATACGGTGTCGAACCGCTCAGCGCTAAGTTCAATCGCGCACCTTAGATACTCGTCCAGCCGGCGCCAGTTGCGTTGCGGAGTGTAATAGTGAAACTGGTGTACACCGGACAGGTGGCCAAGCACCTCTGCGTACTGAGGTGACAAGAGAACATGCACCTCATCCTGAGGGTGCGTCTGGATATAGTGCTGTAACGCCGGAGCGCACATCAGGATGTCTCCGTAGGCGGAGAAGCGGACGAAAAGCACTTTTTTCTTCTGCTCGGCGCGTGACATTGGGCGATAAAGGTATGTATTCTAGCAGACGAGCGAAGCCGAGAGACATCAGCCATGTTGTCTATTGCGATTTGCCCCACTTCCGCGCGACACGCAGGGATTACCCTCCAGGTAGTGCCTCCAGAGGAGTTCGCTGCCTGTGCTGAGGCCAACGCGCTTGCTAGAAGCGATTCTCTCGCCCTCCCGAAGGCCTCCCAGCTTCAGGCGCAAAGGGGATTCAGGTTCAAGCAGGTCCAAGCCGTTCAGGCCACGGTCAATCGCTAAGCTACGGCAAAGCACCGCCGGTCCGATGAGCTGGATTGACCGCGGCATCATTGGCTCAGCGGCGCGCGCCAATACGGCGGCAGCCTCTCCTTCCCGCCCGCAGACGATGTTCAAGCAGTGGTGCATCCCATAGACAAAGTACACATATGCCAGCCCCGCACGTCCGAACATCACTTCGTTGCGCTTGGTGCGCCCCCGGTAGGCGTGGCAGCCCGGCTCGCTTTCGTGATACGCCTCGACTTCCACCAGCCGCGCTACCACCAACTCTCCCTCCGGTGTAAGCCTTACGAGTTTCCAGCCCAGCAGTGAGGACGCGACTTCTTCCACAGCACCCCGCAGCAACTTGCGCATTTCACCTGAGTGCATCCTGTCAGAATCCCCCGATATCCCGCAAGTACTGGTCTATCCCGCGCGCAACTCCGTCCACAATCCGCTTCTGGTAGAACGGGTCGCGCAGCTTCTGCTCTTCCAGCGTGTTGGTGAGGAATCCGACCTCCACGAGCACCGCTGGCACCACCGTCTCACGCAGCACGAAGAAGTTCGCCGTGCGCACCTTGCGGTCAACCGCGCCGGTGCTGGAGAGCAGCTGCTGTTGGATACTGCTCGCCAGCGCAGATGCCTCCACCGCGCCGTTGAAGTGGAAGGTCATGACGCCGGTGAATGCGGGGTCTTCGATTGAGTTTGCGTGAATAGAGACAAACACCATCGGAAGCAGTTCGTTCGCCAAGTCAGCTCTCTCGCCTAGCGAAACGAAACGGTCGGTGTCGCGCGTGAGTTCAACCTCATACCCTAGGTTGCGCAAAGACCTCGCCAGGTCCAATGTCACCTGCAACGTGATGCTCTTTTCGTATACGCCCGTGACGCCAATGGCGCCGGTGTCGCTGCCGCCATGGCCTGCGTCCAGCATGATTACCGCCTTGCGCCGCTCCTTGCTGTAAAGCTGCACATAGTATTTCTCGCCGTCTCCTTGCTTGAGCACGCGGTAACGCAGCGCCCGCTTCAACTCCACTACCACGCGTACAACCGGCGGCTTGTCGCTGAACTGCCCTACCCTGATCTGCTTCACCGAGCCGATGCCCACATCAATGTACTTCGTCGCCTGGTCGTAAACCGCGCCGGGAAAGTCCAGCACCAGCCGGTTGGGCGACACCAGCGTCGTGACCGAAACGTCCGTGGGCCTGGTGAACAGCACATTCAGTGAAATCTCGCCCGACGAAGTGCGCTCATAGGACACGAGGTCAAAGTGGTTGCCGAAATGCACGCGAAAGAAAACCGCGGGCTTCGGCTCGGCGTAGAGCTTGTAGCCCGTTTCTGTCTTCTGGGTGAACCGCAGCTCCAACCGATGGTGGCTAAGATTGCGCGCTGCCAGCGCCGCTTCGCCCGCTTCCTTCAGCGCTCTGGAGGTGGGCTCCTTCACAAACGCCCCTTCCACCACTACGCGGAAGCCCTCGCCGTCCAGCGGCTCGGCATACGCGGTTGCGGGCAGCAGCGTGGTGAAGCGCACTGTCATCTCCTTTGGGTTGAACGCCAGTTCGCGCAACTCGCCGATGAGCCGTAGGTTTCCCGTCTCCGGCGCATAAGTTAGGCGCATTCCCAGCGCCGCCAGCGCGTCCTCCGGCAGGTAGGCCCTGCCATGCTGCACTATACAGGCTGAGCCAACGGCCGCTCCACTGGCGTCAAGCAGCCTGATTGCTCCGCCGAGGCTATCAAGAGAATACTCGCGACCCGCCAACTTGAATGCGCGAGGAACCTCACTTGCCGGCGCAGCCGCAGGCTTGGCGCTAATGCTAATGGCCTCTCCGCCTGCCGCTCCTTCTTCAGATTCGTCCTCAGATACTGGCTCCGGTTCAGGCGGCTGTACAGCCATCGGACCCGTGGCAACACTCATCTTTTCATATGTGTCAACCAGCGTGAGAGCTTCGAACAGCACATAGTTGCTGCCATTGGAGGTCACGACCGGCGGTGCGCTTAACTCGACCGTTCGCGTTCCCAAGTCAAGACTGAATGAAGTAGTACCCTCGGCTGTGGCAGAGGGAAGAAAAAATGCCGCGCCGAGGATGAGCAGTCCGGCGGTGCGCGCCCGCAGCAGCCTCAACTGCCCGCTCCCCCCAGCAAAGCAGCCAAATCCTGCGCAATCGCTCGCGCTCCATTGGCCGCGTCCAGCGTGCTGAACCCGCGCCGCATCACCTCTCCCGCAGCGCCCAACACGACATCGCGTATGAGCGCCCGGAGCTTCTCCGCCAGCCTTGGACCTCCTTCGTCCAGAATGTAGGCCGCGGAAGTGCGTCCGAGCACCTCGGCGTTTAAGTACTGCTGCCGGTCGGCGTGGTGCGGATAAGGTATCAACGCCGCGGGCAGTTTCGCGCCGATGAGCTCGCATACCGTTGCTGCGCCTGATCTGCCAACATACAGCGACGCGTGAGGGTAGATTTCGCACAGAAGCGGGTCAAAGTCTATGGCGCGGTAGTGCTCCCAGCCCTTCAGCCGCTCCAGCTCCCCGGGCTTCGGCTTGCGCCCCCATTGGTGCAAGACCGCCGCTTTCGCGCCCAGATCTCTCGCGAATTCCTCATCGCCAAGTGCTTCCAACGCCAGGCGGTTGACCGGTTCCGCACCCGAGCTGCCGCCCACAATCACCACGATGGGCAGCCCTGCTGGTACCTGAAAATGCTCATGCGCATCCGCCATGCGTGGCCCGCGACAGGGGTACCCGCTCACCACTAGCGAGCCCGGCGCGGCGAATTTAACCAGCGCGTCAGCTGTCGCCTCAGTGGCGCAGTACACTTTGCGGGCGAACGGCGCAAAGGCCACCGTCGCCCGCCCCGGCACCGCATTGATCTCCACCAGCGCATAGGGCGTCTGGGCGAACCTGCAGGCCACCAGTGCCGGCACGCTCACATATCCACCCGACGAAAGAAGCACATCGGGCTTGAATTCGTCCATCGCCGCCCGGGCCGCCCTGGTGGGCATCCCCGTCGCCCAGGCGGGAGCGATCCGCGCGTAATACGCCAGCGAATGCGCGCTGAGACTGCGGTAGCTGAAGGTGAAGGGCACAAAGCTACCGGGCATGCTCTCTTCGGTGACGATGCTCGCTTCCAGGCGCTTGCTGCCAAACCAGTAGAACTCCGTATCGGGATGGGAGCGTTTCAGCTCATCGGCGACCGCCAGCAGCGGGAACACATGTCCCCCCGTGCCGCCGCCGGTGAACATCACGCGCATTGCGGTGAGTCTAGCACAGTGCGGGCATCTCAGAGCCCCAGATTGCGGCTGGCGAGCGCCTCCGCGAGTTGGTCGCGGAAACCGTCAAACCACACAATCTGCGGGACGAACTTATAGTAGTACTCGTCAATCGTACCGTCGGCGAGGCGGTACTTGCTGCGGTCCGCGCTCCGCCAGGGGTCGGTGACCACCCAGAGCCTTCCCATATCGTCGAGTGCCGCTCCTTCGAAGGAGTGGTACTGGAACTGCCGATGAAGCGGATCCTCGATATCACGGAAGCGTACGACAATCGGCGCCGGCCCCTCATACTCCTTCGATTTCTGCGCCACCACTGCTTCCGTGTCCCATTGAGGATAGACGTAGAGCGCGTCGCTGTTGCGGTCAAGCACTAGCAGCGTCTTCGTAGCCGCATCGTAAAACAGCCCGCTGATGCTGATGGGGCCGGTGCTCATATCAAGGTGCCGCAAGAACTTCGCCCGCTTCACCCGCCCCTGCTCGATCGTCAGCCGATAGAAGCTGAGGTAGCGCCGGAGGTCGCCGCCTTCCCAGCCGACGATGAGGACACTCGCGTCGCCGTCCCACGCCAGCCCTTCGGGACCGACGTTGCTCTCTGCCGTGTAAAGCGGAGGCACCCGCAGCGCGAATGAATAGCTCGGTTCCAGCTTGCCGTCGCGCTCCTTCACGATGCGCACTCTCGTATCGCCTGTCTCCAGGCTCGCCGCAAACTCGCCGGTTTCCGCAATGTAAGTGAGGTCTTCCAGGTCCATCCCCACGCGCCAGGGTGGCACCTGCATGGCGTCAAACCGCTTCATATACGGCGGATCCAGGCTGAAGTGGAAGATCTGCCCGCTGTCGTCGCCAATTGAATACAGCTCGCCGTCAACGACCACGACGCCGCTGGTCTGGTCCTGTGCTGCGTCTGGCTGGCCGGGCAGGCAGAGAAACGCCGCCCCGCTCTGCGGAAGCTCGCTGCCGTCGGGAAACACTGCTGCTCCGTCCGCCTGCGCGCCGGCTGCTGCCACCAGCAGCGCCGTCGCCACAATCGCCGCAAATGTCGTCGCTTTCTTCATAGCCCTTATTTTACAGCCTCGCTGCTGCAGAAGGTGATTCACGTTAGCAGCCCATGGCGTATGGCTCTGCCAGCCAAGCTAAGTTAGTTGTAGCCATCTGCCGGTAGAAGTTAGTGAGATGCGCCGCAAACATGTCTACGGCCCTGTGATGTCGCGTCGCCTAGGCCGCTCTCTCGGTGTAGACCTCGTGCCAAGGAAGGTGTGCAGCTACGACTGCACCTATTGCCAGCTAGGACCAACCACCGTACTGACCACAGAACGTGCTGAGTATTTCCCCACAAGTGAGATTCTCGCGGATGTAGCCAGTTGGCTCAAGCAAGACGGCCAGACGGACTACATCACTTTGTCCGGGTCCGGAGAACCAACACTTCATTCCGGTCTTGCGGACATCATCTCCGCCATTCAGGCGATGACGAGCATTCCATGCGCCGTACTAACCAACGGTTCACTGCTTTGGGTGGACGAAGTGGCAGCGGCCTGCGCGGAAGCTGACTTGGTGCTTCCTTCTCTAGACGCAGCCGATGACAACACTTTCAAACGTATCAACCGTCCCCACCCGTCAATTGCCTTTGACTCTATGCTGGAGGGACTTCGCAGCTTCGGCCAGCGCTCGCTGGCGCCGGTCTGGCTTGAGATAATGCTGGTCGAGGGCGAGAACGATGCTCCTGAGCATATCTCGGAATTCAGGGAGACCATCAAACAGCTTGCGCCAAAGCGGGTTCAGCTTAACACCGTTGTGCGTCCTCCGTCGGTCAGAGGTGTCAAGCCGGTCAGCCTGGAGCGCCTCGGCGGGATTGCAAAAGAGCTGGGAGGGGCGGAGATTGTTGTTGCGCAAGATGCCACCGTGGCGCACCGCAGTAGGCCAGACCTAAGCAAGGACATCCTCGGCTTGCTCGCACGCCGGCCCTGCACGGTACTAGACATCGCGGGAGGTTTGGGGGTTCACGAGAACGAGGTGTTGAAGCACCTGGATTCGTTGCTTGTGCTGAAATTGGTGGTCGCAATCCAGCCAAACGGTAAGACGTTTTACCGGGCAGCCAACTGAGCAACAGCCGTTTCTGATATACGCAAGATTGTGAGCCGCTGAAACCCCCGCCCTGCGGCTTTTGGGATTTTCCACCAAATCGCATTTCACTAAGTGCTGAATTTCGGCTAGAATGGGGAGCGAATCGGGAGGAAGGGCATGTTACGGCGCATACTATTCGCACTTGCGGTTTTGTTCGGTGTCCTCACTTTCACAGCGCTGCTCGCTTCGCTCATCGCGGAAGGCCAGGATGGCGAGGCCGAGTTGGCGCTTGCGGGCAAGGGCTACTACTACAGCGCGTGGGGCAGCACGCCCTACTCCTGCATTTACTGCCACGCCAACTTCGACGAAGCGAAGTTTGACGACGGCTACTGGCGCCCGGCGCACGAGATGTGGAACGCAGCGTCCCGGCCGTCCTACTACAACGGGGCGTACAAAGGCGGCAGCGATGTCCCGCTTGCACGCGCTATCAATACTTGCGCCGTGGCCTTCTTGAAAGCCGACCCGCTGCCACTGGAAGATGAGCGGATGCAGGCGCTAATTGCATATCTGCGCTCTATTTCACCTGATGCAGAATCGCCTGCCGTAACCATCACCCGAGTGTCTTCCCCGCCGGAGGTGGACGGCGACTCCCGCAGCGGTGAGAAGCTGTTCAACGCA
Organism: uncultured Planctomycetales bacterium; assembly: GCA_964554185.1. GTDB lineage: Bacteria > 4484-113 > 4484-113 > 4484-113 > 4484-113 > CAZKNJ01. The sequence continues at coordinate 1,310 of CAZKNJ010000045.1, read as the reverse complement.
TCTTGTATGCTATGCCACCGCGAAAAAGGCGCAGCGCCGCCGCTTACCTTCACCGCCAGCCCCTTTTTCGTGATGGCCAGCATTCGCGGCTATAAGCCGCCCGCGGACGGGCTGGACGAGCCATTTGAACTGGACTATCCGATGCCGTTTTTCTCGTCCGAGCGCCTGACGGACCAGCAGGTGGCCGACCTTGCCGCCTTTTGGGAATACCGCCAGATGCAGCTTGCGCGCGAGGCGGCCGAGGAAGCGCTGCCTACCGCCGAAGCGCTGGAGGAGATTTCTGCCGCGCCCGCTGAGAGCGGCGACGGCGAGGCAAACGCCGCAGATAACGAGTGACTTCGCCGGCGCAGTCCGGCGCATCGATAACCGGTATGCAAACCACTCTGGGAGGCTGCAATGGAGTTCAAGAACCTGCTGTTTGAAGTGAAGGACGGCCTGGCGTTCGTTACCATCAACCGTCCCGACAAGCTCAACGCCCTCAACCACGAGACGATGCAGGAGATCAAGGCGGCGTTTGAGCATGTGCGCGACAACGCGGACATCAAGGCCGCCGTCCTCACCGGCGCGGGCGAGAAAGCCTTCGTCGCCGGCGCCGACATCACCGAGATTCACACGCTGGACCGGACTTCCGGCGAGCACTTCGCCAAGGCCGGCCACGGTATCTTCTCGCTAATTGAGGCACTGCCGAAGCCTGTCATCGCGGCGGTGAACGGCTTCGCCCTCGGGGGCGGGTGCGAGCTGGCGATGGCCTGCCACCTCCGCCTGGCGTCGGAGAAGGCCCGCTTCGGCCAGCCGGAAGTCGCGCTGGGCATCACTCCCGGTTACGGCGGAACGCAGCGCCTGCCGCGCCTGGTCGGCAAGGGCAAGGCGCTGGAGATGGTGCTCACCGGCAACATGGTCGGTGCGCAGGAGGCTTACACCTTCGGCCTGGTGAACCAGGTCTACCCGCCGGAGGAGCTGCTGGCGAAGGCCGAGGAGATGGCTCGGACAATCATGACGAAGGGCCCCGCCGCGGTCGCGATGTGCCTCCGACTGGTGAACGAAGGGCTGGACATGACGCTGCCTGCGGCCTGCGAGCACGAGTGCAAGCTCTTTGGCGAGATTTGCGCCACGGCCGACATGAAGGAAGGCACCCAGGCTTTCATGGAGAAGCGCAAGGCCGCCTTCACCGGGAAGTAGCGCGCAGAAGCCTATCCAGCCTCCGCTTGGTGATAACTCCTGCGCGGTAGCGCTTGCAGTGATACCTCCGCTCGTCTACGCCAGCCGCTCCTCGTAGGACATCTCCATGAGCCTGTAGTCTTCTTCGGTGA
>CAZKNJ010000044.1:0-15312 GCA_964554185.1 uncultured Planctomycetales bacterium | reverse complement strand
GGGCTATTCTCTAAGGCGGATGCAGTCGCCCACCACGCGGGCTCGCCCCCGCAATCAGCGCCGCCGCAGTTTGTGTATTAAGATGAGTAGGGCGAAAGGTCTGACGATGGTGCGATGAAGATACTCGTCACAGGCGCAACCGGCTATATAGGTGGCAGGCTCGTCCCCCTGTTGCTGGAGCAGGGCTATCAAGTGCGCGTCCTCGTCCGTGATCCCATGCGCATTCAGGGGCGGCCTTGGGCGGCCTTGGTGGAGGTGGCGGTGGGAGATCTGGAAGACGCCGCCACCGCGCAACAGGCACTGGCGGGCTGCCAGGCGGCCTTTTACCTGGTTCACTCGCTGCACTCGGGCGTGGATTACGCCGAGCGCGACCGGCTGATTGCCTCCAACTTCGTTGCCGCCGGCAAGCACCTGAACCATGTTGTCTACCTCGGAGGGCTGATGCCCCGGGCGGGTAAGGGTAGTAAACATCTCACTAGCCGGGCCGAAGTGGGAAAAATCCTGCGCGAGGGCTTGCCCACCACCGAGTTCCGCGCCGGCCCCATCATCGGCTCGGGCTCGGCGTCCTTTGAAATGGTGCGCTACTTGGTCGCACGCGTGCCGCTGATGATTGCGCCCAGGTGGATTCTCCACGACATCCAGCCCATTGCCATCCGTGACATCCTGAAGTACCTGGTGGGAGCGGTGGCGAGAGGACCGAGCGGCATCGTGGAGATCGGAGGCGACATCGTGACCTTCAAGCAAATACTGGAAGTGGTGGCGCAGGTGCAGGGCTATCCGCGCAAGGTGATACCCATTCCGGTGATGACGCCGACGTTGGCGGCGGAGTGGATTCATCTGGTGACGCCGATTCCGCGCACGGTGGCGCTTCCCCTGTGCCAGGGGATAATCAGCAACCTGACCGCCGACACCAGGCGCGCGTCTGAGCTGTTCCCGGAGGTGCACCCGATAACGTACCGCTACGCCGTTGAGCTCGCGCTGGGCAAGATTGAGCGAGGGGAAGTGGAAACGACCTGGAGTTTCGCGTTGGGAGAGGGGCCCACTTACGAGTTGGTGGCGTGGGAGGGCCTGAACCGCGAGACCAGATCGGTGCGGGTTCCCGCAGAACCGGAAAAGGTCTACCGCACCTTCGCCAGCCTGGGCGGGGATCGTGGCTGGCTGGTGTGGAATTGGGCCTGGAGCATCCGCGGATTCATTGATCAGTTGGTGGGAGGACCGGGACTGCGGCGCAGCCGCCGCCACGCTCACGACTTGCTGCCGGGCGAAAGCGTGGACTTCTGGCGGGTGGAACGGGTGGTGCCCGGCCGGCTGCTGCGGTTGCGCGCGGAGATGAAGCTGCCCGGAGGAGCTTGGATGCAATGGGAAGCGCTGCCGGAAGACGGCGGAACCCGGCTAGTACAGACCGCCTTGTTCGCGCCCAACGGTTTCTGGGGCTATGTCTACTGGGTGGCGCTTTACCCCATCCACGGCAGGATCTTCAGCGACCTGGTCAAGGCGATTGCCCGCGCCGCCCAGCGCTAACCACTGGCGGCTTGTGGCCGCAATGGGCGGGTTTCCCCGCCCGCTGAGCCTTGCGTAGTCTGGTTGGTTAGTCCATCCCCAGCGCGGTCATCTGCGCGTCGGTGAGCGGCTCGCAGAACTCCCACTGCATCTGGTTGAGCGTAGTGCCCACCGAAGACCATGTGTCTGAACCGGAGTCGTAGTCCACGAACTCAAACTCCATCACGCCGGGATAGAACGGGATGACGCCTGTCGTGTGAACAATGCCCGGCGGGGTCAGTGCCGCATCCCACCATGTCATCCGTATCGCTCCGCTGTCGTTCAGCTCGGTGATGCGCTCATTGTCGTGGCAGTCCACACAGTGGCGGCCTGCCGCGGTGACCGAGTGCCCGTGGAACGGGCCCACCGCAACGAACGTGTTGTCTCCACCCTCAATCACCGCTTGGTAGCTTCCCGCGCGGACCTTGCCCGTCTGCGTGTCGTTGACCAGCAGCAAGAATCCGTTAAACGCCTTGTACGGCTTCTTCACTCCTGAAGTGATGAGCGAGTCGAAATGGCAGTTGTAGCAGGTGATGGACGTGGACATATGGCACGCGTCGCAGGCTAGCTCGTCCAGGTGCATGGCATGCTCGGCGATGGAAGTGGAGACGGAATCGTGGCAGTTCTCGCAGTCAGCGTTGACCGCGCCCTCTTCAAACATCGAGTTATACGCAGTCCCGTCGCCGTGGATGTCGTCCATGTGGCACTCGGAGCACTGCATTCCGGCCTGGAAATGCACGTCTTCCGCGCCCAAGGTGATCTCGGTGTTCTGCCGGCTGTGGCAGGTTCCGCACACTTCCCGCTGGTTGGTGATGGGTTCGCTCACGCTAGCGTCACCGTGGCAGTCGCTGCACCCGCCGTCCGCCGCCGCAATGTCCACGTGGCAGTTGCCGCAGCCGGTGGCAGCGTAATCTGCGCCGATGAGGCCGCTCAGTCCGGTCGGGCGCTCGTACCACCATTGCATGCCTGCGGCGGTGCCGTGCAGGCTGGTCGCCAGGTTGTCGGCCTGCGGGGCCAACGCCAGTATCGCGAGCTGGCTTTCCGTCAGCGGCGAACAGGACTCGTACTGCACGCCGCTACCCGTGGGAGTGATCGGGCTCCAGGTGCTGCCGTCCAGCGTGACGAACTGGAAGTCCAGCACGTCGGGAACAAAGGGAATCACCCCGGTTGTGTGCTCCACCTTGCCTTCGGCGTCGTTCCACCAGGTCATTTGCACCCGCCCGGTATCGCGGTACTCCTGCATGCGCGGCCCGCCGTGGCACTCGTCGCAGTCGCGGCCTTCCGACGAGACTGCATGGCTGTGGTATGGCCCAAAGGCGACGAAGGACTTGTCGCCATAAACCACCGACTGGTAGCTGCCGCCCCGCACCTTCCCGTTCTTGTCGTTGAGGAGGATTATGAAGTCCTTGAAGCCTGCCGCCGCCTTCTTCTCATGCGTATCCAGCAAGGTCTCGAAGTGGCAGTTGTAGCAGGTGATGGAAGACGACATGTGGCAAGCGTCGCACTCCAGCGTGTCGCCGTGAATCGTGTGCGAGCTGGTGGCAGGCACTTCTGGCGCGCTGCCTCCGCCATGGCAGTCGGTGCATTCTGGATCAAGCGCCGATGCCTCGAACATGCTGTTGTACTCGTTGCCGTCCCCGTGTATCTCGTGCCCGCTGTGGCAGTCGGAGCAAACCATACCGGCCTGTTTGTGTACGTCGGATAACGTAAGCTGTGCTTCCTTGTTGATTCGGCTGTGGCAGTTGCCGCACACCTCCGCTTGGTTGGTTATTGGGTCATTTACGCTGGCCTCGCCGTGGCACTCGCTGCAGCCGCCGTCAGGAGCGGCAGTGTCTATGTGGCAGCTGCCGCAGCCAGTGTCGGCATAGTCCACGCCGAAGAGCGCGCCGGCACCGTCGGATTGCTCGTACCACCATTGCATTCCTCTGGCGGTTCCGTGCAGGCTGGTGGCCAGCTCATCACCGGGCGGAGCCGATGCCAGCACCACCAGCTGGCTTTCCGTAAGCGGTGAGCAAAACTCGGCTTGTACCCCGTTCTCGGTCGGAGTGATGGGCGCCCAGGTTCCGCCCTCCAGGTTGAGGAACTGGAAGTCCATCCGGTCGGGGATGAACGGAATCACTCCCGTCGTATGTTTGACTTTGGACTCGGCGTCGTCCCACCAGGTCATCTGGACTCGGCCGGTATCGTTGTATTCCTGCATCCGCGGGCCGCCGTGGCACTCGTCGCAGTCGCGTCCCTCGGACGAGATAGCGTGCCCGTGGTAGGGTGCAAAGGCCACGAACGCCTTGTCGCCGTAGACCACCGACTGGTAGCTGCCGCCGCGCACCTGCCCGTTCTCATCATTCACCAGGATTATGAAGTCCTTGAAAGCGGCCGCGGCTTTCTTCTCGTGCGTATCCAGCAAGGTTTCAAAGTGGCAGTTGTAGCAGGTGATGGAGGTTGACATGTGGCAGGCGTCGCAGGCTAGATCGTCGCCGTGCACCGTGTGAGCGCGCGTGTCGGGTACTTCGGGCGCGCTGCCGCCTTCGTGGCAGTCGGTGCACTCAGGATCCAGCGTGTTGGCGGCGAACATGCTGTCGTATTCGGTGCCGTCGCCGTGGATCTCATGCCCGCTGTGGCAGTCGGAACAAACCATCCCAGCTTGTACGTGCACGTCGGTTACTGTGAGCTGTGCTTCCTTGCCGATGCGGCTGTGGCACACCAGGCACTTGTCCGGCTCGTTGACCGGCAGCGTGCCGGCGGCATCTTCGTGGCAATCACTGCAGCCAGTGGTGTGGCAATTGCCGCATCCGGTCTCGGCGTAGTCCACGCCGAACAGCGCACCCGCGCCATCTTCCTGCTCATACCACCACTGCATCCCGTGCGAGGTGCCGTGCAGGCTGGAGGGTAGCGTGACCGCCGGTCCGACCGCCTTGGAGGGCGGTCCGGAGATGGGATGGAGATTGAGCACTTGAGCGTGCCAGCTGCCGCAACCGGTGATGAATGCCGCTCCCGCGCAGGCAAGTAGCAGACAGGCAAACGCGTAAGTCCGTCGTGTTTTCATGAACTCCCCCAATGACCTTGTTTCAGGTGCAGCCCGCCTAAACTGCCGCCCGGCGGGATATGACGTTGCCGTAACACATTATATACCAAACACCTATGCTGGTGCAATAGAGTTCGTATGCGCTTTTATGAATAGCACTGGATTCAAACGAATCCGCACACACTCTTGATTAAATGGTCTTCCCGCGCTATTATCAGAAGGCGCAAATGTCTACTGACAATATGCCGCTAGTGACATATTACTCCGTGATGAGTAATGAAACGACCTACCGGATGGGGTTGCTCCTTTCGCGGTACGCGCTGTGCGTAACCGAGCTTTCCGAAGCCCTGCAGGTGGCGCAGCCCAACATCTCGCACAAGCTAGCGCGCCTGCGCGAGCACGGCTACGTGCGCCGCCGCCGTGACGGGAAGCGCATCTTCTACCGTTTCGCCGAGCCCTGGCGCAGCATCCTGCTGCACAGCGATATTATGTGGCACCGCCTCAACCCCGAGTTCAGCTCCGAGGGCAAGTCCGACCTTGACCGCGTGAAGTCCATCGTCGGCGTAGAGCTTGAAGAGCGGATCGTCCATCCCGTAATCACCGGGAAGCTGTCCCCCCCGGACGCCTGATGGTCCGGTAGCGTTCCCGCGAGCGCTTTAGCAGCCCGCCCGCGCTAGTAGTAAAACCAAATCGTCCTATAGTCCCCTATGTTCTCCCCGCGCGCGGAATGGCCGCGCGTCGCTCAGACCCGCATGGGTAGTGCGTCAAGGCCGCCTGCCGTGATATAATCCCCGCCGTATTGCGCCACCAAGGCGCGGGTGCACTTTGCTAATGCCTGCTCCTTTGCCTGCTACGAGGCCGCTGACCCACCCGGGGTGGACCAAGCTGCCGGTGCAAGTCGGAGGATTCGCTGGCTTCAGTTCCGGGTACCCTGTATCTTTGTTTGGAGACTTGTATGAACATTTACGTGGGTAATCTGCCCTACAACTCTACCGACGACGACCTTCGCCAGACGTTTGCCCCCTACGGCGAGGTCACCTCGGCCAATGTGATTGCCGACAAGTTCACCGGCCGCTCGCGCGGATTCGGCTTCGTGGAGATGCCGAACGACGAGGAGGCCAAGGCCGCGATTGAGGCCTTGAACGGCAAGGACGTGGACGGTAGGCAGTTAAGGGTGAACGAAGCTCGTCCGAAGACCTAGACTGCATCGGCGACAACTGCGTCTCACCAGCCCGGCAGCTGACCGGCATCAGCGTTCGCACGCGGTGTCGCTACTCGGCGTCAATGCCCGCGCCGCATGCGCCCGGCACGTCGCTGCCCTGCGTCTCGCGTGACCAGCACGCGCCGTTGTACGGAAGCTCCAGCGGCGCCAGCCCTTCGGCGTCCATCAGCTCCGGCGTGGGCGTCCCGCTCGGCGCCTCGTCTCCCGGCAGCCTTAGATAGCGGTCCAGCCCGCCGCCGTCCACAAACAGCCCCAGCGTCAGCATGAAGTCGCGCAGGCCCGCGCCGCTTTCCATCCGCGACTGGCCGAAGCTGATGCCCTTGGCGATGTAGGTGTCGTCGCCCGCGCGGTCCCAGAACAAGCCGAGGCCGTTCACGTCGCCGGTGCCGAAGCTGAACGCCCCGCCCTGGTACCAATCGTCCCCGGCGGCGTCCTCAAACCAGCCGATGCTCCAGTCGCGCCCGTTGCCCAGGCACTGTATCTGCCGCATGTAGTAGCGGTCGTCACCAGATTCGTCCTGCAACACGCCGACGGCGAAGTGCGGCGCGCTGCCGAGGCTGTACGAGCCCCCTTGGTGCTTGTCATCTCCGGTCTTGTCGGCGAGGATGCCCACGCTGTACCAGTAGCCGGTGCCCTGGCCGTACACGTCGCAGGTGTATTCGTCATCGCCCGCGCCGTCCGTCAGAATGCCCACGCCGCCGGCCCAGGAGTGGCCGTCGGTGAAGTCCGACCGGCGGCCGAAGGCCGCGCCCTGCGCAAAGTGGATGAACCGCTCCGCGCCGAAGGGCCCGCCGTTGGACAACTCCTGCGGCTCCATCTTCCCGATGTACTTGTCGTCGCCTTCGGTGTCGATGAGATAGCCGCAGCCCATGGTGTAGCCGTAGCCCTGGCCGTATTCGTACAGCGCGTAAACGTCGTCACCCGCATTGTCTATCAGTATGCCGGTGCCGAACACCCCGCAGCCCTGCAGGTTCTTCATTCCGTCGTAGCGGTCGTTCCCCGCGCAGTCCCACAGCACCCCCGTGCCGAATACGCCGCAGCCCTCGCCCACATAGGGCGTCTCGTAAGTGTCGTCGCCCGCGCAGTCTATGAGAATGCCGTAGCCGAACACGCCCGCGCCGAAAGCCGGTGTCTTCGCGCCCTCGTTCTTGTATGTATCATTGCCCGCGAGGTCCAGGCACACGCTCGCGCCGCACGCGAAGCTGCGGTTCGCCGCGCCGCTCGCATAGGCGTCGTCCCCGCCGGTGTCAATGATGAGCAGGTGGTCGTCCGCGCCGTAGTAACCACCGCCAATCCCGCCCAGCATCACGTACCCCATCGGAGTATTGGCGATGAAGTCAAAGTCCTGCGCCAGCGCTTCCGCGTCCGCCTCCGCCAGCATCCGCTTGGCCTCCTGCGCCGCCAGCGCCAGCAGCGTCGCGCCGGTGTTGAGCAGCGTCCAGTCGCAGTTGTCCATCAGCGCTTCCATCAGCAGCACTTGCTCCAGGTCCTCCGCTTCCTCCGACACATCTTCCTCCCACGTCGTAATGACGTAGTCCAGTACTTCGCGGTATGTCGCCTCCGGGTCCAGCCCCAGCCGCTTGAGCGGCGCCTCCAGCGCGAGTTCGCGGTAGCGCATCACTTCCGGCACGGTGAAGAGCACCAGCGCCGCGGCGTCCCGCACGGCGTCCGGCAGCGCGCGGTACTCCACGGTCTTGAACTCCGCGTCCGGGCGGCCCGTCAGCTCCGCCAGCGCCACGGCGAGGTTCTTCCCGCCCAGCTCCTGCACGCGCAGCTTCTGCGCCTCCAACGGGTCGCCGATGAGCCCCAGCCGCACCGCGCGATCCAGCCGCTTGTGCGCGCTGACCACAATCGCCGTGAGGTCCTCATCGCTTTGCAGCAGCCCGTCGGTGAGCGAGCGTGTGTACGGGCTGATCTTCCACGGGTCGTCAAAGAACACGTCCAGCAGCTTCAGCCGGTACTTGTCGCCGCCCCAGAGCGCCATGTCGCGGGCGTCCATTTGTACGTCGTCCGGAGTGAGCCCCACCTGCGCCAGCGCCCGCGCGAACAGCTCCGCCTGTTCCCCGTAGCTCTCCGCCAGTCCTGGCTGCGCGCTTTGCGCCCCAATCGGCAGGACCATCAACGCGAGCGAAACCGCCAGCATTTCAACAATGATGAATAATCCCTTTCTCCCCATGCGGGGATTCTAGCATCCCTGGGGAGACGCTTATGTGCGCAAGGGGGAAGCAGGTTTGAAGGCTACTCCTGTAAGTCCGGCGGCAGCTTCGTGATGATCTCCACCCGGAATACCCTGTGCTCCCAGTCAAAATCCGCCACCTGCCGCAAGACCGCCGCAGCAGTTTGCGCATCCTCGTCGCCCCGCGTCCACTCATCCACAATCTGATCCAGCCGTTCTCGTAGCGCAATGATGGTGCGCGCCGTCTTCCACGGGTGTGGGTCTAGCTCAAGCGGAAGCGCGTACATATCGGCACGGACTATGAGAGCCCCTTCGCGGACAAGGATCTTGTAGATCCCCCCGTCCTCCGCTGCACGAGATAGTCCGCCATCTTCGCTCCTCCTCATTCCCGTGCAAAGCAATAGGTCGTAGCCCCTTCCGTCGGCAAATCCAATCACCGTTACACATCCGAGGTAATCGCCTTCCGTCCACTCACGGGTGGCTATTTCGCGCGCCTGGGGCGTCTGGACTTCGGCATGGGCTGCCCAGCCCGATGCGAACAGAGACACGATAATCAGAATTGCTAGTTTTGCCGCCTGGCTGTTAGACATAGTTCGCCTCCTGTTATTGCATTGCGCCAATGCACCTGTGCTTGATTATACCGCGGCAACTCCCCCTGTTCTTATTCCACCAAACGCCCGATTTTCGTAATAACGCCGCCCGCAGACCCCTCTTATTGCAGAAATCGCCCGATTCCTGTAATATAACTACGGATTCACCGCCATGTTATTGTGGGCTGCAACAACTGGAGGCCAAGCTCATGGCTAGTAGCACCGGTCGCCGCACCGGCGAATACGTCCGCCAACCTGCCGGCTACCGCGCCTTCATCCCCACCGCTCTTTCGCTCACCCCGCCGGTGAAGCTGGAAGGGCGCTTGGCGGCTCTCCTCTCGAAGGCTGACACCGAACTTGGCCGCCTGGACGGTTGCTCCGAGGCGCTTCCCAATCCCGACCTCTTCGTCGCGATGTACGTTAACAAAGAAGCCGTGCTCTCTTCCCGCATCGAAGGCACTCAATCGTCTTTGACCGACGTGCTCAAATACCAGGCTGAAGTCGCGAGGAAACCGGGGTCGCCGAGTGACGTGGGTGAAGTAGTTAATTACGTTTCGGCTCTGAACTATGGTTTGATCCGATTGAACGAGCTACCGCTCTCGCTTCGGCTGCTGCGGGAGATACACGCCAAGCTGCTGCACGATGTGCGTGGAAGCGAGAGGGGGCCGGGCGAGTTCCGCCGTTCGCAGAACTGGCTGGGGCCTGCAGGCTCAACCATTGCCAATGCGACTTTCGTCCCTCCGCCCCCCGGCGAGATGAACGAGGCTATGTGGAACCTGGAGAAGTTCATCCACCAGGCGGAGCCTTCCGTCATGCCGGTTCTGATTGCTTGCGCCCTGGTCCACTCGCAGTTTGAAACGATACATCCATTCCTTGATGGCAACGGGCGGATGGGGAGGCTGCTCATTACTCTTATGCTCTGTTGGCGCGGGGTCTTGAGGCGTCCGCTCCTGTACCTCTCGTTATTCTTTGCGAAGCGGAGGTCGGAGTATTACGACCGGCTCCAGGCCGTCCGCGACAAGGGCGACTGGGAGGGCTGGCTGGAGTTCTTTCTTGAAGGTGTCGCCGAAGTGGCGGCCGATGCGCGGCGCAAAGCGACGAGAATCCTCGAGCTGCGCGAACGCAATCGGACCCGCCTCGTCTCCGAACTCGGAGGCTCCGCCTCGTTGCTGCGGCTCCAGGACTACATGTACGAGAATCCGTTCCTCAGTCTGCGGCGCGCTAGCCGTGACCTGGGGCTCGCCTACAGCACTGTCAACAATCTGGTGTCAGTTTTGCAGTCCGCGGGAGTAGTTGAGGAGACTACGGGTCAGCGGAGAAACCGCGTCTTCTGCTACACCGAGTACGTAAACCTCCTGGAAGAGGATTAGCCCCCCAGATGCTACAATCTCCCTGATGGATCTAGCCGCTGCGGAGAAGTTCCTGCTTTCGCTCCAGCCGGGCAAGATTGACCTGGACCTGGCGCGGCTCAAGCGCGTGCTCGCGGGGCTTTCGCTTTTGCCGCCGCCCTTCCCCTGCGTCATCGTCGGCGGCACCAACGGCAAGGGCAGCACCATCGTCTTTGCCGAGGCCTTGCTGCGCCCGCACAAGCGCATCGGCGCCTTCGTCAAGCCCCACGTCTTCCGCATCACCGAGCGCGTGCGCCTGGACGGGAAGCCCGCGCCCGATGCGGCCTTCGCCGCCGCCACCGCGCAGCTGCAGGAGTTCCTCGCCCAGAGCGGCGAAAGCGTCACCTTCTTTGAAGCCACGCTCATCGTCGCGCTGCTGGCGATGAAAAACGCGAAGGTGGAGTTGGCGTTGATTGAGGTCGGCCTGGGCGGGCGCTTCGACGCGGCCAACGCGCTGCCCCGCGTGCTCACCGCCATCACCAGCATTGACTACGACCACCAGCAGTACCTCGGGCCCTACCTTTCCGGCATCGCCGTGGAGAAGGCCGGCATCATGGCCGAGGACGTGCCGGTCATACTCTCGCGCGGTATCCGCACGAAGGACCCCGACTGCCGCACCATTCTGCTCAAGCTCGCTGCGCTCAAGCACGCGCCGGTGGTGGAGCAATCGGTGCTGCTGGAGCGCATCAGCGGCTCCGCCTTCCCGCCGCGTCAGGAGTTTGCGCTGGAAGCGGAGCTTGAAGGATTCGAGCTGCCACCGCGCCTGTTCATTAATCAGCTCGGCCTCTATCAGCGGCACAACTTCGTGACCGCGCTGAGGGTTTGCGCCGAGCTCAACAAGCGCGGCTATCTGCCGCGCCGGTTCTACATTCCCTCCAGCATGACCATCAACTACCCCGGGCGCTTTGAAGTCAGCCGCGTGGGGCAGGGGCACATCATCCTGGATGCGGCGCACAACCCTGAAGGAATGCGCGCTCTGGCGGAATCACTCCGCGAGTACTTCCTTGATGTGCGCCCGACGCTCGTATTCGGCTGCCAGGCTGGCAAGGATGTAGTGCGCCTGCTGAATCCCCTGAAGGGACTCGTCAGCGGCGTCGTGGCGATCGAGCTGCCTGTTCTTCATCCCATGCCGCTCGCGGACGTGAAAGAAGGCGTGCAGCAAGCCGGCTTCAAGTTGCGCCTGGCGGATGCGCCTTTCGCAGATCAGATGAGCGCATTGCTGGAAGAAGTTGAGGGCGGAAGCTGCGTGCTGGTGGCCGGCAGCATCTACTACCTGGGAACGGTGGCCCAAGCCCTGGGGATTGGCGTTGCGCCGCAACCGGAGCTGAATCAGTAGAGCGGCTTTTCGCCCGGCGGGCGCGTCTTCCAGCGCCGGTGTATCCACAACCACTGCTCCGGCGCTTCGCGGATCACCTGCTCGTATGCGCGGTTCATTGCCGCCAGCACTTCGCGCTCCGCCTCCTCGCCCTTGCCGTTAACTTCGCACTCCACCGGACGCACTATCAACCTGAACTCAAATGGCTTCAACCGCTTGGCCACAATCAGCAGCAGTGGCGCGCCCAGCCTCAGGTGCAACACGGCAGGGCCGCGCGCGGTTGAAGCGATGGTGCCGAAGAAGGGAACAAACGTTCCGTCCGCTCCGCCGTTCTGGTCGGCGAGCAGCCCCAGCACCTTGTTGGAGCGCAGTGTGCGCAGCATGGCGCTTCCCATCTTCCCGCTGGGGATGTTCTCAATGCCCAGCTTCTGGCGCGTAGGGAACGCTAGATTGGTGAAGAAATCGTCGCGCTGCTCCTTGCCCACCGCCGCCAGCGGCGCGCCGGAAAGCGCGAGATACGCGCCGGACATCTCCCAGTTGCCGAAGTGCATCGCCAGGCCGAGCACTCCCTTGCCCTGCGCCAGCGCCTGCTCCAACAGCTCCCAACCTTCCGTCTCCTTCACCAGGCCGCGCACGCGCTCCGCCGGCCAGTGGGTGAAGTAGAAGAACTCCAGCGCTGTCAGAGCGGCCTCGCGCGCGCAGCCTCGCGCCAGCTTTCGCCTCTCCGCGCTTGAGAGCTCGTCGCCGAACGCGATTTCCAGATTGCGCATGGCGACGTGGCGGATGCGCGGGTAAAGGTGCCACGCCAGCCACGCAACCCCGAGTGCAACCGGCAGCAGCGCCGCCGGCGGCAGAATGCGGGCGAGTGCAATCAGCAGCCTGGTGAAGCCGCGCACGAAAGCGCTGCGGATGGAAGCCCCCATTGGCATCTTAAATACATTACTTACCGCAGAAATGCTATTTCACGAGCGAAGCGCAATACTCCTTGAATTGCTCTTCCAGCTTCCCGAGTTCATCGCGCTTCACCATGAAGTGGATGGTGGTGCCCGCGGGCAGGCGCGAGCTGCGGAAAAGCAGGCGCAGCGTTTCCCCTTCTTCATAGAAGGCGGGCAGGGCGAAGCCGCGGATGCGGTCGGTCAGCGGCTCAATGCTCGCGACGTCCTTTTCCGTGGTGAACCGCACGAAGGTCGTTTCGCCGTGCTCCACCATATGTATCCACTCGTTGAGCTCAAAGCGCCCGCCCATCGCCACCTTGAGGTCGGATTCCTTTACGTGTTTAGCGACGCTGTCGTCGGTGCTGAGCTGGAGCACCACGGCGCGCACCGGGATCTTGAACTCGCGCAGCGCAAACTGCGAGATGAGGATGTTGGTTTCGTTGTTCATCGTGGACGCCACCAGCGTGCCCGCCGCGGCGGCGCCGGCGTCCAGCATAGTCTCCTCATCCAGCGCGCTGCCATGCACCGTGTGCTCAAACTCGTCGCGGGTGGTGAAGCAGTTGTAGAAATTCGTGTCCACAAAGGCGGCGCGGTAGCCCGCGTCGCGCATACGAGCGGCGATTGCCCGGGTGAACGCGTTAGCCCCGACGAACAGCACCGATTTGCGCCGGTCGATGAACACTCCCGTGGCGGCGGCGTAGGCCTGCGTCATGGGCGCGAGCACCAGCACCGTCGCCCCAATGGTCATGAACACCACCGTCATCACGTCCTGCGCTTGGGGGAAGCCGTGTCCGGCCAGCCGCAATGATATTAGCGAGGCTACGGACCCTGCAACAATGCCGCGCGGGGCGACTCCCGAGAGGAACACCCGCTCGTTGAATTTGAGCTCGCTTCCCGCGGTGCAGGCGAACACCGCAAGGGGGCGCACGATGAGCACCAGCAATGCCACAATGCCGGCTCCCGCCCAGCCGATGCGCGCGACCTCTTCCACGCTGATGCTCGCGGAGATGAGGATGAAGATGGAGGCCACCGTGAGCAGGGTGATCTGCCCCTTGAATTGCTTCAGCGAAGCTTTGCCGGCGAACTCGGTGCCGGAGAGCATCAGCCCGCCGACTACCGCGGTCATAATGCCGCTGTCGGGCGAAACGCCTTCCGCCAGCGCAAACCCTCCCAACAATACTGCCAGCACCGTCAGGTTGCGCACCTCCTCGCGCAGCGCCACCCGGGTGAGACCGATGCGCAACGCCCAACCTAGCGCCAGGCCCACTAGAGCACCCACTGCCACCGACTTCAGAAAGAAGGTCACGGCGTCACCTGCGCTCGGCGAACTGGCAACTACCACTTCAAAGATGAGCGCGGCGATGAGCACGCCCGCAGGCTCAAGTAGGACGGCCTCGCTCTGCAGAATGTGCGATACGGATTCGGTCACGGGCACGCGCTTGAGCAGCGGCTGCACCACCGTAGGCCCGGTGATAGTGATTAGCGAACCGAACACCAGCGCTGTCAGCGGGTCCGAACCGAGCAGCAGCATGAAAGCGAGTGTGCCCAGCGTCAGCGTGATGAGCAGCCCGAGGGATACAAGGTTGCGCACCACTTTGTAGTGCTCCACCAGGTGCTTTACGCTGAGCGTCATCGCGCCCTCAAAGATAATGATGGCGACGCCCAGTTTGATGAAGACGGCAAGCCCGTCGCCGAAGGATGCGGGATCGATCAGCCCGAGCGCCGACGGGCCGGCGATTACACCGAACAGCAGCAATGGGGCGATGCTGGGAACGCGCAAAGCATCCGCCGCGGCCAGGCCGATGACGCCGAGCAGCAGCACGAGCACCACGGTCTGCAGCAACAGGCTTTCAGCTACACTCGCGCCTTCTATTGCGGCCTCCTACTCGCCGAAGAGCCCCAGCTCCACAATCTGGTGGCTCTTAAACCCCTCCAGCCGGAGGTAGTATTCCTCATTCTTGACCAGCGCCTCCATCGGCACTAGTCCGACCACTTCGCTGCCCGCAATGGCCACGCCGTAACGTTCCGCCTCCAGCTTCACCAGCTCAAACACGCGATACATCGGCGTGTCAAACGGGTTGACCAGGTTCATCGAGATCTGCACCTGCTGGCGGTCCTCCAACAGCAGAGCCATGGCTTTGACATTCACCAGTCCGCCCTTGGCCTCGCGGATGCACGACACGATTCTTTTGCCAATCTTGAGGTTGTCCGTGTGCAGGTTGATGTTGTAGGCGACAAGGAAGATGCGCGCGCCCACTGCGGTCACGCCAGCGGTCGGATGCGGCGCGGGCTCGCCGAAGTCCGGCGCCCATTTAGCGTCTTTCATCTTCTCCGCCATCCCCTCAAACTCGCCCTTGCGCACGATCGCCAGATTCTGGCGCGAGGGCTTGGATGCTGCAGCCTCGTACAGGTACACCGGTATCTTCAGCTCGTTCCACATCCGCTTGCCGAGTTGCTTCGCCAGCTCTACGCAATCGTCCATCGTCACCCCGGCGATGGGAACGAACGGTATCACGTCAACCGCGCCCATGCGCGGATGGCCGCCCTCATGTTTCGTGAGGTCAATCAGCTCTTGGGCCTTCTGGGCTAGCTTGAACACCGCCTCCACACAGCCCTCCGGCGAACCTGCGAAGGTGATAACCGAGCGGTTGTGGTCGGTGTCGGATGAGTAGTCCAGCAGCTTCACGCCTTCGGTCTCCTTGATGGGCGCAATGCACGCTTCCACGATTTCCGGATTGCGGCCTTCGCTGATGTTCGGGACGCATTCTACGATTTTCGCCATGAGTTCAGCTCCTTTCGTTGCTGGATTCGCCTCTTAGGATAGCAGATTGAGCGCAATGCGCAACGGGCGCAGCCTGGTGAACTGCTTACCAAGCAACTTGTATTGAGACGTTGCAGGGGGTTGGCAAAGCCAGAGTCTTTGCTGTTATAATAGCCCACCTTTCGAAGGTAACCCGCCTATGAAGAACAACCTTTCTCAGGCAGCTATCTTCTTGCTACTGCTTTTCACTCTCTCGCTGGCCGGATTCGCCCAGGAGCCGGTGGAGCCTTCCGCCCCGGGTGATGGCTCGGAGATTGAGGCGCTGCAAGGCGCCGACATCGTCATTGGTTTGGAGCCCGCCGTT
>CAZKNJ010000043.1:0-15590 GCA_964554185.1 uncultured Planctomycetales bacterium | reverse complement strand
TATGGGCGCGCAGGATACACACAATCTGCTCACATTCATCGGCCGGCGGGAGGAACTGAACCAGTTGAAGAGCCTGCTGGCGGAAGGCAAGCGGCTGGTCACGGTGGTCGCGCCCGGCGGCTACGGCAAGAGCCGGCTGGTCGGCGAGTTCATGCGCATGGTTTCCGGCGAAGAAGGCACCGAGTGTTACGAAGTGCTGCTGGCGCCGGTGGGGGACGAGCGGCGTATCCCGTGGATTACGGCGGAGGCAATGGGCCTGCGGCTGAGCGACGGCGAGCCGCCCGAAGAGCAGCTCGTGGGCTTCCTCACCGACCGCAAGGCCATCATTCACTTTGACAACTTCGAGCATCTGCTCGGCGGGGCGCCGCTCTTGAGCGACCTGCTGCGGGCGGTGCCCGGCGTGCAGTTCATCGTCACCTCGCGCGAGCCGCTGCGGCTGCCCGAGGAGCATGCAGTGAACCTGCACGCGCTGCCGGTGGGCGGGCGCAACGGAACTTCGCTCAAACCGCAGTATTCCGCGGCGGTGAAGCTCTTCGCCGACCGCGCTTCCCGGGCGGATGCCGGCTTCGTCCTCTCCCCGGACAACGCGGAGCAGGTGCGCGAGCTGTGCCAGTCGCTGGCGGGGGTGCCGCTGGCGATTGAACTGGCGGCGGCATGGGTTGGTGAGATTGATCTGGGCCGCTTGCGCGAAGAGCTGTGGCAGCAGCTTGATCTGCGGGCGCGCACCGACGACGTGCCGGAGCGCCACCGCAGCGTGCGCGCGTCCTGCGACTGGTCGTACGAACTGCTCAACGAATACCAGCAGCTGGCGGTGCGGTGCCTGTCGATGTTCCGCGGCGGATTCGACCGCGAGGGCGCGGCAGCGCTACTGCCGAGTATTGACCTGGACGAGACGCTGGAGGTGCTGCGCGGCAAGAGCTGGCTGGACGTGCGCAACACGGCGGCCGGCCCCCGGCACTTCATGCACAACGAAGCCATCCGCGAGTACGCCTACCAGAAGCTGCTCAACTCCGACGATTACGAGATAACGGCCAAGGCACACTGCCGCTACTGCGCGCGGCTGTTGAAGGGCGACGGGGGCTACCTGGAATCGCTGCGCCGCCTGGACGCGTCGCGCGAGGACCTCTACTTCGCGGTGGACACGGCGCTGCACCAGGACGAAGCCGCGCTGCTGGCGCCGTTGGCGGAGCGGCTGCACGAGTACTTGCTGCTGGTGGGCGCAGCCAAGCCCTGCGCCGACTACTACGCCGCCATCCGCGAGCACGCGGTGGAGCTGGACGCGCCGGAGATCGAGCTGGTGGCCGACCACGCGCTGGGCCGGGCGCTGATGCTGCTCGGCGAATACACCGAGTCCAAGCGGCACGCGCGCCAGGCCAAGGAGGCGGCGCAGGACGCGGGCAACCAGCACTACGCCGCGCTGGGCGACATGACACTGGGCGCGGTGAATATGGTTGAAGGCGACCACCAGGCCGCGCGTTACCACCTGGTATTGGCGCTGGACCAGTTCCGGGCGGAAGGTGACGAGTTGGCGGTTTCGCGGGCGCTGTTCCAGCTTGGGCGGGTGGCCGAAGTGGAAAGCGACTTCGCCACCGCGCGCGAGATGATAATGGAGAGCCTGGAGCTCGACCGCAAGCACGGCGACCTCTATGGCATGGCGTACAGCCTCAACAGCCTGGGCAACATGGCCTACCGCGAGGGCAACCACGCCGAGGCGCGGCAAACCCATCAGGAGGCGCTGAAGCTGCGCCGCCATCTGGGCGATTTGCGCGGCATCGCCCAATCGCTGAACAGCCTGGGCAACGTGGAGTTCGCCGAGTGCGATTACCCCGCCGCCTGGACGCTGTACAGCCAGAGCCTGCAGCTGCGCCAGGACATAGGCGAACGCTTCGGCATCGCCGCCAGCCTGAACAACCTCGGCAATGTGCAGTACTGCGAGGGGAACTTCGCCGAGGCGCAGCGGTTGCACGAGGAAGGTCTGGCGCTCAAGCGCGAAATCGGCGACTACATAGGTTGCTCGTTCTCGCTCAACAACCTGGGCAACATCGCCATTAAACTCGGCGACTACGAGAAAGCCTGCGGCGACCTGCGCGAGGCGCTGGTTATCGCGCGCGAGGTTGGCAGCACGGAGTGCATGATTGCGCCGGTCGCGCTGAGCTGCAGCCTGTTCGCCGCCAGCGAGCAGTTGAATATCGCCGCCATTCTGGCCGCGGGCGTGCGCCAGCAGCTCCAGGAGACGGGGCTGGCGCTCGACCCGATGGACGGCGGAATGCTGGAGGAGGGCGAGCATGCCGCGTCCAGCCGGTTGCCGCAAAAGGAGCTGGCGCACCACCGTGACACCGGCGAGAAGATGAGCCTGGCGGAGCTGGTGGCCTTCGCCCTGGAGAAGTTACAGGAGCTGTGCGGGGAATAGGTGCTAACCAGATTCACTCCAGCCGCATCACGCGCGCGATGTACTCAAACGCGAGCGTCGTGCGGTAGCCGTACCAGGTGACGGTGGCGCCGTCAAGCTTGTAGAGCCCGTCGTGGCGGACACACGCGAGGCCGGCGAACTGCGCGCGGAACTCGTCAATGTCCTCAAAGGTGAACTTGTAGGGCTCGTCGGGGAAGAACACCGCCTCCGGCTCAAACTCGCGGAAGAAGTCCTCGTCCACCCGCGGGTAGCGCTGCTGAATGCGCGGCACCACCGGCTCCAGCCCCGCCTCGCTCAGCACCTGGTAGATGTAGGTGTCCGGCGAAATGGTCATGTACGGGTCCTTCCACACGAGGTGCGCGACGCGCTTGAATACGAAGTTGCGCGCGAGCTTGGGCGCCCGTTTGCGCCCCTGCTCAATGCGCTCAATCATCGCTTTGGCCTCGGACGCGTGGCCAGTGAGCGCGCCGAGATCAGATAGCAGCCGCTCCGCGCCGTCCACATCCACCACGTAGGATACGTGCACCGGCGCCAGCTCCCGCAGCTCCTCCACCACTTCCTTCTCGTTTTCCTCTTTGTTGCAGAGGATGAGGTCGGGCTTGAGCCAGCGTATCTTCTCCACGTCCGGGTCCTTCACCCCGCCCACGCGCTCCTTGGCCTTGAACTGGCTCCAGGGCTTTTCGCAGAACTTGGTGAGGCCGATGAGCTGCGCCTCCGCGCCGAGGTAATGCAGCGTTTCGGAGATGGAGGGCACCAGCGAGACGATGCGGCGCGCGGGGCGGCGGAGCTTCACCGCAGTGCCGTCGAAGTTGGCGGCGGATACGCCCATGGCTCACTCGGTGGTGACAACCCGCGTGTGGAAGCCCGCGCCGGACGCATGCTTGCGCACCAGGTCGCACCATTCCATGAGGATCTCCTCCATCTGGCGCTCGGTGGTGAGCTGCGGGTGGCTGTAAACCACCGCCAGCGCGCTGCGGGTGTCGGGCGCGAGCTTGCCGTCCATGGAGTCCTTGATGGGGCTGCCCAGCGCGCGCGAGTCGCCGCCGTAGAAGTCGGCGGTGATGATGAGGCCGGTGAGGTCCAGGTCCTGTCCCGACGGGTTGAACACGTAGCGCTCCTTCCCGCGGCCCAGGCGCAGCTGCGGGTCGCCCTCAAACTTGTCCGCGTCCAGCACGCTCATGGGCAGGAAGTGCTTGAGCGACAGCAGGTTATTGATGTCCACCAGGTTGTTGATGTAGTTGAACTCGCGCGCCTCGGCGAGGTCGCGCAGGAGGTATTCGCTGGCGGGGCGGTTGCGGCCGCTGGGCTTGAACCCGCCCTGGCGCAGCAGCCCGCGCACACCCTTGACGAAGTCCTCGGGCATCTCCACCTCGCGTGCGAGATAGTCGCCGGTGAGCGCGGAGATTTCGTCCAGCAGCCCGGGCGGGCTGGTCTTGATCGCCACCTGCTCAAACAGCGCCAGCCCGAAGCGGCCCGTAAAGCCGTCCAGCTCAACGCGTAAGCGCTCCAGTTCCATGCGCCGATTGTAGCACGGCGCCGGTCACTCCTCCGCGGGCGTGACTACGACTTCGCATCCTTCGTACGCAGTGAAACTATGGCGCGTCATTCCGTCCGGCTCGATGTAAGCTGTGTACTCTGGGTCGAAGGTGATGCTCCAGGTGCCGGGCTCCACTGCACGGTATTCTAGATTGAAAATGGGGCCGGCGGTGCCCGCGGGAATGCCTGGGCTGGTCATCACAATGGCCCATTCCACGAAGCCGGAGTACGGCTGTTCCGGCGTCAGGTCAAGCGCGGTGACATTGTCCGGTGTCTGATTGAAGAGACCGTCTTTCTCGTAGGGCAGGCCGCCGGGCACGCCGAGATTGAAGGAATAGCTAACCGGTTCCAGACCCTCTCCGGCCACCAGCCGGATGGAATCGAACTGGCCGACGGGATCAGGCAGACCTCCGGTGTAAACCACCACGCGCACCGCCTCGCCGCAGCTCAATTTGCCGCTGTCGGGAATCAGGTATATGGTGTCTGGGTCCAAGTACCTTCCGGAAACCGTGCCGGAGACGGAATCAACCACTGTGCTCCAACCGTTGTCCAACGTGATTTCCAACTCCACAGATTGCTCGTCCACTCCATTGTTCGTGACCGTGATATAGAAGGGTCCGTAATTGGCGGAAGTCGCGTATATTACTGTAGGCTCGACAGTTACATCGCCCTGCACTACCTCAATAGTGATTAGAACATCGTCGCCATCCACATCATGAATTGAGAAGGAGAAGTTCCCGGTTATGCTCGCCGGCAGACCGACGAATACGGGTGGTGGTTCGCAGCCGTACCCCACCCAATACGTAGTGCTGGTCGTGTCCGAGTTCCCCTGGGCATCGGTCACTGTCAGCGCACAAGTGTATTCAGCGTCTTTCACGGGAGAAGGATTAACCAGAATCACTGTTGGCTTCTCTTTGGTGGAAGTATTCGGATGGGCGCCGCCGCCGAAATCCCAGTCCCACGAGACCACTGGGCTACCATTGATCTCGGCGGAGAACGTGAAAGAGTCACCGGCCCACAGGCCGCTAGGCGTGGCGATCTTCTCAATCTCCGGCCCGACACGCACAATCAGCGGCCAGTGCGCGCGTGGGTGGTTCCCCAGGTTGCATGCGGCGCAAGCCAGCATCGCTGCCGTCAGTATCAGTAGTTGGCGTATTCCCCTCATACCACGCCTCGGGTAAGGCTCCGGCTCGCAGCTGGAGCATTCCTCTGAATATTATAACAGGATAATGCTTCTGACTTACGGGTTGACCGTGACCTCCGCGCCGATGTACTCAGTGTAGGGTGCTGCGGTGCTGGTGTCGTCCGAATAGACGAACGTGCAGTCTTCGCGGAACCACAGCTTCGCGGTCCCGGCTTCCGTCGCCTGGAACTTGAGGTTAAACAAGGCCCCCGAACTGCCGGCCGGCACCGGCTGCGGGTCCTCGACCCCATTGGTGAGGGAACAGATCCCCACGGCAACCAGGCTCATATCCTGATGGATGAAAACAGACTCCGTGTCCTCAAGGTTCATCGCGAGTATTCTCTGGGGAATCAGCGCCGTAATCCCGTCCTTCTCCCACTGCCCTCCGCCCGGCTCACCGAGGTTCCACGATTCCATAACCGGTGCGACACCTTCTGTGTAGTACACTTCAACCGCGGCGAAGTGTAACGCATCTACAGGCAGGCGCGTGATGTACACCACGACTTCAAAGGTATCACCTACCGACACTTCACATTCTGAGGGTATCACCGCAATGGAGCCGGCGGGATACTCCTTGCCCGGCACCGGGCCGCGCACCAGCCGGTTCACACAGCCATGTTGCGTGATGATGGCGAGCCTGAGCACGGTCTCCCGGGATTCGGGTTTCGAATTCGTGAGCACGGCGCGATGCCGGTAGCCCGAAAAGTAGTCTATCGCGATCCTCTTGGGATAAACGGACACGCCGTCCCCTTCCAGCACCGAAAGTTCCACGACCGCTTCTCGCTCATCCACGAGGTTAACCGTGAACTCAATCTCCGCCTGGCCGTTAGAGCCGTTGTTAGTAAACGTCTCCGGAAGCTCCCCGAAGCTGGTTTGCGGGATGGAGCGGTAGGCAACCGAATAGTTGAACTCGGTGGTGCTGGCGCGCCCCTCGTTATCCCACACGGTCACGCGCCCGCTGTAGTCAGCGTCCGCTTCGGAAGGCTGGTGATTGTGCAGGATGACGATGGGCCTGGGGCTGACCGAGATCTGCGGGCTGCTTCCCGGCCCGAGTTCCCAGAACCAGTGATCCACCTCCGGGCCAGCCGCTTCGGCGGAGTAGATGAAGACCTCACCGCTTCCGCACTCGCGGGCCCTCGGCGCGCTCACCGACACTACGCGCGGCGCGCCCTCGTCCGACATTGCAGGCGTGGTCGGCGCGGAGTTTCCATCTCCGCCTCCTCCTCCGCATGCCGCGATACTGAGTATCAGCGCCAATGTGAACAGCGCTGTGACTGAGCCTCTCATGATGCCCCTCCTAACTGGTTTGGGCTCGCGGGCAAGCCCTCCGGTGGGAAACCGGCTATCATATTCTACCCATTGCATGCGGCGGCGAAACACCGGCGGTCATAGTAGAATGAAGCCGCAAGAACACGCATGGGGGCGGTGCGAAATGACGCAAATGGCTGAAACACCCGAGACCATCAAGAGCATCCTGGAGCGGCAAAGCTGCCGCTATTTCCGGCAGGACGAGTTGCCGGCGGAGCACCTGGAGCTGCTGCTGGAGTGCCTGCGCTGGACGCCGAGCGCGGGCAACATGCAGCCCTGGCGCTTCCACGTGGTGAAGGACGGCGCGCGCAAGCGGGCGCTGGTGCAGGCCGCCTTCGGCCAGAAGTTCATCGGCGACGCGCCGGTGGTCATCGTCGTCTGCGCGGTGCCCGAGGAAAGCGCCGCGCGCTACGGCCAGCGGGGCGCCACGCTGTACTGCCTGCAGGACACCGCCGCGGCGGTGCAGAACCTGCTGCTGGGGGCGACCGCGCTGGGCTACGGCACCTGCTGGATCGGCGCGTTTGACGAAAGCGCAGCGGCGAAAGCGCTCAATCTCCCCAAGGGCCAGCGGCCGGTGGCGATGGTGCCGGTGGGGAAGCCCGCCCGCGTCGGCCGCCGCACCGACCGCCGTCCGCGCAGCGAGATTGTGGTGGAGTAATCCGCCCGCGGTCCCACTGCATGTTACAATACGGGAACCCCGCGCACCGGGTCGCGGACGCACTATGCCGAAGGAGCGCAATAACAACAGGCCGGCGAAGACCCGCAGCAAGCTCCCGCCGTTTGAGTTCAAGGAGTGCTCCATCCTCATCAGCCCCACCGGGCAGAAGGCCAGCAACCTGGCGCAGCTGGTGTTCGCCCTGCGCCACGTGGACCCGCAGGTTATCTACCACCACGTGTACCGCTGCTTCCTCAAGCACACTTACCAGCAATCGCCCTTCCCCAACGACTTCGCAATCTGGGCGGCGCAGGCGCTGGACGACTACTTGCTGGCGGAGAAGCTGGCGAACCTGGATCCCTACGAGGAATGCGGCAGCATCGAGGAGGTGCGCGAGTACCTGGTGGCCGCCATCGAGAACCACCTGGCGGAGCGCGTGTACGTGCCGGTGGCCAAGCCGGGGTTTGACTTCTTTTTCGAGCGCAGCGTGTTGCATGTGACTGACAGCGGCCTGGTGGCGCATTCTGTCGGCGAGCTAGCGGAGAAGCTACAACAGGTGCAGGTTAGCGCGGTGTACTACCACTTTTACGACGCGCGCCGCCGGCTGGGCGGGAATCTGGACGACTTCCGGCGCTGGCTGATGAATGACAAGAAGAGGTACAAGGACCTCATCCGGCGCATCGGCGAGATTGACTTCTACTTGATTGACCTGGAAGAGCTGCGCAGCCTGCTGGCGAGGGTGCTGCAGGAGGGGGCGCCCGATGATTAGGCTGGCGGACTACGAGCCGGTGGTCGGCGTTGCGCCGATACGCAAGATACGCAACCTCGCCTCCACGCTGTCCGGGCTTTCGCTGACAACCGTCAACTCCACGCGCGTGGGCGGCGGAGTCGCCGAGATTCTTCAGCGGCTGGTGCCGCTGCTTAGTGAAATCGGCATTGAAACACGATGGGAAGTGATTGAGGGCAACGAGCAGTTCTTCCGCTTGACCAAGAAACTACATAACGCCCTGCAGGGTAATCTGCTGGGATTCGACGACGACGACCGCAAGGTTTACCTGCAGGTGCAGCGTGAGAATGCGAAGAAACTGGACCTTTCCGGCGATGTGGTGCTTATCCACGATCCCCAGCCGGCGGGGCTTATCAGCGAGGTGGACACGAACCAGCCGTGGGTTTGGCGCTGCCACATAGACCTATCGCAGCCATCGCCGCAGGCGTGGGAGTTCATCCGCGGCTATGTGGAGAAATACACGGCCAGTGTTTTCACCTTGTCGCGGTTCGCCCGGCAGCTTCCGCACGCGCAATACTTGATTGCCCCGACCATTGATCCGTTCAGCGAGAAGAACCGCGACCTGGATGAAGGCGAGGTGGAGCGCGTGTACTCCGACCTGGGCATACCTCTGGACAAGCCGGTGCTGCTGCAGGTCAGCCGCTTTGACCGCTTCAAAGACCCCGTGGGCGTCATCAAGGCCTTCCAGCTCGCACGCAAGCACTGCGCCTGCCGCTTGGTGCTGGCGGGGGGCAGCGCAACCGACGACCCCGAAGGCGCAGAAGTGCTGCGCGAAGTGCGCCGGCAGGCCGAGAGCGTGGAGGATGTGCATATTCTGGAGCTGGAGGCGGAAGCCGACCACATCGTGAACGCGCTGCAGCGCGGCGCCACCATCGTCATCCAGAAGAGCCTGAAGGAAGGCTTCGGCCTGACGGTCACCGAGGCGTTGTGGAAGGGCAAGCCGGTAATCGGCGGAGCCGCCGGCGGCATCCTCACGCAGGTCTACAACGGCTTCGACGGCTATGTCGTGCACTCGGTGGAAGGCTGCGCCTACTGGATACGCTATTTGCTTACCCAGCCGGAGCTGTGCCGCGCGCTGGGCCAGCGCGGGCGCGAACTGGTGCGCCGCAGCTACCTCATCACCCGCCACCTGCGGGACTACCTTGTCTTGCTGCATGTGGTGACCGGCAAGATACGCGAATTCTGAAACGGCCCTGAGCCCAGACTGGAAGCGCCTTCCCGCGTACTCGCTATTGCTCTATCCAGCTCGGATCCAGGAAATTCGCACCAGCCTGTATGCTAGAATGGTAGATTATGGAGAACGAAAGCGATGCTAGAGAACATGGTCAGGGCGAACCGCGAGTGCTGCTTGACGAGCGCCTGCTGCCCGGACGATTTCTTATCGCGAGCAACCGGCTGCCTTACGCGCTGAAGCTGGAAGACGGTGAAGTTGTGTTCCAGCGCGGCGCGGGCGGGCTGGTAACCGCGCTTGACCCCATCATCAGCCACACCGGCGGCGTGTGGATTGGCTGGACCGGCAGTTACGACCAGCTGCCGGAGAAGGTGCTGCTGAAGAAGGGACTAGGCTCTGTGCAGGACTATGAGCTTAAGCCGCTCAACCTTACGCAGCAGGAAGTCGAGCACTACTACCTGGGGCATTCCAACCGCGGCATCTGGCCGCTGTTTCACTACTTCCAGCAGCGTGCGGAGTTCAACCGCGAGCAATGGCAAACCTACCAGGCCGTTAACCGCAAATTCGCGGACGCCATCATCGCTGAGTACCGCGAAGGCGACCTGGTCTGGGTGCACGACTACCACCTCATGCTGGTGCCGGCGATGCTACGGGAAGCGCTGCCTGATGCGCTGATAGGATTCTTCCTCCACATCCCGTTTCCCAGCGTGGAGATACTGCAGGTTGACCCGCATGCCGAAGAGATACTGCGCGGGCTGCTGGGAGCGGACCTGGTTGGTTTCCACATTGACCGCTACGCCCACAACTTCATGGACGCGGTCGCCGGCCTGACCGACCACCGTTACCGGCGCGGCGAGCAGCTGGTCGAAGTGGGCCAGCGCGCTGTGAAGGTCGGCAGCTTCCCCATTAGCATTGACTTCAAGCACTTCGCGGACATTGCCGCCATGCCGGAGACGGAGGCCAAGGCGCAGGAGATTCGCGACCACTACCAGGCGAAAACTATCGCCCTGGGCGTGGACCGGCTGGACTACACCAAGGGAATCCTGGAGCGGCTGGAGGCGATTGAGCTGATGCTGGAGAAGCACCCGGAGTTGCAGGGCAACTTCACCTTCATCCAGATTTCCGCGCCCAGCCGCACCAAAGTGCACGCCTACCAACAGATGCGCGAAGGGATAGAGCAGATGGTCGGGCGCATCACCGGCCGCTTCGGCGGCAAGGGTGGGGCGCCGGTGGACTACCGCTACCACGGGTATCCGCAGGAGGAGCTGGTGGCGTTCTACCGCGCGGCGGATTTGGCGCTGGTAACACCCTTACGGGATGGAATGAACCTGGTGGCTAAGGAATATGCCGCGTCGCGGGTGGATGAGGATGGCGCGCTGGTGATCTCCAAGTTCGCCGGCGCCTACGGCGAGTTGCGCGGCGCCATAGTGGTGAATCCTTACGACATAGAAGGAATGGCTGAGAGCATCTACCAGGCGGTAATGCTTGACCGCGAGGAGAAGCGGAGGCGTATGCAGCGCCTGCGCAAAGTTGTCTCGCGCAACGACATCTACTGGTGGCTGGAGCGTTTCCTGCGTGAAGTCGCGTCGGTGAAGTCCAATGCTTAGCGCAATTCTCAACATCTTCGAGCAACACGTGTTGTCCCATCCGCCCAAGCCCATCGCGGTGCTGCTGGATTTTGACGGCACCCTGGCGCCCATCGCGGAGACGCCGGAGGAGGCGGAGATTCTGCCGCTTTCGCGGTATGCGCTGGCGCGGCTGGGGGCGTTGCCGCACCGGGGCGTGGTGACCGCCATCATCAGCGGGCGCATGCTTGCCAACCTGCACACCAAAGTGGACTGGGACGGCACCTGCCTGGCCGGCACCCACGGGCTGGAGATTGAGTGCGGCGGTCTGGCACACGTGAACGACGAAGCGGAGCGCGCGGCTCCGCAGCTGGTGGAGTTCGCCCGCAAACTCAGCGTCGACCTGCCGAACTTCCCCGGAGCCTGGGCGGAGGTGAAGCAGCTCGGTGTCGCGGTGCACTACCGGCAGATGGAAGAGGATAAGCTGCCGGAGCTGCGCACGGCGGTGGAGAACGCCATGCAGGGCTACGAGAAGCTCACGCTGCGCGAGGGCAAGAAGGTGCTGGAAGCGCTGCCGGCGGTGGACTGGAACAAGGCCGACGCGGTGCGCTACATCCTGCAGCGCACGGGGCATCCCACCGGCGCGCTGGTGGCGTACTTCGGCGACGATGTCACCGACGAGGACGCCTTCCGCGAGGTTAACGACCTCGGCGGCGTCAGCGTGAAAGTCGGCGGCGGCGAAACCGCAGCCAAGGCCGTCATTGAAGGGCCGTCCGACGTCGCGGCGTTCTTGCAGGCGCTGGCGGATATGTATAATGTATGAGTCGTTATGGCTAAAGAGGCAACAGCAAGGAAACCGGTGAAGGCCATCATCCCCGCGGCCGGCTCGGGCAAGCGCCTGCGCCCCATCACCAGCACGCTGCCCAAGGCGCTGGTGCAGGTGGCGCACCAGCCGATCCTCGGCCACATCCTGGAGCACGTGCAGGCGTCCGGCATCACCCGCGCCGTGCTGGTCATCAGCCCCGAGGGCCACGCCATCGTGGACTACGCGATTAAGGCGTTTCCCCAGATGCGCTTCGAATCGGTGGTGCAGGAGAATCCCAAGGGGCTGGGGCACGCGGTGGCGCTCACCCGCGACGTGGCCGAGGGCGACGAGCTGCTCATCATCTACGGCGACACCATCATTGAGGCCGATCTCAAGCCGGTGCTGGCGACCGACTCCGACGGCGCCATCGGCGTGCGCGAGGTGGAGGACCCGAGCCGCTTCGGCGTGGTGCTGGAGGAGGATGGGCGCATCACCAAACTGGTGGAGAAGCCCGCCGAGCCCATCTCCCATCTCGCCATCGTCGGCGTGAACTACATCCGCGACAGCGTGGCGCTCTACGACGCGCTGGACTACATAATGAAAGAGGGCGTGAAGACGCGCGGCGAGTACCAGCTCACCGACGCGTTCCAGCGGATGCTGGACGTGGGGCGCACGCTTACGAGCTTCCCGGTGGAGCAATGGTTTGACTGCGGCACCGCCGAGACGCTGCTGGCGACCAACCGCCACCTGCTCACCAAGATGAGCCACAAGCCGCAGGGCGAGGGCAGCACCTTCATCCCGCCGGTGTTCGTGGACGCCAGCGCCACGGTGCGCCATTCGGTGGTCGGGCCGAACGTGACCATCGGCGCGGGCGCGATGGTGGAGAACTGCGTGCTGCGCGACTGCCTGGTGAACGGCGAGGCGCGGCTGACCAACTGCAACCTCGCCGACTCCGTCATCGGCTACAGCGCCGAAGTCCACTGGCCCCCGCAGCAGCTCGTGCTGGGGGATTACACCACGATTGATGGGGGATAGGGGGAAACGGGGCCGTAACCTCGTGGCGTTGATAGCTACTTCCGACGCTGGTAGAATTAATAGTGAAATGGGTGATTCCCGATGAGTAGGGTTACGGTTACCGAACCTGTATATCGCTGGGCAATTGAGCGGGCGCAGCGCGGTGGTGTGGTAGACCTGCCAGTGAAGTTCCCGAAGATTCAAGAATGGATCAGTGGAGAAACTCAGCCCACATTGCGCCAACTGGAGGGATTCGCTCGCGCGACATACACGCCTTTGGGATTTTTCTTCCTTGAGGAACCGCCAGAGGAGCGTATGCCGATACCTTACTTTCGGACTATACGCAGCGATGTGGAAGAGCATCCTAGCCCAAACCTGTTAGAAACCACATACACGATGGAGCTTAGGCAGGCCTGGATGCGCGAATACTTGATAGACGAGGGCGAGGAACCGCTTGCATTCGTGAAATCTGCGAAGACAGGCGAATCTCCTGCGATAGTAGCCGATCGAATGCGAGAGGCTCTCGGATTCGAGGCTGGTTGGGCAGCGGGCTGCGGGACTTGGAGCGAGGCTCTAGGATTGCTACGCGAGGCCATTGAGGGAACTGGAGTAATGGTTGCCGTTAGCGGTGTAGTCGGAAACAACACTCACCGAAAGCTAGACGTGGAGGAGTTTCGTGGATTCGTTCTCGTGGACGACTATGCTCCACTTGTCTTCGTAAACGGGGCGGACTTCAAGGGAGCTCAGATGTTTACCTTGGCTCACGAACTCGCGCACGTTTTCTTCGGAAGTAGTGCTGCTTTTGACCTGCGAGAGATGCAGCCGGCTGACAATCCCACAGAGCAAGCGTGCAATCGTGTAGCGGCCGAATTTCTTGTGCCGGAGCGGACGTTGCGCGAGGTATGGCCAGCAGTAGCCAAGGAGCCAAAACCCTTTGACGCTCTTGCCCGTAGGTTCAGAGTTAGCGGCATTGTCACAGCTCGAAGAGCGCTTGACCTTTGTCTCATAAGCAAAGACAGCTTCTTTGAGTACTATAACGACCGCAAAGTACTGGAGCAGAGAGCGGCACCAGGTGGCGGTGACTTCTACGCGAACCAGAAGCTGCGGCTTGGGGGAATGTTTACATCCGCGCTAGTAAACGCAGTCCAGGAGGGGAAGCTGCTGCATTCTGAAGCTTATCGTCTGACCGGACTGCGCGGAAAAACATTCGATGGATATCTAGCTTCTCTAGGCATAGGGGAGAAAGGTTGACGGTAACCCCCACATTTGCGCTTGACGCGGATGTGTTTATAACGGCATATCGCGTGTATTACTCCTTTGACTTGGCACCGGGCTTCTGGATTAGCTTGCTGGCCGCGGCGCGGAATGGGCAGGTAGTGAGTATCAGAGGCTTCGGTGAGTTCAAAGGAGTTAAGGAGGAGTTAGAGCAAGAGGACGATCCCTTAGCCAAGTGGGTAAAAACTGAGTTTTCGGAGTGGTTCTTGCCACTAGATGAAGACCCGGTCATGAGTGCGTACAGGGACATCATGGAATGGGTTAACAGCCAGGCTCAGTACAAAGACGCGGCCAAAGCGAAGTTCGCATCAGGCGCAGATGGCTGGCTTGTTGCTTCATCATTTGTGAGGAACCATACTGTTGTAACGCTGGAAACTCCAAGTCCACAGAGCCAGAAGAACGTGAAAATCCCGGATGTTTGCCACAACTTCGGTGTACTATCCGTTGACACTTTCACTATGATGCGGCAACTCGGAATAAGACTGCGGTAGCGTAGCATCAATACTAGTCTGGACTGATAGCTCGGCTCTGAACTCCTCCGGGCTTGCTGGAAGCTGGTGCCTAGCCGCTGATGCCTGTGTGAAAATCTTCACTAATCAGGGGATTCCGGCGCGGCGGGCATTGCCCTTTGGGCGGGACTCGTGTATATTCTTGGGCTGCAAGGCGGCGGGAAGCCCGGCAATGACGCAGAGCCGGCCTGAACGGCACGATACTGCCTGCACGGTAATTTCTTTAGGAGGACGATACCAACATGTTGGACAAAAAGGCTGACCTCGCGGGGCCGGGCATCGGCGATTACGCCGAGCTGGAGAAGATCCTGCCCAGCGACTACGAGCCCCTGCTTAGCCCGAAGGAGACGCAGCTGGCGCTCTTCGCGGCCAAGCGCTACATTGAAGAGAACTTGTGCAAGGAGCTGAACCTGATGATGGTGCAGGTTCCGCTCATCGTTGACGTGGAAAGCGGCGTAAACGACATGCTCGACCGCGACGGCTCGCGCACGCCCATCCAGTTCCATATCAACAACGACCACAACAAGAACCCCATTGACGCGCAGGTGGTGCAGGCCGCGACCAAGTGGAAGCGCCCGGCGCTGAAGCAGTACCAGTGCCAGGTGGGCGAGGGCATCAACACCGACATGAAAGCGGTGCGCAAGGACTATTTCCTGGACCACGACCACAGCGCCTATGTGGACCAGTGGGACTGGGAGCGGGTGATGACCGAAGCCGACCGCAACCTGGACTTCCTCAAGGACGTGGTCAAGAAGATCTGGAAGGTGATCAAGGGCGCGGAGAACCATGTGCAGAAGGAGTTTCCCGCGCTGAAGACCGACAAGTACCCCGACATGGCCGACGAGCTGACCTTCCTGCACGCGGAAGAGATTCTGGACATGTTCCCCGACCTGCCGCGCAAGCAGCGCGAGACCGCGGTGCTGCAGAAGTACCCCGCGGTGTTCATCATCGGCGTAGGCTGGGTGCTGGAGGACGGCTACCCGCACGAGATGCGCGCAGCCGACTACGACGACTGGGTGACCCCCACCATCGTCAAGGACGGCAAGCAGATGCACGGCCTCAACGGCGACATCCTCGTGTGGAACCCGGTGACGCACCGGCGCCACGAGCTGACGAGCATGGGCATCCGCGTGACCAAGGACACGCTGAAGCAGCAGCTGGAGATTACCGGCCAGCTTGACTTCCTCAAGCTGCCGTACCACCGGGGGATCCTCAACGACGAGATTCCGCTGTCCATCGGCGGCGGCATCGGCCAGTCGCGCACTTACATGATGCTGCTGAAGAAGGCGCATCTCGGCGAGGTGAGCGTCACCGTGTGGCCCAAGATCCTCAAGGACATGTGCGCCAAGAAGCACATCCACGTGCTGGAGTA
>CAZKNJ010000042.1:0-17133 GCA_964554185.1 uncultured Planctomycetales bacterium | reverse complement strand
CGCACGTGCGCAATCCGTGGCCGAAGAAGGTGGTGTTCCGCACCCACAACTACTCGATCAGCGACGGCGCCTACTGGGTGAAGGTGCTGGAGCCCGTGCAGGTGTATGACGACCTCGTCGTCCGCGCGGAGGTGGTTTCGCCCATGACCGTGAAGGTCACTACCGCCAATGTGCAGGCGCTGCAACTTGACCTCGCGCCGGAGCTTCTCGCTCCCGGTGACATCACGGTTCAGATTGACCGCGATGTGCTGACCGTGGACACGACCGAAGACAGCACGGTTGTGCTCGCCACCAAGTACCTGCACTGGGAGCGGCGCGAGGCCTACGAGCCGCAACTGCCAGCCAAGACGCCGGAAACCTACGGCCCCTGGAAGCAGGCGCTGATGAAGCCATTCGTGCTGGTCTACGGCACTACCGGCACGCCCGAGCAGACCGAATGGAACCTGCAACTGGCGCGGCTCTACGCCTACCAGTGGTGGTACCGGGCCAACGGCCGGACTTCGGTTTATGCCGACACCGCAGTGGATTTCACCAGCCCGTTGTGGCAACGAATTAACCTCGTATTGCTGGGCGGCCCCGACTGCAACGCCGTCACTGCCAGGCTGCAGGATAAGCTGCCCATCAGGTCAAGCTCTAGCGCCGTGACTATTCGCGGCACAGGGCCTGTTTTCGGCCAAGATCTGACGTACAAGTTTATCTACCCTAATCCAGAGACGGGCTGGAAGACCCTCGTGCTGGTGGAGGGCGGCACCAGCCTGGAGGCGATGAAGCGGCTGCCCGCGGTGATGGGCATCTACTCCGGCAGCGGCTTCCCCGACTGGATGGTCTGGGGCGACGACTTCAAATTGCAGGGGCTCGGCGGCGTGTCCGCGATGGGCTTCTTTGATTACCACTGGCAGGTGGACGACCGCCTGACTTTCTGGAACGAGGATGTGATGAGCCGCTAGGCGCAGGCGAAGCGATGGCGCACCGGATACTTCTGCTGACCCGCGCCGATGCCGAGTTCGGGCACGGCCACCTCTCGCGCTCGGTCACGCTGGCACAGGCGCTGCGCCGCGTGCCGGACACCGACGTGCAGGTTGTCCTGCTGGGCGACGAAACCGCGCTGAAGCACGCGCGCAGCCTGGGTGAGGAGGCGCTGTTCCATCCCGCCTGGGAGCTCAAGTGGGCATCGCGGCGCAAGCTGCTGGCGGGCCTGCTGCGCCGCCGCTACCCGTTCTACAAGCCGCACGTTGTTGTCTTTGACATGTACGATTTTGCCGACACGTTCTGGGCGCGCGACTTCTTTCCGCAGCTCTTCCCGCTGTCGGTGCTCTTCGGGCTGGACGTGTACACGCGGCGCAGCCCGCGCATGGAGCGCGCGCGCTACCGGGCGCCGCAATTCCACTACGTGGTCAACTCTCTGCTGGCGCCCTTCGGCGCGCTGAAGAGCGAAACGGGCGGCCAGAAGCGCTTCATCGGCACCGACTATCTCATCCTGCCGCCGGAACTCACGCAGCTGAAGCGCTGGAAGCCGGCTAAGCACCAGGGCGACGCGCCTGTGCCCGTGTTTCTCGGTGGGGGCGAAGTGGTGGTGGCGCCAGCGCTGGTGAAAGCGCTTGGCGGCAAGGCGCTGCGCGACCGGCGCTTTGCCTTCATCACCAGCTACCAAGGGCTGCTGCACGGACAGCTGCCATCCAATGTGGAGGCCTGGCCACTGGCCGATAGCCGTAAGGCGTTCTATAAGCTGTTTCTGGATGCGCCCTTTGGCCTTGCGTCCTGCGGCCTCACGCTCTATGAGCTGTCGCACCTGGGCGTGCCACTGGTGCTGGTGCCGGTGGTGGCGCACCAGGTTTCCACCGCCGGGAAGTTCTCCGCCGCCGGATTCGGCGTGCCGGTGCTGCCGGCTGAACAGGATTTCGCCGACGTGCTGGCCGCGGCGGTGGAGCAGATGGACGATGAGGAGTTCCGCCGCGGGCAGTCGGACACCGGGCGCAAGCTGGTGGACGGCGGCGGACTGAAGCGCGTAATTGCGCTCATCAGGCGTGCGGTGAAAGAAGCCTCGCAGAAGCTCGCCTAGCCCGCGTTCTGCAGGCGGTAGGTGGTCAGCACGCTGCTGCTGGTATTGCGCTGGTCCACCACCGCCAGTTCGTCGGTAATCCCCACGGGCTTCACCCGCGTTTCCAGGTAGATGCGGCAATCCGGCGCAAACAAGTGCGAGTTGCGCACTAGAGATGCAAGGAACGGCCCTTCCACCGGCACCTTGAACGGCGGGTCCACGAATGCGAGATCAATGAGTTCCCCATTCGCCAGCTCCCGCCCGACCTTGGGCAGTTCGCGGGCGGCGTCAAGCTGCATGACCACCCCGCGGTCGGCCACTTCCAGCCGCGCCAGGTTCTGCTGGATGCAGCTGGCATTGCGGTGCGATTTCTCCAGGAAAATGCTCTTGGCGGCGCCGCGCGAGATGGCTTCAATCCCCACGACTCCCGACCCAGCGAAGACATCCAGAAACACGCAACCGTCAACCGTGGCGGGGCCGATGATGGAGAACAGCATCTCGCGGAGGAAGTGCGTGCTGGGGCGGTAGCGCGCGTTCTTGGGGAGAAACACTTCGCGCCCCTTCAGCTCGCCGGTGATTATGCGCACTGCCATAGCTTCGCCCCATCGGGATATGGATTCGGCTAGCCGTTGTTCCCCGTGAGTTTGGTCTGGCACGCCAGCAGCGTGTCGGCGAAGCGGTAGCAGTCCACTGCGTTGGCCGGCACGCTCGCGCGCACCCAGTTCGTCAGCCCCGCGCCCTTCATCGGCCGCACGAACACGCCGTGCTCGTTCATCAGGTTGGCCAGCTCCACGCTGTCCACTCGCGCGTCAAACAGCAGGAAGTTCGTATGGCTCCCAACGTGCTTGAAGCCGTATTCGTCCAGCAGTTCACTCATCTTCGTGCGCATCTGCACGGTAAGCGAAACCGAGAGCTTCAAATACTCCGCGTCATCCACCGCCGCGAGCAGCGCCGCCTGCGCCAGCGCGTTGACGTTGAACGGCATGCGCACCTTGTGCAGCGCCTGGATGATGTCGGGGTGGGCGATGACCACGCCGATGCGCAGCCCCGCCAGGCCGTAGATCTTGCTGAAAGTGCGCAGCACGATCACATTCTTGTTGTCCGACAAGTATTCCAGCCCGCTGCAATAGCCCGCATCGGTAACGAAATCAAAGTACGCTTCGTCGTGCACAAAGAGCGCGCGCCCATCAATGGCCTTGATAAGCTCCTCCACCTGCTTGCGCCGCACGATGGTGCTGCAGGGGTTATTGGGATTGTCCAGCCAGACGACCTTGGTCTTGCCGTTCACCGCTTCCGCCATCTTCTCGGTATCCGCTATGAAGTCCTCCTTCACCGGCACCGCGTTCACCACCGCATTCTGCACCGTTCCGGCGATGTGAAAAATGGGGAAGCCGGGCTGGGCCATCACAATCTCGTCGCCGGGATCAAGGAACGCCTGGCTGATGTAGAAGATGGCCTCGGCGCAGCCGGCGGTGGGCAGGAACCAATCCGGCGGCAGGTTGAACTTCTCGGAGAGCTTGTTGCGCACGGCCATTGAGCCGTCGTCGGAGTAATAATGCACATTCGCCGCGGCTTCGGCGATGGCCTTCACCACCGATGCCGGCGGCCCCAGCAGGTTCTCGTTGCTGGCGAGCTTGAGGATGTTCTTCTCCTGCCGGATCGCCTTGCCCGGCACGTACGGGTTCAGTTTGAAGAGGTGCGGGCGCACCAGCTCGTTGGGGTCGGTCATTTACTTCTCCTCGAATTCAAAGTCGTCCTTCACGTGGATGAGGAAATCCACGTTACGGTTCGTTATCCACATATAGTAGAACTCGCTGGCGGTCCTGCTCCTCAGCTCTTCAAGTATCTTCTTAAGGCACGTGTCCACCTTCTTCTTGTCTTCCGAGAAGTAGAATATGTCGTCCGGGCGCAGGCCGAACTTGTCCCGTAGCAGGAGTCTATACTGCTTGCGGGGCACATCCTTTTCCATGTCGGTGCGGGGGGGCAGCTTTTCCTCCTTCGTCGCCATTCCCCAGCGCAGGTATGCGGGCTCGCGCGGTTCCAGCCCTTCACGCATGCTGTACAGAAACTCGTGGTAGTACGTAACCTTCCCCGTGAACATCCTTCCGAGTGTGGTGAAGAAGTTGAAAAGCGTCATTGCCTCGTGCCCCCTGTGAGGCCATTATAGGGCAGTCGCGCCCGCCATTACAAGGAGAGCCGTTCGTACGCGCCCCGGTGGGCGAGGGGAAGCAGAGCGGCGGCAAGGCGCCGCTTCAGCGGGTGCGCCAGGATTGCAGCCTTGACCACATTGCGCCGCAGCTCCGCCAGCTCGGCCTGCAGCAGCCTTCGGTAGCCCGCATGGTCAAGCGTTCCGCCGGACAGGTTCAGCGCGGCCGCCCGGCCGCTGGCGAGGGCATAGCTAATGCCGTCGCCGCTGCTGGGGCTGACCAGACCAGCGGCTTCCCCGCAGGCGAGCACTCGCCCGCCGCCCAGCCAGATATCGCGGACGGAGTTGATGTGCGTCAGCCGACAACCCTGAAAGCGCACCGGCTCCAGCGCCAGCCCGGCATTCCGCAGGTGCTCCAGGAACGGCTGCAGTAGCTCCTCGCCGCTGCCACGGGCCTCGGGTGCGAACGCCGCGCCGACCTCTCCCTCCACTTCGCTCTTGGGGATGAACCAGCCAAAGAATGGGGACGTGGCTGAGTGGAAGACCGAGATGTAGTACGGATGAGATTTCGCCATCCGGCAGGACGCCTGCACGGCGTTCAGATGCGGCGCCGGGCTAATCCCCAGGGCCCAGCGCCCGACCGCGCGCCAGCCGGTGCAGTCAATGAGGCACTCAGCGGTGGCTTCGCCGTTATCCAACTTCAGGCGCAACAGCCCGTCAGCCTCGCGAACTCCCAGCAGCCGCGTCCGCGGTCGGTACTCCACGTGAGCCTTCGTCTCCGCCAGCGCTGTCTCCAGTAGCCATCGGTCCAGCGCCCCGCGCCGGCAGTTGGCATATCCCACGGGCATCCGCCCAAAGATGCGGTTGTCCAGGTCGTGGTATTCAATGCGCGTCTTGAAGGGCTCGGCGCGCACCTCCGCGGGCAGCTCCGGCAGCAGCCGCTGCGCCTGCACCGTGAGCATTCCGCCGCACAGCTTCTCGCGCGCACTCCCGGCGAGCTTGTCCCCGGCATCAATCAGCAGCGCGCCGACACCTGCAGGAACGTGCTTCACCACCATCGCGCCGGCCGGGCCCGCGCCTGCAATGGCCACGCTGTAAGTGGGGCGCAAGCTCATTCAGGCCATTCCAAGCCGAAGTTATCCACCGCGTGGATGTAGATAAGCTCTTCTCCTACGCGGTTGCCATAAGCCATAGCTGGTCCTCCGGCTACTTCCGCCAGCGCGATGCCGTCGCTCACGTCGGTCGCGGGATCTACCGTTACGGGATCATTCCACTCGCTCCCCTCGTTATCCTTGGCGACGACGTATTTAACAAAGAAGTGAAACGTCCCGGGCGTATGGCTGTAGGCAATGGCTGGACGGCCGTTAATCTCCGCCAGGCAGATTCTTCCCCCGCTTCCGACGACGCCTTCGCCTTCGTCGCTGACAACGGTCACTACGTCGCCCCACTCGGCGCCCGCAGGGTCCAGCGCCAGACGGTAGATCAGCGCATGCGGAAGCTCGCCGCCGGTTTCTATCGCCACCGCGGGATTATGCCCGATTAGCGTCATAGAGGAGCGGGATGACATGTACGCTATGTCAAACGGCGTGCCCCACTCGTTTCCGTAGATGTCGCTAGAGCGGACATAGATAGCACCGTCCCACCATGTATGGAGAATCGCCGGATTCCCCTCGGCGAATACCATGCTGGTTTGCGCATAACTTGAGCTGCTTAATCCTTCTGCAACTTCGCTGAAGTCTGTCGGCCAGTCCTTTCCCGCTGCATCTTCAGCCCGCACGTATAGCAGCTTGCAGTTCTCGCTGTAGTCGTTGGAGAAAGCGAGGGCGGGTCGGCCGGCAACTTCCATGAGCCCCGGCGCGGTGGCGTGGGTTTGAAAACCATCATAGACCAGGACTACAGAATTCCAGGCGTCACCCACCGGATCTTGTGCCCGCGCGAAATCTATGCGCCCGTATTCAGGTATCATGGATCCGACCGAGCTTGCCACCGCCGGATTACCCGCGATGATGCGCATCATGTTGTTTGAGTAGAATCCGTTGCTGCCCGGAAGCGCCCGATAGTCCTCCCACTGCAAACCCGCGTTGTCTTTCGCCCGCACATAGCACACTGCATCGCTGCCGTCGCCAGGTTTGGTGAATGCGATAGCCGGATTCCCGTCCGCCACCACCATGCTTGGATGGTTAGCCGCAACTCCCGCTGCTATTACTTTGAAGCCGGTGCTAACGGGAAGGACCGTGAGATCGAAATCGTGCGTGTCCTCCCCGCCCGGACCTACGACTTGCAGGTTAGCCGTGTCATATGTGCCAGGCGCGCCGAGCGTCACCGTCGGCTGCTCCTCGCTAATCGTGTTGGGTGTTGCCCCTCCACCGAAGTCCCAGTAATAGGTGAATGGCTCATCGCCGGTGACTTCCGCGGTGAATTGCACCACTGCGCCGGTTACCCCGTTCGTCGGCGTGACCGACTGGATGTCCGGCGGATCAGGCGGAACCAGCTCCACCGTCAGCGTGAACTCCAGCGTATCGGAGTCCAGCGCATTGTTCGCAGTTACGCTGCACGGATACTCGCCAACGTCTCCCAGCGTCACCGTGACCTGCTTGCCGTAGGGCAGCCGGGGGGTTGCGCCGTCGCCGAAGTCCCACTGCACGCTGATGGGTTCCGAGCCGGTAACGGTTGCAGTGAACGGCACCTGCGTGCCGGTTACCCCGCCAGTCGGCGAGATCCCAACTACTTCCGGTGGTTCCGACATGAACCGCTGAACGTTGCTCGGCTCGCCCTCCACGCCGTCACCGTCCACCGGCACCACGCGGTAGTACTCGCCGCTGCCCATGCCAACCGTGATGGCATACTCCAGCCGCCCGTCTCCTGTGCCGTTCTCCTGCGGCACTTCCAACAGGTCGCTCCACGATGACGACAAGGCGGTTGCCGCGTTCTGTATCTTGTAGGCGGCGCAGTTCACGCCGAAGCCAACGGCGATGGCGGTGACGTCCGCGATGTCCACCTTCCCGTTACCGCTGCCGTCAATCACGGCGGTAAGGCTGTTCTGCTCCGTGACTACGTTGTGGGTCTCGCCGAAATGCACCGCGAGCGGCGTGATGTCGGCGATGTTCACCGTGCCGCTCTGGTCGTAGTCGCCCAGGTTGTGGTAGTGCCAGGTGAGGCGCGGGCTGCCGGCATCGTTGATGATTGCGAGGTCGTTGACTGCATTACTTGCGCCTGTGGGTGGGGTGGATACAATATGGCTGGACTCGCGACCTCCAGGTCGCGAGATTAGTGGTGTGGTGACCTGGAGGTCACTACTCCGTTCTCTTAACGCCTTCGCCAGCGCGCCCTTCAACTCAGCCCACAGCGCCGAGTCAACCCCCGCAGGTGCGAACATCTCGTCCAGCTCCACCAGCGCGCTGGCGATTGACGGTTGTGGAGCGCGATGAAATCCCGCGGGCCCCGCGCCCCCTGCGCAGGCGTAAAGCAGCATAGCGGCGGCGCAAGCGGTAAGGATGCAGGCGGCGTGCAAGCCGCCACGTTGGTGGATCAACTTCCCCATATGTAACACTCCCGTGAGTAGCGCGCCGCGCTACCTTAGCGACGGTGGCACCAGCTCAACCTTGGTCGCAAAGAACGCGTCCACGCCGATGAGGTAATCGTGCTTCACTACCTCAGCCAGGTAGCGCTGTTCGGCTTTCCTCTGGTCGTAGCCGGGATTCTCCATGCGCACGGTCTCCTGCCAGCGGCAGTCCAGCAGCCACACCGGGAACACGATGGATGGGTCCTTGCGGTAGTTCACGTATCCCAGGCGCATGTTGAAGAGCGTCAGCGGCGGCGGCTGGTTGTTAAAGTCGTCCAGCGCGATAAGCTTCGCGCTCTGCAGCGCCTGGCCGGCGTCAATGGCCGTGTAGGTATCGCCGTAGGGCTCCACCACCTGCGACCAGAAGTACGAGATACTCACGATGTACTTATCGCCGTCCAGCGAGACCTGGATATAGTCGTCCACCAGCGGAACGCCGTTGTAGGTCTTGGTCAGACGATAAACGAAGGGGCTTTCTCCTTCGTGCTCAAACCATGTGTCCTCCTTGATGCCGAAGCCGGCGCCGGCGGTGCCCACGCCCGGCGTGTACTTGTCGATGTACTCCTTGGCCTTGGCGATACCCTCTTCCTTGGTGTAACGGTACTGGTAAACCGGCGGAGCCGAGCCAATCTTCATGGTATTAGAAGGGACCGTAGAGAGGTTATTAATGTACTCAAAGCCCCACTTGTATAGGTCCAGGTAGAAGGACACGCTCGTGCGTTCCTGCCCCTGCTTGATGAACGTCGCGCGCGGCCCGTTGTAGCGCGTGCCCTTGCCGTAGGTTAGCGAGTTGATGGCGGAGCTGTTCAGGGACTCCTTCTCATCTTTGAGGAACTTCGCGGAGGTGTCGCCCAGCTCCGGCGCGGTGCGCCGCAGGAAGCGTAGATCAGGCGCCACGCCCTTCCACTCGGCCGGGCCGTCCTCCCAGCTTGGCAGCGGTATCTCCACCGAGATGACCATGGACTGCAGCAGCAGGTCAATCGTCGGGTCTTTCTGCTGGGCCGCAGCGCCGGGCGTAAACGCGGCCAAGGCGATGGCGGCCGCCACCCCGGCGGCAATCACAGCGCGGTATGTGAGCATGGGATAATTATAACGAATCGCAAGGTCGCCGGCCGCAAACCCCCCGATGCTATAATCGGCGCTGGTCCAATCTGCGCACATGAGGAGCATGCGGTGAAGGAATACCTGTCACACCTCAAGACAACCGACCCGGAAATCTACGCGGCGGTCATCCGCGAGTACCACCGCCAGCACGAGAAGCTGGAGCTTATCGCCTCGGAGAACTTCGTCTCGGAGGCCGTGCTGGAGACGATGGGCACCGCGCTGACCAACAAGTACGCCGAGGGCTACCCCAAGAAGCGCTATTACGGCGGCTGCGAGTTCGTGGACATCGCCGAGAGCCTGGCCCGCAAGCGCGCCAAGCAGCTCTTCGGCGCCGAGCACGCCAACGTCCAGCCCCACGCCGGCGCGCAGGCGAACATGGCGGTGTACATGGCGCTGATGGAGCACGGCGACACGCTGCTGGGGATGAACCTTACCGACGGCGGCCACCTGACCCACGGCCACCCACTCAACTTCTCCGGCAAGTACTTCAAAGTCGTCGCCTACGGCGTGCGGTCGGACACCGAGCAGGTGGACTACGACCGGCTGCGCGAACTAGCCAAGGAGCACCGCCCCAAGCTCATCGTCGCCGGCGCCAGCGCCTATCCGCGCACGCTGGACTTCCCCACCTTCCGCGAGATTGCGGACGAGGTGGGCGCGTATTTGATGGTGGACATGGCGCACATCGCCGGGCTGATTGCGGCGGGGCTGCATCCCTCGCCGGTGCCGCACGCGCATGTGGTCACCACCACGGTGCACAAGACGCTGCGCGGCCCCCGCAGCGGCATGATCCTGTGCACCAAGGACCTGAAGAAGGACATTGACCGCGCGGTTTTCCCCGGCGTGCAGGGAGGCCCGCTGATGCACATGATTGCGGCCAAAGCGGTGGCGCTGAAGGAAGCGATGACCGGCGAGTTCAAGGCCTATCAGCGGCGCGTGCTGGATAACGCCAAGGCGCTCGCGGCGGCGGTGGCGGAGCAGGGCTTCCGCATCGTCTCCGGCGGCACCGACACGCACCTGATGCTGGTGGACGTGAAGAGCCGCGGTTTGCTGGGCATTGACGCGGAAAAGCGCCTGGACGAGGTCAACATCACCGTCAACAAGAACACCATCCCGTTTGAGACCGAGCCGCCGATGAAGGCCTCGGGCATCCGCCTGGGCACGCCGGCGTTGACCACCCGCGGCATGGGCGTGGATGACATGAAGCAGATTGGCGCCCTCATCGGCCAGGCGCTGCTGGAGCCGGCGGGCGAAGCCAGCGACGCCGCCATCATCAATGGCGTGGCGGAGCTGACCGCGCGCTATCCGCTCTACGAGTGGGCGTGGAAGGACGCCATGCCGGAAGTGGAGCGGATAGAAGCCGAACTGGCGGCGGCGAAAGAGGCAGCGGCCGACGACTAGCCGCACTCAGAACCGGTTGTAGAGCTGGTTCATCTTGCCGATGGTCTTGTGCACGCGTTCCTGCAACTCCAGCGGCGCCAGCACCCGCGCATGCTCCCCGAACGAGAGCACCCACCGCAGCAGGTTCTCAAAGGTGTACACCTTAAACGATATTTCCAGGCTACCGTCGGCGCGCTCCACAATGTGCTGGGTGGGATGCACCGGCCGCAGCCGAATCCAGTGCGCGGCGAACTTGTCAAACTCGATGACCACTTCCACCGGCGACTCCATCCCGCGGAATAGCTGAGACTCGCGCTTGTGCTTGTCAATGTTGAAGTCCGTGTAGGGCGCAGATTTCACGCCGGTGTACTCCACGGCCATTACGCGGTTCATCAGGAAGTCGCGGAAGGCCTTCTTC
This sequence comes from uncultured Planctomycetales bacterium, assembly GCA_964554185.1. GTDB lineage: Bacteria > 4484-113 > 4484-113 > 4484-113 > 4484-113 > CAZKNJ01. Next base: position 6,488 of record CAZKNJ010000042.1, on the reverse strand, counting down.
TCGTGGCAGAATGCGACCAGGTACCAGTTGTCCTTGTAGTTGATGATGTGCAGCGGGTCGCAGATCTTGTCCGTCACCGTGGCCTTCTGGCCGGAGAAGTACTTCAGCACCACGGTCTCGTGGTGCTCAATCGCCCGCGCTAGCGCGTCAAACACGCCGAGGTCCACCGGCGGGAAGGGGTGAATGTCGGCCTCCAGGATGCGCTTCAGGCTCTCGCGGTCGTAGGAAACGGTGTCGTCCATGGACTCGGTGACCTTCTCAAACGCGCGCTGGATGACGTCGGCGAAAGGCGAAGTGCGGTGCTGCTTGGCCATCATCTCCGCCGCCACCACCAGCACCAGTTCGCCTTCGGTCAACTTGCCCTCGTCCGGCGGCGCGGTCGCCTCGTCAAACGAGCCGTTCATCGGCGGCAGCTCAAAGCCGCCGCTCTCGTAGGAGAATCCGTGCTCGTGCGGATCGTATGACAGCGGTGCGCCCAGTTCTTCGCGCAGCGTTTCGATGTCGTGATGCGCCGTGCTTGTGGATACGCCGAACTGCTCGGCCAGCTTGGCGGCGTTGGGGAAGCGTTCTGCTTTGATTTCGCCGTGGAACCACTTCAAGCGTTCGTGCCTGTCCACGTGCTTTACCATGGGCATTCTTATTTTGTCGGTTGGGCCCCTCCCAGGCCTGCGCCAACGCGTCCGGTTTTTTCAGACATCCGTTGTGCGCTTCACCATACCACCGGATGCGCGCTTTGTAAAGCGCGGGGCGCGCGCGGCTGTGTTAGAATCACCGTCCCCGGAGGGATGACCGAGTGGACGAAGGTGCACGCCTGGAGAGCGTGTGTGCGCCAAAAGCGTACCGTGGGTTCGAATCCCACTCCCTCCGCTCAAGGCGGTGGCTTATGGGAGTTACACCAATCAGTGTTTCTCACGAGGAGCTGGCGGGCTTCTGCCGGGAGCGGGGAATAACGGCGTGCGCGGCAAACCGGCAGGTAATCCAGCATCGAAGGCTCGCGTCTACTCTCGGAGCCAGATGCGAGCAGGAGGCAATAGCATGAGGAATCTACTTATCCCGTTGATTGCGGTGGGCGTGTGCTTCTGCATGAGCCTAACCGGCATCGCAGACGAAACGCTGATGCACCTAGGAGTAGACGCGCCGAGTGCCGTACAGGGGGAGTCGAAGTACATCCGGTTGAAGGCTGAGCGGCTCCGGTTCTACTTCAGCTGGACGGAAACCCGGGTTGAAGCCGAGTTTGACCTGGAGAATCTAGGCAAAAGCACAGAATCAGCGGTCGTCGGGTTTCCCGACGACGCGCTGATGAGAGCCTATGTGAAAACGCTGACCGAAGAAGAAGCCTATCAAAAGGGAATCACCTGGGAATATGAGCACTACTTGTATCTGGATACCGCAGGCGTCAAGCCTTACCGCGGTTTCACGACGTGGGTGGGCACTCCTGACAATGCGATGGATACAATGGTGTACAAGTTTGAGAAGCGTGATGAAGCGCTGCGGCTCAAGAGCGATGCGCTTTCGGCGGATGCCGAATGGAGCGGCGTCTGGACGAAGGGTGAGGTTGCGCTTTGGCACTGCACCAAGCTGAAGTGGCAACCTCACGAGACCATCACCATAGGACACACCTACACAGCGGATAACGGAGTGCACGGTCTGGGTATAAGCCAGCCGTTCTACGATTACTTGCTTGCCACCGGAGCGAACTGGGCGGGGACCATCGGCCGGGCGGAAGTGGACCTGTATCTGGAGGGCGGAATGAGGGTGGAGGACCTAGCTCTAGGTGATCCCCCGTGTGCCGGCTATGATGATGCGAATCCCCAGCTTGACAGCTGGGAAGTTGTCTCACCAACGCACCTCCAGCTGGTCTGGGAAGACTTCGAGCCAATTGAAGATAAGGCTTACATCGGAATCCTCGCCTATACCGAGATGGAGCTGATCTACCGTCAGCGCGTGATTGACGGCATCCCGACGTGGGAGGAAGCTGTGGAAGCCGGCATCGTCGAGCCGAGATTCTAGCCGCTCAGCTCTCTTTCAACTCTCCCAAGCCCCTCCACCAGCGCCCGCAGCTCATCCCGGACGCGGCGGAAGACGGAGAGGACCTTCTCCTCGTTGCCGGTGGCGGCGGCGGGGTCGTCAAAGCTCTGATGCATCTGCTTCGCCGAGCCGAGGTAGAGCGGGCACTGCTCCCGCGCGTTATCGCACACCGTGACCACCAGGTCGAACTGCACGTCCCTGAACTCGTCCACGTGCTTGCTGCGCTGTCGCGAGATGTCCACGCCGGTTTCGGCCATCACCTGCACCGCGCGCGGATCCAGCCCCCTGGGTGTGATGCCGGCGGAGTAGGGTTCCACCGTGTCGCCGAGCAGGTGCCGCGCCCAGCCCTCGGCCATCTGGCTGCGGCAGGCGTTGCCGGTGCAGAGAAAGAGGATGCGCCGCTTTCGGGTGCCGTCCATTACATTATTCATACCCCGCTAGGGGCCATGTTAACCCGCGCACGAGGGGGTTGTGAGGTATAATGGCAGCGCGGTGGGGATACCCGCCGTTTCACCGGTAGGTTTAGCGTGGCGGAATGCGCGCGGGAGCCGCCGGATACGGCTATGGCGACCGGCTACGAACACCTGGAACTGCACGAAGAAGCGGGGGTGCTGCGCGTCTGGCTCAACCGCCCGGAAGTGCGCAACGCGTTCAACGACAAGCTCATCGCCGAGCTTGCGCAGGCTTTCACAAGCGTGGGTGACGGGATACGCGCCGCGGTGCTGGGAGGACAGGGGAACGTGTTCTGCGCCGGCGCCGACCTGGACTACATGAAGCGCATCGGCGCGATGAGCCACCAGGAGAATATGCGCGACGCGCTGGCGCTGGCGGACATGCTGGCGGCGGTGAACGCCTGCCCGGTGCCACTGGTGGGGCGCTGCCAGAAGGCCGCGTTCGGCGGCGCCATCGGCCTGCTCGCCTGCTGCGACACCGTCATCGCCACCGGCGACGCGGTGTTCGCCTTCTCCGAGGTGCGGCTGGGCATCAGCCCGGCGACCATCGCGCCCTACGTGCTGGCCAAGATTGGCGAGACCCATGCGCGCGACCTGTTCCTCTCCGGCGAGCGCTGGGATGCGCCGCGGGCGCTGGCGGCGGGGCTGGTGCACCGCGTCGTGCCGCTGGAGGAGCTGGACGCGGCGGTGGACGCCAAGCTCACGGAGCTGCTGCAGGCGGGGCCGCAGGCGGCGCGCGCAACCAAGAAACTCATACGCGAGGTGCGTGGCGAAGTTCCGCCCGCGCTACGCGAGTCCACTGCGCGGCTTATCGCCGACCTGCGCGGCTCCGATGAAGGGCGCGAGGGCCTGAGCGCGTTTCTGGAGAAGCGCCGCGCGAGCTGGATGATTCCCGACGGACACTGATCTATGTTCAAACGAGTGCTAATCGCCAACCGCGGAGAGATCGCTGTGCGCCTCATCCGCGGCTGCCACGAAATGGGCTGCGAAGCGGTCGCGGTGTACTCCGAGCCCGATGCCGAAGCGCTGCACGTGCGCCGCGCCGATGAAGCGGTGCTGCTGGGGCCGGCCGCGCCGGCTGAGAGCTACCTCAACTTCGAGCGGGTGCTCACGGCGGCGCGGGACACCGGCTGCGAAGCCATCCATCCCGGCTACGGCTTCCTGGCGGAGAACGCCGCTTTCGCCACTGCGGTGGAGGACGCGGGCTTCACCTGGATCGGCCCGCCCCCCAACGCCATGAACCGCATGGGCTTGAAGGTCGAGGCGCGCGAGCTGGCACGCGCGTCAGGTGCGCCGGTCATCCCCGGCTTTGATTCCACCGACGCCTCCGACGATGAGTTTCTCCAGGCCGCCGGGGAGATTGTCTGGCCGGTCATGGTGAAGGCGAGCGCGGGCGGCGGTGGCAAGGGCATGCGCGTGGTACACGAGCCCGCCAAGCTCATCGCCGCGCTGGAAGCGGCGCGCCGCGAAGCCGAGAAGGCCTTCGGCAATCCCGCGGTCTATTTGGAGAAGTTCATTGAGCAGCCGCGCCACATTGAGATACAGGTGCTGTTTGACCGCGACGGGCGCGGGGTGCATCTGGGCGAGCGCGAGTGCAGCATCCAGCGCCGCCACCAGAAGGTGGTGGAGGAGACGCCCAGCCCCGGCGTGGACGCCAAGATGCGGGCGAAGATGGGCGAGGCCGCGCTGGCCATCGCCGCCGAAGTCGGATACGTCGGCGCCGGCACGGTGGAGTTCATCATGGCGCCGGACCGCAGCTTCTACTTCCTGGAGATGAACACGCGCCTGCAGGTGGAGCACCCGGTGACGGAGATGGTGTACGGCGTTGACCTCGTCCACGAGCAGCTGCGCATCGCCTCTGGCGAAGGGATGACGCTCAAACAGAAGGAACTGACGCCGCGCGGGCACTCCATAGAAGTGCGCGTGTGCGCTGAAGACGCGGAGGCCAACTTCCTGCCGCAAATCGGACGCGTGGAGGTCTTTCGTGAGCCCGGCGGACCCGGCGTGCGCTTCGACTCCTGCCTCTACGAGGGCTGGGAAGTCGGGCCGGATTACGACCCGCTGCTGGGCAAGCTCATCGTGCACGGCCCGACGCGCGACGCGGCCATCGCGCGGCTGCAAACCGCGCTGCGCCACACCGCGGTGCTGGGCGTGACCACCAACCTGCCATACCTGCTGCGGCTGCTGGGGCATCCGGCGCTCAAGGCGGGCGAGCTGCACACCGGCTTCATTGAGGAACACGCCGCCGACTTGGCCCCGCCGCCGCCAGGCGTGCCGGAGCTGATTGCCGCCGCACTGGCGCTGGCCCGGCCGCGCGCCGCTGCAACTGCTGCATCCGGCGCAACCCGCGGTATCCCCTCGCCGTGGGACTATCTCGGCGACTGGAGCAATACATAGTGAAAGAGCACCTGCGCATCGGCGGCGAAGTCCACGAGCTGGAGCTGATTGAGCGCGGCAACGCTGTCGCTGTGAGCATTGACGGCGAAACCCACGAGATAACCGAGGTGAAGCGCGACGGCGCGGAGATCGGTTTCACCCTCGGTGGCAAGCGCCACACTTATCTCGCCACCACCGGCCGGCGCAGCCTCACGCTCTGGCGCGAGGGTGAGGTCTTCCGCGGCGAGCGGGTGGAGGGTGCGTCCGCCGCCGATGACGCTTCCGCCGGCGGGGGCAGCCTGGTTTCGCAGATGCCGGGAATGGTGCTGAAGCTGCTGCACGAGCCCGGCGCCGAGGTCAAGGCCGGCACGCCGCTGTTGATTCTGGAAGCGATGAAGATGGAGCACGAGATCAGCGCCCCGTCCAACGGCAAGCTCGTGGCCTATCCGTTCAAGGAGGGCGACCGCGTCATGCCGGGCGACCTGCTGGTGGAGTTCGAGGCCGCGGGGTAGGACAGGCTGGCTGTGGTGGCGCGGGCGTCCCCGCCCGTGATTTGCCAATATGCTGGTACGCCGGGCTTTAGCCCGGCTCTAGAAAGCCCCTACCACAGGCAACTTCGGGTATACTCTAGTAGATGCGCACGTTCAAGGTAATCGTGGAAAAGCACCCCGACGGCTACGTCGCCTATCCGGTGGGCCTCAAGGGTGCCGTCGTCGGCGAGGGCGACACTTACGAAGAGGCTCTGGCCGATGTGCAATCGGCCATCCGCTTCCACATTGAAACCTTCGGCGAGGATGTGATTCTCGGCGATTAGGCGTAAAGCTGAGCGACGACTTCTAAGTACCGAGCGAGTTCACTCTTTTCCCTCCGGACGCATCCTAGCGAAAACGCGGTAGTCACGGATGGCGTCATTCGCTATCATGCGTATCTCGTTTGGGTAATCATTGCCTACTAGCTCAAACGCTCCTACCAGTAGCTTCAGTGACAGGTGGTAGAGACACTCGCGTCTCTTGCGCTCAGAACAGAAGTAAACGCCCGCGAGTCCGCCCTCGTCTGAGTGATCGGTGAGGAATACATAGCTGTGTATGATTTGATTGCAGACACTGAGTAGGCTCAAAGTGCTCGCCGTCGGAGAGGACAGGTCGTAGAGATCCTCTATCTTATGCCGATTAATCAAGGTGACGTCCTTATCGGTTGACGAGAAGACTGAGACGGTGAGCTGGTGCTTAGCCGTTGACGTAGAGAGTTTCTTGGCTTCAATGAGTTTCCGCACGATGTAGAAGCCAATGAACACGTCCTTCTCAACGTTCATTAAAGAGCGTTCCGGCCAGAGGCGTTGCGTGCACCGCTTTCTCATCCTGGCTGCTACCGCCAGAAGATCGTCTTTCCAGAAGTGTGATTCCCATATCATGGCACTCTCCCTCTCAGCAAGTGCTATTTGAGCCGCTGGAACACCATAGTAAGCTCTCACCCTTACTGCATCGGGCTAGAGCCAGCGCGCATGTAAAGTCGCCCAACCGCCGCGAGGGGCGCAGCATGCTGCAGCCCTACGAAGAAACGAGCCGAAGCGATATTCCCTACACCGGAACGACTTTATACCCGTACATCAGGATGCCGTGGTGGCCGTCCTGC
>CAZKNJ010000041.1:6480-18475 GCA_964554185.1 uncultured Planctomycetales bacterium | reverse complement strand
TCTCCGATGAAGAACAGAACAGAAGGCGATGTATACCACTCAATGTAGGCATCAATGTAGCTTTCCCAATTCACTTCGCCCTTATTGGTCACATTCCCACGGACTGTCAATTTCCTGGCAAGTTGTTCTACCCTAGCTAAATCAGCCTGAAATGCCGCTCTCAGCGAGATATAGGCTATCCAAGCCGCTACACCGATAGCCACTATCTGCAAGCCCAATGCGATTAGCTGAGGCCATGCGCCGAGACCAGCAGAAACGACAACGAGTTGTTGAGAAGTCTGTTCCAACTCTACCCCCCGGTCATCCGAACGTACTCCAGTTCCTTGCGGAAGTCTGGCCTTACCATCGTCTAGTCGCTGACCTCGTTTAGCACGATTTCCACTCCTCCTGTAAGCGAGGAGGACGCAATGCCCCTCACCGGTCCGAGTCCGTCAACATACCAAATGGTAGCCGTACCAGGAAGAGCTAGAAACGTCTGTGTCTCGGGACCAGGGACATTAATCGTGCTATCTATCTGCACCTGACCTGAATAGCGGACCTTGAGCGCGTCCTCGTAGGTGCCAGATGGAACCGTGACGTCCTCCAGCCCAATAACCTCTCCCTGTAGCGAGACTATCACGTGGATGAGCTCCGACACGCTATAGTGGAAGACCGCACCTACCGTCCAAGTACCTCCAATATCCGGTACGTGCGCCGGCAGAACGACTAATGCGTCTTCCGCCAAACTATCGAATGCCTGCCATTCCTCTTCATATGTGCCTATGAATCTAGCCCCGTCGAAGGCCGGGCAGTCATGCCGCTGCGGTCTGTCCGGCACGGCCTGCATTATCACGGCGGGCTCGCCATCAATCGTGATGTTTGCTCTCCGGTAGGTCGTGTCCTCTGCATCCTCCCACACCGGATCGGGTGGAGTAGAGTACCTGACTCCCGGCCACGACGTATTTTGCACGACCGAGTATGTGAGGCTGTTGGAGCTAGCCGTCGGCATGTAGGCTGCGCCGCTACGGTTGTACGTCGGTGTCTGCGGATTCTGGTTATCACCCGGCGGGATTGGCTGTATCTTTCCGCCCCCACCACCGCCGCCGCAGGAAGCGGCGAGCATCACTAAGACGATTAGTACAATCGCGGTTCTCATTTCACCCCTCCATGCTTTCCAGAGGAAGTTATTCATAGTTTCACCTTTCAGCAATTGCTAGTAGCCCAGATAGGTCTCGCGATAGTATCCGTTGTAGAGCGGATCATCTGGATTTAAGGGTACTAAGGCGAGCGATAGCACTTCATTCCATCGGCGCGGGTGCATCAGGCTGATTTGATAGTAATAGCTGTTAATCCAGTCTCCTACGAGAACATCGGAGTCGTACCAATGCATTGTCAGAATCGGCCAATCTACATTGCCGTAAGAAGCATTCTCCTGCGATGTAACCTCAATGTATGACACGCCGGACGGACCGCCTGGGTTCAACTGCTCTACATCTACAAGCCACTCGTAGTCTGATAGAACAAGAGCGCTCCATCCTACGAAGCTGCCAAGTCCCGATTCCAGCGTTGCTTTCAAAGCATCCCCTTCACGCTGGATATTAACTGACGCAAGACGCGGCCATGGATTCGGCACTCTGGTTCCTCCAACCCACACTTCACTCCCGGAGCCGTGTATATGCCATTCTCCGATGAACGGGTCTCCCCAGAAAGTGCTAGGCGGTGGAGTCTGCTGGTTTTGGTTATCGCCCGGCGGGATAGGCTGAATCTTGCCTCCACCGCCCCCGCCGCCGCACGCGGCGAGCAGAGCCGTAAGTGCGATGCCCAGACAGATGAAGTGTATTGCTTTCATCTTCCCCCCTCCTGATATTCGGGAATAATTTATAGGAATATGGGGAGAGAGTCAAGTGGGGAATAGTAGGTGGTAGATAGTAGTTCGTAGATGGGGAAGAAGTAGGAAGGGAATGTAGGGGCACGGCGGACGCCGTGCCCGTTGTACATTTGGAAGGAAGGAAGCCACAAGCCAAAGAAAATCCTTGTCTAAATGAGTTTCCGGCTCATATTCCGCCGCATTCGCGGATACCATTCATGGTTCCGGCGGAACGGGCACGGCGTCCGCCGTGCCCCTACGGGAGAATTCCAATGGTATAATCAGCGGGCCGGGAGTGAACACCGGGGCGGAAACCGCCCTCTAACGGCTTGAGGCCACGGGACTATGGGTAGATACGCAGCATTACTGGCGGCGGCAGCCGCATTCATCCTCGTTTCGGCGGGCGCGACCGTGTCGTGCCAGAGCACCGGCCCGACGGGAAAAGCGTTTGACCGCACGCAGCCGGAGAAAACCGCGGAAGACCTGCGCAAGCAAGAAGGCCCGGATGAAGAGAAGGCGATGGTCACGCGCTTCGGGCTGGAAATGACGTTCCGCCAGTGCAAGGTCGTCTTCCCGCGCGGCGCCTTCGGCAACGATGAGCTATTCGTCACCCTCTCCTACCCCAAGGAAGTGCTGGAGGGGTTCATTCCGCTGTCGGCCTACGCCCTGGAGCCTGCCAGCAAGCGGCTGGCGCGGCCCGCGCTGCTGTCCATCCACTACTTTGACGACGATTTGCCGCCGGGCGCGAGTGAAGAGGACATCGCGCTGGTGGAGCTGATACAGGGGCAGTGGTTCCCGCTGGGGGACTACGAAAACGACATATTCAACAACATCGTCACCGCGCCGATTGGGCATCTGGGCACCTACGCGCTGATGCTGCTGCCGCCGGGGAAGCCGCTGGTGAACACGCCGCCGGTGGCGAAGATAAGCTACGAAGTGCTGCCGCTGAAGGAGACGGAGGAGGAGTTGGCGGCGGAGGCTGAGGCGGAAGCGGCGGCGGCTGAAGGCGGCGAGGCGGTGGCGCCGGAGGGCGAAGCTGTGCCGGAAGCAGGGGCCGCGCCGGAAGCGGAAGGTGCGCCTGAGGCTGAAGCCGGACAGGATGCGGTGGAAGCTCCGCCGGAAGTGCAGGCGGAGGAGCAGCCGGCGGAAGGCGAAGTGAAGGTGCAGAGCCTGGAGGCCGAGTTGGCGGAGGAGAATGGCGCGGCGGCGGTGGACGAGGAAACCGGCGTGCCGCCGGACGCGGAAGTGGTGGAGACGGAAGAGACGCTGAAAGAAAAGCGCGACAGCTACATCATCGAGACGCCCAAGGAGCCGGTAAAGCCCGAGCCCACGCTGGGCGCGCGGGTGAAATACTCGGCGGCGGACTCGAGCGACGCGGACGGGAAGATCGCGCGCTATATCTGGGACTTTGACGCGGACGGCGTGGCGGACGTGGTGTCCAGCACGCCGGAAGTGACGCGGCGCTACGAGACCTACGGCAACGTGCTGGCGGTGCTGCGGGTGGAGGACAACCAGAAGCCGATGGCGAGCGACGTCGCGTTTGCGGGCATCAACCTAGTGCGCGACATGCTCGCGCCGAAGCTGCCGCTGAGCGTCAGCGCGGTGGCGTTCCCGGCGGAGATTCCCGCCGGGGGCAAGGCGGTGTTCGGCGCGATGGCGACCGGCGGCGAGCCGCCGTACGACTTCGCGTGGAGCTTCAGCGACGGCACCACCAGCGAGGAGCAGGCGGTGATACTGGCGCCGCGGCGCGGCGGGGAGCTGCGCGGCAGCCTCGTCGTCACCGACGCGTCCGGGCGCAGCTATTCGCGCGCGGTGGCGGTGAAGGTTACGGAGCGGATGCAGGCGCTGGACGGCAAGCCCAAGCTGACGTTGCGCCCGGGCACGGTTTACCTGGACCTGCCGGGCAAGGTGAGCTTCGCCGCACAGGTGGAGAATGCGAAGGAGCCGGCGAGCCTGAAGGTTGACCCCGGTTTCGGCGAGCCGTTCACCACCGATAAGCGCGACTTCGCGGTGACCTACGAGAACGCGGGCTATTACATACTTACCGCAACCTTGACCGACCGCATGGGCCGCAGCGCCAAGACCTTCGTGCCCATCGCGGTGACGCCGGGCGAGACCGGCGAGTCCGGCGCGCAGGCGCGGGAGCTGCGCGTGTCGTTCAGCGCGGATTACGCCAAGGACGGGGCGACGGTGAGCTTTACCACGCGCAACCTGCCAACCGGCGCGCGGCTGAACTGGGATTTCGGCGACGGCACGAAGGGCACCGAGCCCAATCCCACCAAGAAATACGCCAAAGCGGGCGAATACACCGTAGTGCTGACGGCGGACAGCGGAATTGAGCGCCAGACGGCGGTGCGGCGCGTGCCCATCGGGCTGGGCGGGCTGGCGGCGGCGATTGATCTGCGCGAGCCGGTGCAGGGGATGTCGCCGTTCAAGCTGCGGCCCTATGCGATGGTGACCGGCGGGAAGTTCCCGCTGTTCTACAAGTGGAAACTGGGCGACATCTACAGCGAAGAGGAGTACCCGGAATTCGTGCTCACCGAGCCGGGGGATTACCAGTTGCAGCTAACGGTGCTGGACGCGAAGAGCGACCGCTACGACACCGCGCCGGTGAAAGTCAGCGTCTCGCGCATGCCCAAGAAGTTCAGTTACCCGGTGGCCTATATCGCACAGGGCGAGGACGGCGTGAAGGTGATGCTCAGCGAGTTTGACGGCAGCAGCCAGAGCGTCTTCGGGCTGGGGCCGGAGGCGCCGGTGGCGGTGAAGCTGTCGCCGGAGGGCACGGGTATTGCGCTGATGGATGGCAAGGGCTTTGAGGCCTATGACCTCGCAGGCGGGCGGCTGACGGTGCGCTTCACACCCAGCCGGGGTCAGGTGGAGGAGCTGTTCCTCACGCAGACACCGGAGCTGATGGCGTTCAACCTGCTTACCGACGAGGGAATGCGCGGGTACATCCACAGCGAGGCGTCGGGGCTGCTGCCGGTGAGCGACCGCGACGAGGCGGTGCTGGACTTCGCGCCGTCGGGGACGGCCATGCTGCTGGCCTCGGCGGGCAAGTGCCGGTTGGTCAGCGTGGACCGCTACACCGGCGCGCTGAGCCAGAGCGTGGAGCTGTTCAGCGCGGCGGCGGCGGGCAAGCTCACTGCCGACGCGGCAATCGCGTTCTTCCTCGGCGGGGACAACGAGATTCACCAGGTGGACGCCGCCAGCGGCACGCGCGCGCAGCTCACCCATGACGGGCAGCCGAAGCACAATATGCAGGTGAGCCGCGACGGGCTGACGGTGGCTTACAGCACCGCCGGCGGAGCGATATACGTCATCCGCGCCCAGGGCGACACCGCGAAGATGCCGTTCAACTTGAGCGACATCACCGGCTTCAAGTCCGAGCAGTGGGAGCTGGCGCCGGACGGGCGGCTGGTGCTGGGCTACGGCGAGGCGGGCGAACCGGCGGGGCTATACATGCTGAACACGAGCCTGGACCTCCGGTACGCCTCAGGCGAACAGGTGGGGCCGTACTTCTTTGTGGAAAGCACGCCGCAGTTTTCGCTCAGCAGCCGCCAGGAGCAGTTTGAGCCGCTGCTCAACCCTTCGGGGCCTGCGCTTCAGGCCGGAGCGAAAGAACTCTGAGGCCGTAGCGGTACTTGGTCTCGGTTGACGCCGCGATGGCGAAGTACTCCTCCACGAAGCTCGTTATCTCCAGCAGCGCGTCCATCCCGATTCCGTGGTCTTCCAACTCCAGGAAGCTGACCGAGTGCGTCCGGCGCTGGTCGGCGGGGTTCTTGAACTTCACGCGGTCAAAGGAGAGGTTCAGCAGCTCGCCGCCCTCGCCCAAATAGACCTCAGTGCTCATCTCCTCGGCCGCCAGGTGGATGAACACGCGCTCTTTGAGCAGCGCATACGCCATGCCGTCGGTGAACTCGCGCACTTCGTCAAACTGGACGGCGGCGACCTTGAGCTTGACCTCCTCGCGGATGAGCAGCTCCGGATGCTCCTCCAGCGGGTACTTGAAAGTGAGGCGGGTGCCCTCGCCGGAGTAGATGTTGTCCAGCTTGTGGCGCAGGCGGAAGCTCGAACCGCGCTTGAGCAGCCGGTAGGAGTTGGTGTCCAGATAGGTGTCGCGCACGTGCGTCAGGCCGCGCCGCTGCTGCGGCAGCTTGAAGCGCCGCGAGATCTCACCGACCGCCTGGTCGGGGTCGATGTTCGCCAATGGGAATTCAGCTTCTACTTCGCGCATGTTTCACCTCGGTTGGCGTGGAACGCCGCATATTCTAACCAATTATGGGGAAAAGTATTAGCAGGCGGTGTGGATTCGCCTCGTAGCGCATTAGCGCCGCCAGATAGGGGCATTACGCGCGTAATGCGAACAAAACACCGTTGATATTCGTCTGTCTAGATGATAGACTGAAAATCGGCCGATAACGCCAGGAGCGGGTATGCGCATATGAAGAAGATTCACGCCATTCTTGCAGCCGTAACGCTGATACTGCTGGCCGCCGCCATCAGCGCGTGCACCAGCAGCAGCACTAACGTCAGCACCAACCGCAGCTACGACCAGGACTACACTAAGAGCTCGTCCTCGCGCACAACCAGCGACCGCGCGGGGCGCGAAGGATTCCCCGAGGAGATGTACGTTCCGCCGATTACGCTGTCGTTGGTGGCGATGAACACCGGCGAATTGCTGGCGGGCGAGTCCTATCCCATCGTAGCCGTGGTGGACAACCCGGAAAACCGCGACCTGCGCTACCGCTGGTCGGTGGAGGACGGCGAATTCGCCAAGCTCCCAGAAAGCCTGCGCAGCGAGGTAGTGTCGTTTGAGTCGCAGGTGCGCAGCAACAGGGGCGCGAACGCCCCAGCCGCTGGCACACCCACGCCTCCCGCTGAGGGCGCCGCGGCGGCAACGCCTCCCGCCGGTGCACCGGCCGAAGCGGCGGCAGCTAAGCCGGCCCCCGGCACCGAAGGTGCGGCGCCGGCAGCCGCAAGGCCGCCGATTCCCCAGAAGCCCCGCGGCAATGAGCAACCACCGGCAGTGGAGACACCCGCAGCTGAGGCTCCGGCGGAGGCGGGAGCAGTTGAAGCGCCCGCGCCCGCAGAAACGCCCGCAGACGGCGCTGAAACCAAACCCACCAACGGTGACGGCACCACCGTCGCCTGGATAAGCGGACGGTACGCCGTGCTCGCCGAAGAGGACCAAGAAGCCGCGCCGGCGGACGAGTGGCCGGAACCGGTGGAGAAGGACGCTACGGCGGACGACGGCAGCGCCACAGAGGAGTTGCCGCCTCAGACCGACGAACAGGCCGCGACGGAGGATGCGGCGAATGAGGCTATTGGCATTGTAGGCGAGGTGGAAGATGTGGCCGCAGCGGCTGAGAGCTTTGAGGGCTTCACCCCCAAGTCCGGCGAAGGCCGCCTGATCGAGGTTGACGAGAAGATTAAGGAGGAAGAAGCGGTAGGCGAGGAAGCGCCGACAGATGAAGCGCTGTTCTCCGAGCCGCCGCTCGTGACATTTGAAACCGAGCAGCCTTACGTCCTGTGGACACCGCCGGGAGTGGGCTCGTACACCATACGCTGCATCGTGCTGGATAACAAGGACAACGAAGTGACGCCGGAGCGCTCCTTCCCGGTGACGGTCACCGAGCCGGAGCCGAAGGTTGAGCTCGTGTGGAATACTACCAAGAAGCTTCACGAGGACGACTACCTGGTGGTGGAGCTTCGCGCCAAGAACATAACGAACTACTACAAGGGGCTGTTCACCCTGTCGTTTGACCCCGCCATCCTGTCCTTCCGCTCGGCGGAGAAGGGCAGCTTCTTCCCGGCGGACTACCGGGCGTCCATCTTCTACGCGCAGCCGCCGATGAATCCCGGGAAGGTGACGGTGGCGATTTCGGCGGATGAGGTCGGGCTGCCCAAGGGCGACGGCGTGGTCGCGCGCGTCATCTTCAAAGTGAAGGAAGACGTGCAGGATCCAACAACGCTGGATATCACGCAGGTGACCGACGCGGAGGCGCGGTACATCCTGGATGCGGATGGCACCAACATCCTGCCGGCCGTGGCGGACAAGCCGCTGTTCGCCACCGATTGGATTGACCCGCCGCCGGCACCGACGCAGTCACGCACGCAGCAGCAAACTACGGAGGACATCCCGCAGACACCGGCACCGCCCAGCGGCAGCGCTGCTCGCACGGGCGGATCTCCTACTACAACCACCACGCAGCCGGAGAGCACCTATATCGCGCCTTCCAGCAGCGGCTTCGACCAGGGAGGCACGATACTAGAAGCGGGCGGCCCATCTACCAGCCCGACATCGCAGGTGGATCCGCGCGTTCAAGCTCTGCAAGAGGAAATGAGAACGCTGGCGCAGGACCAGACGATGAACGCCGAGGACAAGCAGCGCCGGATGGCAGAAATCACAGCCGAGATCCAGCAGATTCAATCGGGCAGTAAATAGCCGCTCGGGGGAACAAGTATCTTCTTGCGAGGGGGAGCCGGCAGGCTCCCCTTTTGCTTTCAGGCTTAGCTCGGGCGCACATTGCGCCCTAGACGCTTACCCTCAGACGCCGCCCGGGCAGTCCTCCGGCGCGGGGCCGCTTTCAAGAACGAGGATGAAGCCGTCGGTTACGCCATCCGGGCTTGCCGGGACGCCGTAGTAGAAGCGCCATTCACCGTCAACGAAGGCGCCCGCGTCCATTCCGCCGTCAGGATCATCTCCGAAAACGCCGAGGTTATACGCGACCAGCGCGTTGCCAAACCTATCGGGCATGGCTATCGGTTGGTACACGATCCCACCAGGTACGAATTCGCCGGGGGAGCAGAACGGGACGCGAACCGGAGCGTCCGGCACGGCGCCGAAGTACGGATTGAGGGGCCAGTAAACATATCCCTCGTCTACCAGAGTTTGCAGGTCGGGCGGGTAGATACCATCGTTGTCCACTCCGTAGCGCTCTACCGCTAGCTGGACTGCGTGCGCAGCGTCGCGCACATCCTGCTTTAAATCCGGTGGAGCCAGATTAGCTCCCCTCGCCACCACAAAGACATTCTCGGGGCTAAGCGAAGGCCGAGCGAGCAGCAGGATGTAGTGCTCCCACCGGCCATCGCCCTTGCCGTCTTCGGTGAAAAAGTGAAGGCTGTCCCAGCGCGGTTCGCCGTAAAACAGGTCGTGGGCGTGGAGGCCGTTGGCGCCAGATTCCTTCGTTCCGGCGGCGAGCAAAATGTATCCGTCAAGCGTGCTGCCGTTCAGGGAGTAGGGATGGTAAACCACCGCGCCGGGGGTGGCGCGCAGCTTGAGCTCCTCTTCCAGCAGCTTCTCCGGCGCCCGGTCGTCCAGTCCGAAATACGGATTGGCCGGCGGGTCGGACAGGTAGCCCTCGTCCATCAGCACCTGGATGTTAACCGGACAGGCGCCGTAGTCCACCGAGTAGCGTTCCACTGCGAGCTGAACGCCGTGGAGGAGCTGCTTCATCTGCATATCCGCCTGGGCGATAGCTTCCGCCCGCGCGGCGTCATCCTGCGCGAAGGCGCTGAGCGGATGCAGGCAAACGAGCGCGAAGGCTGCGGCGATGACGGCAATCACGTTGGCAAGTGCTCTGGAGTTCATGGCAACTACCCCCTTGGTTGGTTAGACATACTACTAGACTCGCGGAAACCGCGATAGGTTTCATTTCCAGGCCAAGGGGCCGGGGAATGGCCGCGGCGCCAGCTGCGTTCCGCTTAGGGCTGCTGCCTTCCGGCCCTGACCCGGTTCACGGCGCGGCCGCGCACGGGTTCCCCGGCCTGGGGGCTATTGTAGCAGCAACAGCTACCAGCTATCGGCTTTCAGCCGCCAGACGAAGACATTGAGGAGAGGCAGACTCCAGGCTGCCCATTCCACGCGCCACCAAATCGGCGGCCTGGAGACCGCCGCTCCTGGCCCACAGATTGCCGCCACGCGGCGGGTGGATTAGAATAGTGCGCCCGTGCCGCTCGCAAACGAGACTATTGCCATCCTGGGAACCGGACAGGTGGGGCGTGCGCTCCACGCTGCGCTGGCGCACAGCAACGGCGTACGCGCCGCCCTGCTCGGCCACCAGGAGGCGGATGTCACGGACTTTGAGATGCTGCGCACGCGGCTCGCCAAGGTGCGCCCCACCCTCGTGTTCAACACCGCGGCCTACACGCGGGTGAACGACTGCGAGCGGGACGCCAAGACCGCGCGGATGGTCAACACCACGGGCGCGTGGAACGCCATGATGGCGGCGCAGGAGTTCGGCGCCAAGCTGGTGTACTTCTCCACCGACTACGTGTTTCCCGGCAGGCTGCTGGGCGAATACGCGGAAGATGACGCGCCGGAGCCGCTCAACACCTACGGACGCACCAAGCTGGGCGGCGAGAAGATGACGCTGGAGTACCGGCGCGGGATTGTGGTGCGCACCTCGCAGGTGTTTGCGCCGGTGGGGCGCAATTTCCTGCGCGCGGTCCACGAAGCCTGCCGCAGCAAAGGCGAAGTGGCGGTGGTGGATGACGAGTTCGCCACGCCCACTTATGCACCGCACCTGGCGGAGGCAGTGCTGAAACTGGCCGAGGTTGCCGAAAGCGGCATCTACCACATCCGGGGGCCGCGGGAGCTGACCTACTACGATTGGGCGCGGAAGTTCTTTGAGCTGATTCGCGTGCCGGCGCACAAGCTGAAGCGGACGCTGGCGTGCGAGCTGAGGCTGCCGGCCAAGCGCCCGCAGCGCGTGGTGTTGGCCATGAAGAAATATGCGGGCCTGGGGCTGCCTCCGCTGCCGCCGCTGAACGAGGCCATGCGCGACTTTGTGAAGAAAACGAAGCTGAGCAGAGAGGACTGAGCGGCTTAGCCCTTTTCGCGCGGGGGCAGCAGGGCAATGGCGGGGCTGGCGGACTGGATGCCGCCGATGAGCTGCTTGCCGTCAAAGCCGTACACGCTGATGAGGTAGCCGGCGTCCGCTTCCAGCACGACCGCCACCGCCTCCGCCGCGGGGAAGATGGCAGCGCTGTGCAGCGGCTGCTGCGCGTCAAGGCTAAGGGCGCAGACCTGCTTGACTTCGCCGGACGCATAGTCCAGGGCGCCGATGCGCACTTCCTGGGCGGCGGCATTGCCGCCATCATCGCCGGAAGCACTCTCCAGCAGGCGCGCGAAGTACAGGCGGTCCGGGGTTGAGGTGGTGGAGAAGATGAAGCCGAGGTCTTCGCCGTCCCTGGCGGGGTTGGTGCGCTGGGCGATCTTGCCGTCGGCGATGCCGTAGCGCCAGAACTCGGTGTGGCCCACGGGTTCGCCGGACGCGTCCTGCTCCAGCGGATAGACCACCAGCTGCAGCTCACCGCCGCGCGGCACGAACGCCAGCAGCTCAGCCGAGATGACCGCGCCGAGCCCTTCGCGGCCGGGGTCGTAATCCTCGCCGGTGCCCTCGCCCAGCAGGTCTTCGACGCCGCAGATGCGCTTGAGGCCATCGGCCTGCACGGTATAGAGGATGCTGTCGGGGATGTTCTCGTCGGAGAGCCAGAGGAACGCCGCGCCGGTGGAATCAAAGGCCGCGTCTCGCAGCATCATCGTCCGTTCGGCGCCGGTGAGAGTGACCGCGGACACGCTGCCGCCGGCGCGACCCACCATGAACAGGCGAAAGCCCTCATCCACCGAGCTGGCGCCATAGCCGCCCGCGAGAACGCGCGAGCCGTCCGGCGCGATGCGCACCAGTGAGACAAAGAAGTCGGAGCCGGCGGATTCGCGCAGGTCGTACCACTCCTCGGCGGGAGGTTCCTTGCGCTGGGACGGCTTCGCGGACGCAGGTTTGGGCTCGAGGGGAACCACACCCACCGAGCCGCCGTGCGCCAAGGCCACTTCGCCGCTGGCACTGCAAAGGTCGAAGCCGCTCACCGGCAGTTCCGGCACGCCGCGCTCGCTGAGGATCCGGGGCTTTTTGCCGATGTCCACGAGAGTGAGCTTACCATCCGCGAGGTAAACCAGCCGGGGCAGCGATGCGGTTTCGACGACCTTGAACGCCCCGCTGGGAAGGGACTCCTCATCCGCCGTTTCGGTCTCCACGCAGGAGATGGAGGCGGCGGCCAAGAGCAGCGCGAGAGCTGCCACCAGCAGCAGTGCAAGCCTTCTAGCCATCGGAAGTCTCCTTGGTCACGGGACCGCGGTTGCGGGAGAGA
>CAZKNJ010000041.1:0-6380 GCA_964554185.1 uncultured Planctomycetales bacterium | reverse complement strand
AGCCTTCTAGCCATCGGAAGTCTCCTTGGTCACGGGACCGCGGTTGCGGGAGAGAGGGGCGATGCGCCAGCGGTGGCTGCGCTCAACGCGGATGGCACGGAAGACCTCTTCGTCCACCTCGCGCTCAATCCACGGCTCGTAGTCGTAGAGGCTGCCGGGGATGGCCAGGTGCTGCAGCACTTCGTCCTCGGCGAAGAAGACCACGTGAAGGGTGAAGTCGTGGTAGCGCGCGCCCGGCTCGTAGAAGTAGCTTGGCAGCGTGCAGCGGAAGGTGAGCAGGTAGGTTCCGTCCCGGCGGGGCCCGCGCGCCTCGTCCCAGTACGCGTCGTACTCCTGGTTGTCCGCCAGCGGGTCAACCGTGAAATCATCCTCCTCGTCCATCTCGCCCAGCACGCGGAGGCGCACCAGCGCGTCGTCCGCATCGGCAAGGGTGAACGCGACTTCATACTCCACAGTGTCGCCGGGCCCGAGGCTGCCGGAACGCTCCGTGCGCTCCGGATACCAGCGATAGTCCAGTATTTCGACGCGCGGCAGCGGCCGTCCCTGCACCTCAAAGGAGCTGTCGCGCAGCACTTCACCGTCCGCGCCTTCCAGTGCGAGCTCGCAGTGGAGCTTCATCCGGTGGTCGCCGAAGACCTGCTTGAGATCCAGCAGCTCGGGAATGGTGATCTCGTAACGGCCGGAAGCGAACTTGAACTTCTCCTTGTGCTTGCTGAAGATGCGGCCGTCTTCGGAGACGGTGATAAAGGCGCTGAGCTTCTTTTCGCCGGCCGCCCCCTTTATCTCCACACGCAGGTAGGCGTCCAGCATGCGCACATCCGGGTAGGTGAAGCGGGTGGAGACCTGTTTGATCACGCTCGCGTCCTGGGCCACCGCGCGGAAGTCCTCGATGACCACCTGCGGACGGACGATAGTGTCCTGCTGGGCGGGCGACGGAGCGCTGAGCACGCAAGTAAGCGCGGCCGCCGTTCCCACAAAGGCTACGCAAGCAAAGAAGCGTTTCACCAAGCTCATATATTACCACCTGCGAAAAAGGGGGCGCGAACGCCCCCTTCTCGTTTAGTTTCAATGCACCCGTAGGCGCGGGCTAGTTGGTTACGTTCTGCAACGTAAGCGCGTTGGAGATGATGCCCGAGTGGGCGAAGTTCTCGGCAAACGGGCTCATCTTGGCGCCGACCCACAGGAAGATCTTCCAGTCGCCGGCCTTGGGGGTGACTCCGATGGTGGTGGCGCCCAGAGCGTCGGGATTGCGGGCCGCGTAGTTGCCGCCGGCGATGGTGCTCAGGTCGAAGTTAAACTCGGTCTGGCCCGGCAGGAAGGTCATCGGAATGCCGCCGGGGAGCAGGTAGTTGTCGTTGGAGCCGTCGCCGTTACGGTCATAGACGTAATCGATGCCGCCGCTGGTCGCCGGGAAGGTGACGAACAGGTAAGCCTTATTGCCCATATAGGCGCCCTGTTCCGGCGGTATCGGGTCGGTAAACTGCACATACACCACACGTTTATCCACATCGCTCATGGACGGCGGCATCGGCGAGTAGCTGCAGAGCTTGGGCGCTGCCACCAGCTTGATAGGAGACTTGACATCCAGTTCGCCGCCGTCAAACACCACGCCAAGCTGGCCACCGATGTACTGCGACGCGTTGGGCACGCGGAAGATGATGTTGGTGTCGTCCCACGTAATGACGTCGCTGCCATTCCTTGCTATCGAGAAGGGCGCGAGGATGCCGGTATCGTAGTTCAAGTCCAGGATATGCGCGCCGCTGGGGTTTCCCCCCAGCAGGTTGAATCCGCTTATCATCACCTTGCTGCCGCCGCCCTCGCGGTAGGCGAAGGGGCGGTTTCCAACGAACAAGCCGTACTGCCGGCGGGCATAGCCCATGAAGTCCAGCCCGACATCAGTCAGGCACGGGATAAAGGACTGGTCGAAGTTATAGACGCTGCCCAAGTAGTTGCCGAAGTAGCCGCCCACCTCGCCATTGGGCTTGAAGTTCTCCGGCAGCCCCGTGTCAAGCTCCAGGTTAACCACGTCGTAGATGACCGGCATGCCGGTTGCGACGACCTGAAGGGGCGTACCCGTTACGGTGATGCGGCTGCCGTCGTTGTCGGTGACGCGGATGGACGGGGTGAAAATACCGGCATCGCCGTAAATGTGCTCTTCCGTTGTGGTTGAGACTATGTCGAGTCGAGTGGTGGGCTGCTCACTCGGTTTCTCATCTCCGAACATAAACGTAATATCGTATGGCGGGACACCGCCGCCAGCACCGACGCTGAAGGTAAAGGTCGTTACATCCTCTACGCCGGCTGGAATATCCACCGACAAAGTCGCCTCAATCGAGCTGACCAGATCGACTCTGATGGTGTTGGCTGAGTTTTGGGCGGGAACCGCTCCGCTGGCGACAGAAACATCCAGCGGAATGCCGGCGTCGGAGTTAATGGAGGGCAAGTGATCGATGTAGATCTCGGTATTAGACCAAGAGGTGATGGAGGTTGAGCTAACCGTGGTGGCGGCCTGGCCTCCGCCCACAGTCTCGGGCGTGAGGATGACGCGGCCGGTAGCTTGTCCGAGGTTGCGGCCATAGATGCGCATGGATCCGCCTACGCGCAACACCATGGGGCTGACCGCGGTAAGCACGGGAACCGCTTCCACCGTGAACTCGTGCGGCGATTCAGTCGCGAGGCCGCCAACGAGCAGGCGAATCAGGTTGGAGGTAGCGCCCTGCGGAATGACCGCCGCTACGCGGATGTCAGACCAGTTGACCACCTGAAGCTGGAGGCCACCAATGGTCACTACGGAAATACCCTTGGACTCACCGAAGTTCTGGCCGGTTATGGTAATCGTTGTGCCCACCGGACCGTGCAGCGGAGTGACATCGGTTATCACCGGCGCTTCGCTTCCAGGGAGCGGCGGGAGCTTCACGAAGAGGAAGTTCTTGTTGGAGTCGACGCTGCCCACACTTACGAAGATGGGGCCCGTCCTGGAGTCGCGTGGAACCAGCACATGGATGCTAGTATCGCTCCACATCACCTGCTCAACGCCGTCCACCACGCGGGAGACGATGGGGGCAGGCACTTCGCACGCATTGCCGTCAGTATCGGTGCCGTAGAAGAAAACCTGGGAGTTAGCAGTCTCGGAACTGCCGAAGTTAAACCCGTAGATGGTTATCTCCTCGTTCTGCCGGCCGGTATCCTGCGACAAGCCGATTATCAGCGGATTGCCCGCTGCAGGGGCTTCGCCGATGAACAGCTGGGCCTCAATCCCGCTCTGGCTGGAAAGCGTCCCTGCTGTCACCACTACGATGCCGCTCGTAGCGCTCGTGGGAACAGTGGCTTCAATCAGGGACTTGCTCCAGGTGACGATAGTGAAGCGGCGGCCGTTGATGGTAACAAACGAGTCGGTTTCCTGCTTGTCGCCAAAGTAGCTGCCTTTGATCGTAACCGTCTGGCCGGCAGATACCACCTTCGGCGCCACCGAGGAGATGATAGGACGGTTATATACTTTGGGCGGGCCAGAGGTGCCGCCGTCCGTCGGCGTTGTGGGAGTCGTACTGCTTCCCCCACCGCTGCACGAGGCTGCCATCACCAGCACTACCAGGGAGAGGAATAGGATCCCCCAGTATTTCATACGTTCCCAGGTTTCGGCCTTCATCACGGGTCCTCCTAATCGGGATTACCACCCGAACGAGATTCTAGGCGAACATGCGCCGTTTTTCAACACGCAATGCAATTCACAAGATTATACCCCACTCGCGCGCGTGTTACTACTAGTGCGGCGAACCGGCCACGGCGGCGATGTAGCGGTCCATCGGGAAGTGGGTGCGGAAGGCCGACTCAACCTGTTCGCGGGTGAGCGCGTTGATAATTCGTGGATAATCACTGAGCAGGGCCGTGTCCAACCCGTGGTAGAGCAGGTCCGCCATGGCGGCTGCGCGGGCGCCCGGATGGCTCAGCTCCACGGCGTGGTTGCCCGACAGGTAGGACTTGGCGCGGTGCAGCTCGTCATCGGTGATGCCCTCGTCCAGCATGCGCCGCCACTCATCCAGCGCCAGCGCCAGCGCTTCATCCATGTTCGCCGGGTTCGCCTGGATGCTCAGCCCCCACAGCCCGGCCAGCTTCCCGGCGTTGAGATAGCTGTAGGCGCCATAGGTCAGCCCGGATTGTATGCGCAGCTTCTCGTTGAGCCGCGAGTTGATGTCGCCGCCAAACAGGTAATTCGCCACCGAGGCGGCATAGAAATCCGGCGAAGTGCGGGCGACGCCGGGCCGCAGCACCACCGCCGAGGAGTTGGATTTGTCCGGCACTTCAACGCTGGTGCGCACCTGGCCGGAGAGCGGGATGCGCTCGGAGTTGGCGAGGGCCGCATGTTCGTCAGCCGCTCTGATGCGGAACAACCGCTCGGCAAACTGCCCGGAGACAAGTTCGCCCACCTGTTCGCTCGTAGTATCGCCCACCACCACGATGACCATGTTGGCGGCGGAGATTTCATCCTCATAGAGCCGCAAGACTTCGTCGCGGGTGAGCGTCTGCACGGTCTCGGCCCGGCCGAACACCGGCGGGGTGTACGGGTTATCCGCGCCGTAAAGCGCTTCGCGTGCGGCGTCGTAGGCGCGTTCAAAAGTGCTGTCCTGGCTGCGGGCGATGGCGCTCAATATCCGCGTGCGCTCAAGCTCCAGCTGCTCCTCGGGGAACGAAGGCTCGCGCATCTCCTCGCCCAGCACGCTGAAAAGCGTGGGCAAGTCAGCCGCCAGGCAGCGCCCGCCGAATCCCACCGACTCGCGCCCGCAGGAATACCCCAGCGAAATGGCGTTGTCCTCCAGGAGCGTGGAGATCTCCAGCTTGGAGCGCTTGGCCGTGCCGCCCGCGAGCAGGTTGACCGCCAGGTTGCACAGGCCGCTGCGCCCCGGCGGGTCAAAGGCGCTGCCGACCGCAATCCTCCCGGCGACAAAGACGGTGGGGTTCTCGTGCTCCTCGCGCACGACTTGCAGAATCGCGCCGGGATAGACGGGGAGGCGGATTACGCCGTCATCGCCGTTATCGCCGGCATCATCCGCCGGCGGTCTGTCCGGCGGGGTGCGGTACGCCGGACGGGGTGGAGACAGGCTGGGGGCCGGTTCTTCCTCTTGCCCGCCAGCCTCGCCGTCCCGCACGCCTTCGTACCAGCCCACGATGCTGTTGCGCTCCACCAGGTATTGCCGCGCGGCGCGCTGCACGTCCTCGGAAGTGACCGCGTTCAGGCGCGGGAGGAAGTGCGCGATATCCTTGTGCGAGGTGACCAGCTCAAAGGCTAGCAGCAGGTCGGATTCGCTTTCGGCGGAATCGCGGCTGTAGATGAAGCCGGCTTCCGCCTCCTTGCGGGCACGGGCCAGCTCCTGCGGGGTTATCCCCTCGCGCGCAATGCGCTCAATCTCCGCGAGGATGGCGTCCTCCACCTGCTGCAGCGGCACGCCCTCGTTGAGCGCGGCGCCGATGTGCAACAGGAAGGGAAAGCGGTAGCTGAAGCAGCCGGAGCCGGCGCGCACGGCGGAGACGAGGCCGGTTTCCACCAGCGCCTGGTAAAGGCGGCTGGTGCGGCCGGCGCCCAGCGCGTGGGATAGGATTTCCAGGGCGAAAGCGTCCAGCGAGGAAGCGTCCGGGGTGTGCCACGCCATCAGCAGGTAGTCGGTGGCGCCCGCGCGGCGCAGCAGCATCCGGCGTCCGCCCAGTTGCGGCGGCTCCACGGGCAGCCTGGGCGGAATAAAGCCGCAGGACGCGATGCCGCCGAAATGGCGCTCGATTTCCGCCAGCAGCTCATCGTGGTCAAACATCCCCACGGCGACCAGCACCGCGTTCTCCGGGCAGTAATAGCGGCGGTAGTGCCGCGCCAGGTCTTCCACCGTGATGCGCGCCAGGTCGCCCGGGATGCCGATGGTGGGCCACCAGTAGGGGTGCGCGCCGAAGGCGGTTGACTGCATGGTCTCAAACAGCAGGGCGAAGGGGGAATCGTCGCGCTGCTCCAGCTCGTTGCGCACGACGTCAATCTCCTCGGCGTGCTCCTCCGGCGAGAAGAGCAGGTTGCGCATGCGGTCGGCCTCCAGCTCCAGCGCCAGCCCTTCGCGCCCGGCGGGCAGCGTGGCGTGGTACACCGTCTTGTCCAGCCAGGTGTAGGCGTTGGCGTCGGCGCCGGCCAGCGTCATCAGCAGGTCGAAGTCGCCGGTCTGGTGGTTCGCCGTGCCCTTGAACATCGAGTGCTCCAGCAAATGCGAGATGCCGGTGATGCCGGGATGCTCGCAGCAGGAGCCCACGCGGTAGGCGATGGCGAGGGTGACCACCGGCGCGGTGCGGCTCTCCTTGAGCAGCACCAGCAGCCCGTTGGACAGCCGGTGTTCGCGCACTTCGCCGTAGGT
>CAZKNJ010000040.1:0-18542 GCA_964554185.1 uncultured Planctomycetales bacterium | reverse complement strand
TCGCCGATGGAGCGCTGCACCACGCCCTCCACCGTGTCGCTGCCGGTTAGCCGCAGGAACTCCTCGTACTTGGGCAGGAACGACGCGCCCTCCTGCTTGAACAGGTTGTACAGCGCGCGCGCCAGCAGAAAGCCGAAGGTGTACGGGAAGTTGTAGAAGGTCACGCCGGTGATGTAGAAGTGCAGCTTGCTCGCCCAGAACATCGGGTCTTCGCCGCCCGGAAGCATCGCGTCGCCGAACACGCGGCGCTGGGTCTCCACCATCAGCTCCTTAAGCCGCGAGACGCTCACCTCGCCCTTTATCCGCTCGTCGTGGAACGCCTTCTCAAACTCAAAGCGCACGGTGATATCCAGCAGCATCACCGCGTCGCCGCCCAGGTCGCCATCCAGCATCAGCAGCTTCTGTGCATCGCTGATGGAGCTGTCCGAGTAGATACCCTCGGCGAGGATGTGCTCGGCGAAGATGGACGCGGTTTCCGCCAGCGTCATCGGATACTCCTGCGCCATCGGCCTGAGGTCCTGCAGCAGGTGCGAATGCCACGCGTGGCCGACCTCGTGCGCCATGGTGGTGACGTCGCTCAGCGGGCCGTTGAAGGTCATGTACACGCGCTCCTCGCGGTTCACCGGCGAGCCGGTGCAGAACGCGCCGGGGCGCTTGCCCGCGCGCACTTCCGACTCCAGCCAGCGCTTCTTGAGGAAGTCCACGTAGTATTTCGCCAGCCCCGGATAGGCCTGCTCAAACGAGCGCGTCACCATCGCCACGCCCTCGTCCCAGCTGATGCGCTTGTTGTCCTTCAGCGGCAGCGGCGCTTCGCGCTCAAACCAGTGGATGCCCTCGCGGCCGAGGAACTTCGCCTTCGCGCGGAAGATCTCGCGGCCGAGGTCAATGTTGTCGTGGATGGCGGTGTACATCGCGTCCAACGACTCGCGCTCGATGGACGCCTGGAACAGCGCGTTGTAGAGGTAGGTGTCAATGCCGCGGTATTTGTTCAGCGTCAGGCGCGTGCCGGCGATGGCGTTGAGCGCGGAGGCGCAGACGTCCTCAATGCCCTACCACGCGCGGTTGCCGCCCTCAAACGCAGCCTTACCAATCTCACGGTCCACGTCCGACATCAGCGCGCGCCACTGCGAGATGGGCTTGCGCTCCACCTTGCCGCCGGGCAGGGCCATATCAAACTCCAGCTTGCCGCTGACGTTGTCATAGAGCCGCCCCCAGGCGCGCAGGCCGTCGGTGTTGAGGTCAGCGGTGAGCTTCTCTTCCTTGGGCGACATGGTGTGCAGCGCCTTCTCCCGCACTTTGCGCAGCGGGTGCTCCACACCCTTCAGCGCCTCGCGGGCGAGGAACGCGTCAAAGTCCTCGTCGGTGACTTCCTTGAACGCCTGGAGGATGTCCACGGTGAACTTCTCGTACTCGGCCAGCAGCCGCATGAGCTTGGCGTATTCGCTGTTGTACTCCTCGCTGTTGGCGTCGGCCGCGCGCAGGCAGCCCACGTACGCGAAGATGTGCGTCAGCCGCGCATCCATAGCTTCGGTGCGCAAAATGATGCCCTCCCACGCGTCCGCGGTGTCCGCCGCCAGCGGCGCCAGCTCGGCGGCGTCCACCTGCAGCTGCTTGATATCCGTGTCCAGCTTCTGCTTGTATTCCAGCATCTGTGGCCCGTTGAACTCGGGGAAGAAGCTCGTGAGGTCCCAGGTCACGCCTTGTTTTTGGTCAGCCATTTCTCCTCCAGGGTCGTTGGTGAAGTGAAAGCGGCGGCCAAGCCGGCCGGCCGCCCGCCGTATTGTAGCATCTCCTCTGACCTACCCCAACCGCTTCCACCAGACGTTCATGCTCTCGATGCCGCCGGAGATGTTGGTGTTGTTGGTGAGGGTGCCGGCGAATTCGTAGCCCGCGCGGGCGAAGGTGATGTTCATCCCGAAGGAATAGGCGCGGGCGATGGTGTAGGCCGTCAGCATTCCCGCCTCCGTCATCTCCGCTTCCATCCGCGCCAGCAGGTGCACCGCCAGGCCGTGGCCGCGGTAGTCCGGCAGCGTGGCGAAATCCGTCATCTCCACGTTCAAGCCCTCGGCGTCCATCTCGGCGGACGACAGCGCCACCAGCTTCCCGCTCAGGCGGCAGCCAAAGTAACGCACATGCCCCTCCATCGTTTCGCGCAGGTACTCGCGCTCGTGGATGGGGAAGGGGTAAGTGTCAAACACCGCGCGGTAGATGACGGCCATCTCGCCGATATCCGCCAGCGTGACAGGTTCTATTGCCATCTCCTTCGGCTCCTCGGCCGAAGCTCTCGCTCCCGCCTTGGCTTGCGCCGCCGCCAGCACCGTGGCGATTTGCTCCGCCCGCCGCTCCCACACGCGCGCTTCATCGTAGTACTTCGCGAGAAACACCGCATCCTCTTTACCGCGGTAAAAGCGCGGAATAAGCGCCTCGCGGCGGTACATGCACTGCGTGAACTGCGCCTCGAAGCTTGCGGGAACCTTGGCGAAGACCTTGGTGTATTGCGGCGCCACCGCCATCCGGTCCAGCACGTCCAGTATGCCCGGCAGGTCGCCCGGCGCAAGCTTCATCAGGTAGATGCGGTTGCTCAGCGGGCCATACTGGATGACGGATTCGCCAAGGCGCATGATCTCGTCATGCATCTATGCATTCTCCGCAGGGCCGCTCTGTACGCGTTCGATCATCTCTTCAATGCTGCCAGTAGCGTGCACCTGGCCACTGCTAAGGTAGACGCCGCGGGTGGCGACTTCGCGGGCGAACAGCACGTCGTGGGTGACAATCACGAAGTTGGTGGTTTCCTTCAGCTCCACCAGCCAGCGGGCGAAGTCGTCGCTGGTGCGGGCGTCCAGCGCCGACGTGGGCTCGTCCAACAGCAGGTACGCCGGCTGCATCACCAGCCCGCGCGCGATGGCTGCGCGCTGCGCCTGCCCCCCGCTCACCTGCGACGGATAGCTGTCCGCCAGCTCCTCGATGCCCAGCCGCTGCAGCACCGCGTTCGCCTCCTCCGCCGCCTGTTCCAGGCTCTTGCCCAGCACCTTGGTGGGCGCCAGCGTCATGTTCTCGCGCACCGTGAGATGCGGGAACAGGTACAGGTCCTGGAAGACGATGCCGATGGTCTGGCGGAACTCGCGCTCTGGCATCTCATAGATATCCTGCCCGTCAAACGTGATGGCGCCCGCCTGCGGCGCGAGAAACCGCCCCAGGCACTTGAGCAGCGTGGTCTTGCCCGAGCCGCTTTCGCCCAGCACCGCGAAGATGTGTTCCGGTGCGAATTCAATGGACACGTCCCGCAGTGCTTCCGCGCCGCCGCTGTATTCAAATGAAACGCGCTCAACCCTAATCATAGGCGAATCCCCGCTCCTTCATTTTGCGCTCCAGCCGTTCGGCCAGTTTCATCAGCGGGAAGGCCACGATGAAGAAGAGCACCGCGACGATGAAGTAGTACTTCATCGGGTCGAAGGTCACGCTGATGATCGCCTGCGCCTCGCGCACGACCTCACCCACCGAGATGACCGAAATCAGCGCCGTGTCCTTGAGCAGCGCCACCACCGAGTTCATCAGCGGCGGCATGGCGATGCGGAAAGCCTGCGGCCAGGTGATGCAGATGAACACTTGCCACTTGCTCAGGCCCAGCGCGCGGCCCGCCAGCGACTGGCCCGGGTCCACCGACATCAGCCCGGAGCGCACAACTTCGGCCATGTAAGCCGAGGCATTCACTGTGAGCGTGAAGATAGCGGCGGTCAGCGGCGAGAAGTTCAACCCGATCTGGCCGGAGCCGAAGTAGACGAAGAAAAGCTGGATGAGCACCGGCGTGCCGCGAACGAAGTCATTGAACGCGCGCAGCAGCCATCGCGCCGGGCCGGCCGGCGCGTTGAGGATAACGCCCATGGGCACCGCCAACAGGAATCCCAGCAGCAGCGAAGCGGCGGCCACATAGAGCGTGATGCCGAAGCCGCGCGCAAGGAGATGCACCACGGTGGAGGTCTTCATCCGCGCCGCCTCCTGCTCCGCCGGCGCCGCCTTCTCTTCACTCAGGCCGAACCACTGGTTGAACAGCGCCGCCAGCTCGCCGGATTGCTCCATCTCGTTGAGCGCCTCGTCGATCCCCGCCAGCAGCTCGGCGTTGTCTTTCGTCACCGGAATGGCCATGCGCTCGGTGTAGAGCAAATCGCCCGCGGGGACGAAGGGACGTCCGGCCTCCTTGATCTGCCAGGCGCCGAGCAGCTTGTCGCTGACAAACCCGACAAGCCGCCCGTTGGCAACATCCTGGAAGATGTCCACCGTGGACTTGTAGGTCACCGCCGAAACCTCTGGGCGGTTCTCGCGCAGGTAGCGTTCAAAGGTCTCGCCGAGCACCACACCCACAGGCTTTCCGGCGCAATCCTCAATGCCCTCTATCTCGTTTTCATAGTCTTCGTGTACGAAGAGCTGCGCGCCGGAAACATAGTACGGGCGCGAGAAGTTGACCTGCTCGGCGCGCTCCGGCGTGACGGCCATGGAGCCGATGATGGCGTCGTATTTGCCCGCCAGCAACCCGGCGAGAATGCCGTCCCATTCGGTAGTGATGATTTCCAGCTCGCGGCCGAGATGCTGCGCCACCGCGTGGGAGACGTCTACATCAAACCCGACGAGATTGCCTTCTTCGTCGTAAGTGCTGAAGGGAGGGTACTTGCCGGTGAGCGCGACCTGGAAGGTGCTGTTCTCCTGGGCGGAAACTCGCGGGGCGAAAGATGCCGCCAAGAGCGCGGCTGCAAGCATAAATCCAATCAGCGCGATTGCGTGTCGTGCAGCAAACATGGTGGAATCAATCTGATTTACCGGAGTCCTGCTCCGCAACCACCGGCGCGGAATCGCCATTGCCATTCTCATGGCGGCGCTCCAGCCGCTCGTTTTCGGCGGGTGTGAGCGACACGGTGTCGTCGTAGTCGGCCAGCAGCCGCTCGATGCCGACCGGCAGGTACTCCTCCGCGCCCTCCAGCTCAAGGTACAGTTTGCAGCCGTCGCAGTTGCGGTCGCAGAACACCGGCTCGTAGGAATCAGGCTCCTGGTAGGAAGTGATGACTCCCTCGTAGTTGCGCAGGATGACCTTGTTGGTGGACCACGAGATTATGTAGTTGGGCATCACCGGCACCTTGCCGCCGCCGCCCGGCGCGTCAATCACATAGGTCGGCACGGCGAAGCCGCTGGTGTGGCCGATCAGGCTTTCCATTATCTCTATGCCCTTGCCCACCGGCGTGCGGAAGTGCGATAGCCCTTCGGACAGGTCGCACTGGTATAGGTAATACGGGCGCACGCGGTTCTGCACCAGCTGGTGCACCAGCGCGCGCATGATGCGCGGGCAGTCGTTTACCCCGGCCAGCAGCACCGACTGGTTGCCCAGCGGGATGCCGGCGTCGGCGAGCTTGCGGATGGCGGTGCGCGCCGAGCGGGTCAGCTCGCGCGGGTGGTTAAAGTGCGTGTTGAGCCACAGGGGATGGTGCTTCTTCAGCATGTCCACGAGGTCGTCGGTGATGCGGTAGGGCAGCACTGCGGGCGTGCGGGAGCCGATGCGGATGACCTCCACGTGCTCAATGGCGCGAAGCTCCGTCAGTATCCAGTCCAGGTAGCCGTCGGACAGCATCAGCGGATCGCCGCCAGACAGCAGCACGTCGCGAATCTGCGGCGTCCGGCGGATGTAGTCCAGCCCTTCCCTGATGGCCGTGCGCCCCGGAATGCAGTCGTCGTCCCCCACCTTGCGCTTGCGCGTGCAGAACCGGCAGTACATCGCGCACACATTGCTCACCAGGAACAGCACGCGGTCGGGGTAACGGTGGGTGATTACCGGCACCGGACTGTCGGCGTCCTCCGCCAGCGGGTCTTTCATGTCGGTGGGAACCACCCTCATCTCGCCAATGGAAGGAACCGCCTGCTTGAAGATGGGGCTGTTCTCAATATCGTTCGTGTCAATTAGCGAGAGGTAGTAGGGCGTGATGGACATCGGGAACTTCGCCAGCGTCTCCTCCTGCTCCCGCTTGAGACGTGGGTCGAGCTTCGTTCCCAGGAGAGTCTCCAGGGTTTCCAGGTCCTTCACCGAGTGCTTGAGCTGCCACTTCCAGTCCGTCCAGTTCGACAGCTCCGCGTCCTCAATCAGGTCGACTACTTCTTTTTGCCTTGTGGAAAAGCGCATCATCCCGGGCGCCTCCTCCGCGGCTACTGCGTGCCGGAAGGCTTACGCGCCCGTATCCTCCGATTCCATTAGAATTGCCACCGTCTCCAGCGCCGCCAGCAGCGACTGCTGCTCGCGCGGAGGCAGCCGCCGCACCGACTCCATCAGCTTGTCCTGCAACAGCGAGGGTACCCGCACCGCCAGTTGGCAGCCATCGGGCGTTGCGCTGTGGAGGACTTTGCGCCGGTCGGGATCCGTGCGCTGGCGCACCACCAGCCCCTTCACCTCCAGCCGGTCAATGATGCCATTCACCGTGCTGGGGCTTAGAAGCACCATTTCGCAAAGCTGCGACAGGGTTACCGGGCCGCTACTCACGACGTGCGACAGGCAGGTAAGCTGCGGGGCGGTAATGCCATGCCGGGCCGCCAGGCGCGCAGAGTGAAGGTCGGCCGCCCGCATTATGCGCCTCAGCACGCGAACCAGCCGGCGTTCGCCCTCAATCCCAAGCAAGTCTGAATTGACGGTAGCGGATTTCATCATGTGGTATTTGTGCCTCCGCCCGGACTGCACCGGTGCGGACGCGCACAATACTTAGCATACGAAAGTTTAGCACACGAAGAATATGAGGTCAAGCATACACTCTCCCAAGCGGTGGTGAGTGGAAGGCTCATTCCCTATTCAACCTCCAGCGGTGGAGGCGCTGGTGCTACCATATCCCCATTCTCATCCCGGGGGAAGTTATGAAATACGTGCGGTGCCCGAAGTGCGGTTACATCGGCGACGGCCTGGAGCAAAGCTGCATCCGTTGCGGCGCCTCGCTGGCGGGTGCGCAGCAGTTTGACGAGCTGCCGGCGGATACGCCTCCAAGCACCTATACTGCGGCCAAGGCCTGGGCGGTTGCGGCCACACAGGCGCCCGGCGGCGACGCCGACTACCCTTACGCCCGGCGCTTCGCGCACATCCTGCGCGTCTTCGCCAAGATCAACTACTGGGGCAGCCTGATACTCCTGGCGCTGGGCGTTATCGCCCTACTGCTTTCCGGCCTCACTGCGCCCTTCAGCGGCTACGGTGGCTTTGTCAGCAAGGCGGGTGCCATGTTCGGCGGGGTCATCGGCGCCATTCTGCTCGCCGTCATCGGCTACGCGATAATCTGGCTCACCTACATCTGGATGATGGCGCTGCCGGATCTCATCCTGTGCCATTTGGCGATTGAGCGCAACACGCGCGCGCGGGAATAGCACGGGTAAGATGCGGCGGCGCAGCCAACTAGCCCCAACGGGAATTGAACCCGTGTTTTCACCTTGAAAGAGTGATGTCCTAGGCCACTAGACGATGGGGCCAAAATCTGAGCCATGCAGGACTCGAACCTGCGACACTCGGATTAAAAGTCCGATGCTCTACCACCTGAGCTAATGGCTCATCGGCTTCCGCCCCCGAGCCGTTTGCGCAGGCCCGTTCCGGCAAGGGCGAAATAATACCAGCCTCGGCGGCGATGTCAAGGTTCAGGCAGGAGCGCCAGCCAGCTTACATTGTAACCCAAAGAAGCGTTTCTGCTAGAATCGGGGCGATGGCTTACCAGCGCGTGCTCCTGAAGTTATCGGGCGAGGCCCTGCAGGGCGCCCAGCCCCACGGCCTAGACCGCGCGGCGGTGGAGGTTTTCGCGCGCGGGATCATGGAAGCCCGCAGCGCCGGGGTGGAAATCGCCGTGCTGGTGGGCGGCGGCAACCTCTTCCGGGGCGCAGAACTCATCAAGCAGGGCTACGGGCGCGCTACCGGCGATTCCATCGGCATGCTGGGAACCGTTATCAACGGGCTGGCGCTGCAGGACGTGCTGGAAGCGATGGGCGCGGAGACGCGGCTGGCGACTTCGCTCAAGATGGACGAGGTGGCGGAACCCTACATCCGGCGCCGCGCCATCCGCCACCTGGAGCGCGGGCGCATTGTGCTGCTGGCGGGGGGTCTCGGCCGCCCCTACATTTCCACCGACACGGCGGCGGTGCAACGGGCGCTGGAGCTGGGAGCCGACGCCGTGCTGAAGGGCACGCGGGTGAAAGGCGTATACGACCGCGACCCGGAGCAGGACGCCGGCGCGAAGTTCTACGATGTCCTCAGTTTCGACCGCGCCATCCGCGACAACCTGCGCGTGTTGGACCAGACGGCGTTCGCGCTCTGCCGCGACAACGGCCTGCCGCTGATTGTGTTCAATCTGTTTGAAGAAGGGAGCATCGCCCGGGCGGCGCGGGGTGAGCCCATCGGCACCCTGGTCAACGCTGCGGGTGAGAGGTCGAAGTAAAGGAGGGGATTAGCCCCGGCTGCGCCCGCGGCGCGGCTGACAAGGTCATGAGAATCGCTCTAATCATCGTCTTAATGGTCGCCGCCATAGTCGCGGCCGCCTACTTCCATTTCATCAGGGACTCAGAGCTGGTCTTCACCCATTTCTTCTACATCCCTTCCATCCTGGCGGCACTGTGGTGGAAACGGCGGGGCCTCATCGCTCCTATCATTCTCGCTGTGACGTTGGTTGCGTTCCACTATGCGCATGCGGGTACGCTGGGCCTGGGCGACGAGTTCATCCGCGCAGGTATGCTGCTGGTGGTAACGCTGGCGGTGGCCGAACTCAGTGTGCAGCTTGAGCGCGCGCTCGTCCGCGATGTCGACGAAGCTCTGAAATCCAGCGAGAAGCAATACCGCAGCCTGTTTGAGGATTCACCGTTGGCAATGGCGCGTATCGCCCGCGGCGGTTCTATCAAGCTGGCGAACCGGCGCTTCACGGAGCTTACAGGTTACAGCGCCGAGATGCTCGCAAGGGGAATGACTCTGGAGCAAATGCTGGCCGAGGGCGAAACCGAGGGAGTGATGCTCCTGCACCAGGACCGCTCCCGGGCGGAAGCAGCCGAATACGAAACAAGTATTCGCGAACGCGGCGGACAGGAGCGCATGGTCAAAGTGAGCTTGAGCCCGGTGCCCGGAACCGACGAGGACATCGTGCTGTTTGAGGACATAACCGAGCGCCGGACGGCCGAGAGGCGTATCGCCGAAAGCGAAGAGAAGTACCGCATGCTGATAGACGCGTTCCCCCACAGCATCGTCATTCTGCAAGACCGCAAGGTCGTGTTTGCCAATCCCGCGACGCTGTCCATTTTCGGGCACGAGTCGATGGATGAAGTGGCGGGCACTGATGCGCTGTCCCGGGTGGCTGAGCGGGAGCGGGAGCGGCTGCGGTCCTTCATGTCGGCACGCGAGCGCGGCGACCCGGAGGTGCCGAACCACTACTACACCGTGTTCCAGCGCAAAGACGGCGGCGAATTCGTGGCCGAAGTTTTTGTGAGCTCGATAAGCTACGGCGGGCGTCCGGCTCAGCAGCTCATCGTGGTGGACGTTACCGAGCGGCGGGAAGCGGAGGAAGCGCTCAAGAGAAGCGAAAGGGAAAAGCAGCTGATCCTCAACAGCATCACCGAGCATGTCATCTATTACGGCACCGATTTCAAGATCGTCTGGGCCAACAAGGCTGCCGCCGATTCCATCGACCTTACACCGCAGGACCTCGTGGGCCAGAACTGCTACGAGCTATGGCACGGCCGCACCGAGCCGTGCGATGAATGCGCCGTACTCAAAGCACTCGAGACCGGCGAGCCCCATCGTTTTGAGATTCAGTCTCCCGACGGGCGATACTGGGTGATCCGCGGGTATCCGGTCAAGGACAACAGCGGCGAGATCGTGGGAGCGGTGGAGTTCACCCAGGACGTCACCGCTCGCAGGCAGGCCAGCGAGGCGCTGCGCCAGGCGGAGGAGCTTTACCACGCAACCATTGAAGCCACGCGCGATTTCGTTTTCCTGCGCGACCGCGAGGGGCGGTACGTGGCGTTTAACGAGTCTTCGTTGAAGCCGCTGGGCATCAAGCAGTCCGATGTCATCGGCAAGACCGCGGCGGAGCTGGACGTGTTTCCGCTGGAGAGCCGCACGCTTTGGAATGAAATGCACCGCCACGTGCTCAACACCGGAAACCCGGTCAACTACGAGGACACGCTTGTTTTGAAAGGCGGTGTGCGGATCATTGAAACTGGCCTCTGGCCCATCAAGAACAAAGCTGGAGAAGTGACCCATGTGGCGGGCTTTGGCCGCGACATCACCGAGCGCAAACGCGCGGAAGAAGCGGTGCGTGAAAGCGAGATGCGTTACCGCACGCTGGTGGAGCAATCGCAGGACCCGGTTGCGGTCATTCAGGGATTCTTCCACGTCTACGCGAACGAGGCATACTGCCGCCTGCTCGGCTACGCCGATTCCAGCGAGCTAATCGGCAAGCCGCTGGAAACCACCATCGCCCCGGTCGACCGGGAAATGGTGCGCAAGCGCTACCAGCAGCGCCTGGCTGGCGAGCGCGTGCCTTCGGTGTACGAGCTGCGGCTGATGCGCCGGGACGGCACCGAGCTGTGGGTGGAAGCGTCCGTGCAGCGCCGCGACTTCCTGGGCAAACCCGCGGTGCAGTCCTCCTACCGCGACATCACCGAGCGCAAGCTGGCCGAGCAAACCGCTAGGCAAGCGGAAGAGCGCTTGCGCACTGTGGCGGACGCGGTTGACGCATACCTATGGAGCGCTGAGGTCAGTGAGGACGGGACCTTCCATTACGAAATGTATACTGCGGGTGTGGAGCGGATAACCGGCCTGCCTCCGTCCAGGTTCACAGGCGTAACGTCCACTTGGCTGGACCTGGTACATCCCGAAGACCGCGAGATAGTCCTCGCCGCCGGGAAGCACCTTCTGATGGGAGAACCGCAGGCGGGCGACTACCGCGTCGTTCGTGCTGACGGCACCCGAAGATGGGTGCACGACAGCGCAACTCCAACCGTGAATGACAGAGGACGTGTGGTACGCGTGGACGGCGTGTGCTACGACATCACTGAGCGCAAGCAGGTAGAAGACGCGCTGCGCCAGAGTGAGGAGAAATACCGGACAACCTTCGAGAGCACTGGTACCGCCATGCTCATTGCTGATGGCAAGGACAACATCCTTCTTGCCAACACCGAGTTTGAGCGGCTGACCGGCTACTCGAAGGTAGAGATGATTGGCAAGAAGAAGTGGCATGACATGGTGTCCAAGGAAGACCTGAAGCGGATGACCGGATACAGCCGTCAGCGCCGCAGCGGGGGGGGAGCTCCCAGCTCGTATGAGTGCACGGTGGTTTCGCGGGAGGGCACATGCAAGCGCACGTATATCAACGTCCAGGTAATACCGGGAACCGATCTCAGCGTAGCCTCCTGCCTGGACATAACTCAGCTCAAGGACGCCGAAGAGCGGCTGCGCACCACCGAACTCCGGCTCGCCTCCCTGCTGGAGCGCCTGCCCAACGTCGTGCTGTACGAGACCGGCGGCGGCCGCGAGTTCATCTCGGAGAACATTGAGAACCTACTGGGATACACCGCAGACAGCCTCACCGAGGATCGCACGGCGTTCCCCAAGCTGATCCATCCGGACGACCGGCAGCGAACTAAGAAGACTATCGCCAAGTGGCATCGCGAGGGCGAACAGGGAGTCCTCAAGATGCGCTTCCGCGTAAGGTGCGCCGACGGCGAGTACATCTGGATTGAAGACCAGATGATCATCGTGCACCCGGAAGGCGGGAAGCAGTACATGTCCGGTGTGCTGATTGACCTGGGCGAACAGGAACCAGGCGAAAGCTAATCCCGTTACTTGCTCCACTGCAAGGGGTCTTGCAGGCGCTGGTTAGTGTTATATAATAGTCGAGCGTGGGCGCTTAGCTCAGTGGTTAGAGCGCATGCTTCACACGCATGAGGTCACAGGTTCGAACCCCGTAGCGCCCATTTGCCCTTACTGCGTTCTTCACTCTTCGTGTCTTTGCGGCCGGCCACGCGCACGTCGCGCGACCTCCGCACTTTGTGAAGAAAGAAGGTGGAGCGGGGAGGGAGTGCGCATTTCTGCGCGGCCGGGGGAGGGGGGAACCGCCTTGGGCTCCCACCCCGCTCAGGTTGGTCGCCAGGGAGAGGGGGCGCAACGCGCTGGAGGCGTTTTTTCGCGTTCCAACGCGCCTGCAGAAGCCGGGCGGGCGGCCCGGCCTTCCTGCCAACCACCGTGATAGTACCCCCAACAGTGTTCAGCCGCTATCAGACAGCGTGCATTTGGCATTAAGGGATAATTACTTCGGGATATAGGATTTATCCTACACGCAGCGCTGGGCACACAGCGCGGTTGCCGGCTTCTCACCGTTGCTTCGGCCCCTGGGCTTCTTCCAGGATGAACTTGCCTATCTTCATCTGTTCCGGCACGGGTATGGGCCGGTCGTTGTTGAAGCACGCGAGGCAAAACTCGCCGTAGGGCAGCCCCGTGGCCGCCACGACGCCCTCCAGCGAGAGGTAGTGCAGCGTGTCCGCGCCCACCATCTGGTTTATCTCCTCCAGGCTGCGGCCGGCCGCAATCAGCTCCTCGAAGGTGCCGAAGTCTATCCCGTAGTAGCACGGGTATTTGATCGGCGGCGATGACAGGCGCATGTGCACCTCGCTCGCGCCCGCCACGCGCAGCATCCGCACAATCTGGCGGCTGGTGCTGCCGCGCACGATGCTGTCGTCCACCAGCACCACGCGCTTGCCCTCAATCACCTCGCGCAGCGGGTTCAGCTTCATGCGCACGCCCAGCTCCCGCTGCGCCTGCAGCGGCTCGATGAATGTGCGCCCGACGTAGCGGTTCTTCACCAGCGCCTCATGGTAGGTGATGCCGCTTTCCTCCGCGTAGCCGATGGCCGCGGGCACGCCGGAGTCGGGCACCGGCGTCACCACGTCGGCCTCCACCGGCGCCTCCCGCGCCAGCCGCCGCCCCATCTCCACGCGCATGGAGTAGACCTCCTCGCCGCGCAGCAGCGTGTCCGGCCGGCAGAAGTAGAAGTACTCAAACATGCACATGCGGATGTCCGGCTCGGCGAACTTGCGCGAGTGGATGCCGTCCGCGTCCATCCGCACCACTTCGCCGGGCTCCACCTCGCGCAGGTATTCGCCGCCGACGATGGAGAACGCCGCGCTTTCCGACGCTACCACGTACCCGCCGTCAAAGCGCCCAACTGCCAGTGGCCGCACCCCGTTGGGGTCGCGCACGGCATACAGGCCGTCCGTGGTGAGAATCACCAGCGAGTAGGCGCCGCGCACCCGCTTCAGCGCCTCCAGCAGCGCCTCGTCAAAGCTCTTGCCGCTCTCCCATTCGTGCGCCAGCAGCAGGCCCAGCATCTCGGTATCGGACGTGGAGGACGGCGGCCGGCCCAGGCCCGCCAGCTCGCCCGCCAGCTCCCAGGTGTTTACCAGGTTGCCGTTGTGCGCTACCGCGATGGTGCGGGAGGGGTCGTCCTCGTTCTCAATCATCACGGGCTGCGCGTTAACCTTGGTGCTGCCGCCGGTGGTGGAGTAGCGGTTGTGGCCGATGGCGGCGTCGCCCTTCATCATCGTGAGTATCTCTTCATCAAACACCTGCTGCACCAGGCCCATAGCCTTGAAGCAGACGATGTGGCGGTCGGAGGCCACGGCGATGCCGCTGCTCTCCTGGCCGCGGTGCTGGAGGGCGAACAGGGAGTAATAAGTTATGCGGGATACGTCGCGCCCGGGCGCGTAAACGCCGAACACGCCGCATTTGTCCCTGGCTTCCCGCACGGTGAGGCGGCCTGATTATACACTTCTGCCACCGGTTCACAAGGTATAATCTATGCGGATGCGGTATCTGGACTGGGAATTCTGGGCGGGCAACCCCTTCATCCCCTGGGATCGCATCTGGGCAGCCGTGGTGCTGGCGGTGTACCTCTATCAGATACACTGGGTTTACCGCGACGCCCAGAGGCGGTTCACCACCGGTATCTGGTTTGCGCTGCTTGCGGCGGTGCTGCCCTTCGGCGGCTGGCTGTTCTACCTGCTTTACCGCCAGAGCAGCCTGGTGGACTACGACATGATTGACCTGCGGGAGCGCATCTTTGAGCGCTACCCCGCGGTGGAATACGACCTCTACCTCGCCTACAAGCGCCAGGAAGCGCTGGACAACACGCTGGAGCGCGCCAAGGCCTTCTTCTTCGCCGAGGGCGTGGGCGCGCTGGAAGCCGCCACCGACGCCTACCCTGAGCACATCATGCGTTCGCGCGAAAAGGAGCTGGCCGCCGCCCGCGAGAAGAAGGTGCGCGAGACCTACGAGCGGGCGCGCATCCGTGTGGGCGAACGCGCCGCCTCCACCGCCGTGACCGTGGGCCGCGCCTTCAGCCCGCGCCGCACGCGGCTGGAGGAGAAGCTGGAGCTGATGGACACACTGACCGAGGCGCCGCTGCCGGACCGCGAACTGGAAGACCTCATCTACCTCGGCAAGCTGCGCGTCGCCAGGATGTACTGCGAAGACCAGCTGCAGATCGCCAAGGAGATGAACGACGAGCGCCGCATCCTCTCCTACCAGAAGCACCTCAAGCGCGTGGAGGAGCTGCTGGAGCGGGAGCGGGAACCCGGGGGTAGGCTGGGCTGACCAGCCCAGCTCCAGAACACCCCCCACACGTACGCCGGGCTCACTAGCCCGGCTCTTCCTTCACGTACGCGGGGCTTCTTGCCCGCCACAGCTTTAGCGGCGGAGGGTAGCCCCGCTCTGCTTCTTCCCTGCGTACGAGTCTCATCACACGCCAAACTCGCGGCGGAAGTCCTCCAGCGTAAGCCACTCCGAGCTTACCTCCTCCGGAGCCTCGCGGAGCACCGCCCGCTTGATCTGCTCCACTTCCCGCGCGGCAAGGTAATCCTGCTTGCGGTGGTCGTAGACGCAGTAGAAGTAGACGGCCTCTTTGTACCTTGCCGCGTGGACTCGGTAGCCTCCTCTCTTGCCACGCGCTAGAGCCCTGGAGCCAATGCGGAAGTAGAAGTGAACGCAGTCACCACCTGCACTGACGCTACCGATCTGGCGGGGCGCTTCTCCGCGCACTACTGCTGCCAACTGCATAAGTAGCTCTGCTGGCAAGTCCGGCGTATCTCTCGCGAGTTTCCTCATGTCTCTCACGAACCTGGCGGAGAACAGAACGCGGGGCGTCATTGCGGCTGCTTCCCAAACCTATCTTCAATCAATTGCGCCAGGTTCACTTCCGCCAGCGCGTCGGCGATCGGGTCGGGGCCCTCGTCCAATTCCGGATTGTAGCGGTACCAGGTGTCCTCGTAATCCAGCACCGCGCTGGGCTCCGCCAGCACCCAAGGCGGATCGTCGTGTGAAAGCGCCGAAAGAACCTTACCGCTGAGCCCGCCGTACTCCGCCACTGTCTGCTCAAGCGTCTCCCGCTCTTTCGCGGAGAACGCGGTAAGGTCATAGGACGCAAGTGGTCGCAGAATCTGCTGCGGCCGGTAGCCGTCCGGCAGCTTCATCTCATCGCGCAGGACACGGCGGTCGGCTTCCAGCTCCACCACGATCTCGTCAAAGTGAGTGGGCGCGGGGCCCAGATCCAGCTTGCGGTAAGTCTCGCCGGTAACAGGCTTGCCGTGCCGGTGATAGTGGTCAAAATCAAGGAAGTAGAGTAGCTTGAACAGCTTGACCTTGCCGAGCTGCTCCGCCGGGATGCGATTCGCGAAGTAGAGGATCGCTTGCTTATACTTCGTTTTGTTCAGTTTAGCCATTACATAGTAAGGCTTCTGCGCGGCCACAGGACCGGTTCACTGGTATTATACCATCCTCACGCGGAATCAGAGTTCGCGTCCCCCCCAACCCACCGCCAGCGCGTCGCCAGGTAGATGAAGGGGGTGTCCAGGGCGGCGACCAGGACTTTGATGAGGTAGGTCGTGAGGTAAATCTGCCACAGCACCGGCCAGGTGAACACGCCGATGAAGGCGATGCTGCAGAAAATCAGCGTGTCCCACAGCTGCGAGACCATGGTGGAGAGGTTGTTGCGCAGCCACAAATGCCGCCCCTTGGTCCAGCCCTTGATGACGTGGAAGAACCACACGTCGTGGTACTGCGACACCAGGTAGGCGATGAGGCTCGCGAGCGCCAGGCGCGGGATGAAGCTGAAAATGGCGGTGAGGTGCGGGCCGGCCCAGTCCTCCGGCCCCGGCTTGAACAGCAGCGCCAGTTGCATCAGCACCGTCAGCATCACCAGCGCGACGAAGCCCATGGTCACCGCGCGGTTGGCCTCGCGCTTGCCGTGCGCCTCGGAGAGCAGGTCGGTGCACCAGAACGTCACGCCGTAGGCGATGTTCCCCAGCGTCGCCTGCAGGCCAAAGAGCGTCACCTGCTTTACCACCTGCAGGTTGCAGACTATAATGTGGAGCACGATGAGGAGCAGAAGCCCCTCTCGCCGGAAATACTTGTATATGAGCAGCGCGGCCCCAAAGTCCACCAGCAACAGGATTATCCAGATAAGCTCGTTCGGCAACAGGCCGAAGAAGCCCTTGATCGCCACCAGGACGTACAACAGGAGTCCACACACAAAGTCGACGATTCCATTGGGCATGAGTAATCCCCCCGGGGAGTTGGAGTGATTATAGGCTATGCCCGAAACGCCCGAGAAGATTGAGGCGCTGAAAAACCGGTGGCTGCTGGACCCGTCCTTCGGGCTGATGCGGCCGCAGCTCATCGAAGCCCTCCGCGCCATCCAAGACGGCGACCGCCACTGGGAGGAGCACCTGGAGGGCGTCCCCTACGCCGACGAGATTGAAAACGGGCGCGACCTGCGCGGCGTGGACTTCTCCTCCATCCGCGGGATGGGCCTGCGGTTCATGCGCGACGGCTTTCTGGATCTGCGCAACGCCGATTTCTACCGCGCGCACCTGGAGCACTCCAACCTCTACCGCATCCACCTGCACGGCGCCAACCTCTACTCGGCCTTCCTGGACGGCGCGAACCTGCGCAACACCCACTTCCACGGCGCGGTGATTGAATACCTCTCGCTGGAGCACGCCAAGCTGCACCAGGTGGACCTGCGCGGCTTTGACCTGCGCACGCTCAAGCACCTGAACACGGTGGATATGGCGCAGGTGCGGCTGGACGACGCCGTGCTCGACCGCGAGCAGTTCCTGCAGGACAACGGCGAGTACAAAGCTTACAACGAGATCCGCGCGTTCAACGAGTACCGCACCGCACGCGTGGAGAAGCGCATGTCGCCGGTCGCCGTGCGCTACTTCGAGGAAGCGCGCGAAGTCTATTTAGCGCTGAAGAACAACTTGCTTTCGGCGGGCAAGTACCAGGACGTGAGCTGGGCGGCCTGCAAGGAAAAGGAAATGGAGAAGATGCTGCTCGCGCTGCACATCAAGCAGGGCAGCTACCACGGCTGGCAGCTGGTGCAGCGGCGGCTGGAGCATGCGGGCTATTCGCTGTACAACGCGCTGTTCAAGTACGGCGAGAACCCCTGGCGGCTCATCTGGTGGGCCCTCGGCATCATCATCCTCGCAGCGTTGCTGTTCCCCCTTTCGGGCTTCTACGTGGGCAGCCCCGAAGGTGCATACTTCATGTCCTACGCCGAGGTGCACAGCCTGCGCGACTGGTTCGCCACCGTGATGAGCGGCCTCTACTTCTCGGTTATCACTTTCACCACCGTGGGCTACGGCGATGTCACGCCGGTGGGCAAGCTCTCGCACACCATCTCCGCCTGCACCGCCATGTCGGGGATGCTGTTCTTCGGCCTGTTTGTCTTCACCCTCGGCCGCAAAGTCGCCGCCCGCTAGCCCCCGCCGCTTCCGCCACTCAGCGCTTGCATTGCCGCGCGCCTGCGCTTATACTCACGGTGGATACGAACCGGATGTGCGGGCCGTGGAAGTGCTCTTCCCGGCCTGTTCATTTAACGGGTATGCGCGGCGTTCAGACCTTGTCCAGCCGGAAGCTCAGGCTGACGCCGCCGGTGATGTCGCCGGTGTCAAGTTCGCGGTAGGTCAGCGCGCCGTCGCCCTCCCAGCACGTGTAGGACGGGTTGACCGCGCCCGCAATCTCCAG
Organism: uncultured Planctomycetales bacterium; assembly: GCA_964554185.1. GTDB lineage: Bacteria > 4484-113 > 4484-113 > 4484-113 > 4484-113 > CAZKNJ01. Next base: position 478 of record CAZKNJ010000040.1, on the reverse strand, counting down.
CTCCGCCCAGAAGCGCCGCTCGCCGAAATCGGTGTACACCGTCACGGTGCCGCTGGCCGTCAGCTTGTAGCGGTACTGGTCCAGGCGCAGTAGGTGGCTATCGCTGATGGCGATGCTGAACGGGTAGCTGTAGTTGGCGATGGCGCCGGCGTCAAACCAGAAGGTCTGGCCGTTGACCTCGCTCACGAAGTCCTGCGCGGTGAACCCCAGGATGCCCTGCGGGTCGTCCAGCGACACGTTGGACACGCCGATGCGCCACTGGCCGTTGAGCGCGGAAGTGCCGAGCTTGCTCGGCGGAACTTCGCCCTTGTAGGGATTGGTCTCAATATTGAGCGCGTTGCCCAGCGCCTGGCCCGCGCTGCAGGACGATAGCGCGAGCGCCGCCGCGACCGCGAGCAGCAGTAGAACCGATGCGGTTAGCAGGCGCGCAACCGAAGCAGTATGTGAACGCGAAACTGTCAGCCGTCGAAAGAGGTTT
>CAZKNJ010000039.1:6747-18947 GCA_964554185.1 uncultured Planctomycetales bacterium | reverse complement strand
GTCGTCACCTGCCTGGTGCCGGCCTTTTTCATCGCCGGCGCCATCTCCGTGTTCATCAGCCAGGCGGCGGTCATCAAGTACTTCGGCCCGAAGGCGAACAAACCGCTGGCCTACGGAGTGGCGTCGGTCTCCGGCGCGATACTGGCGGTGTGCTCCTGCACGGTGCTGCCGCTGTTCGCGGGCATCTACACCATGGGCGCGGGCATCGGCCCGGCCACGACCTTTCTGTATTCCGGCCCGGCCATCAACGTGCTGGCGGTGATACTTACAGCGCGGGTGCTGGGAATGGAACTGGGCATCGCCCGCGCAGTGGGCGCGGTGGTGTTCAGCCTGGCCATCGGCCTGCTGATGCACTTCTTTTTCCGCCGCTCGGAACTGAAACGCAGCAGCGCGCAGCCGGTAATGCCGGACGAGGAGGAGACGCGGCCGCTGTGGCAGAACGCGGTGTACTTCGCGCTATTGGTGGTAATCCTCGTATTCGCCAACTGGGGCAGTTCCGGCGGCAGCGGTGCGTGGGAGCTGCTTTACACCTACAAGTGGTGGCTCACCGGCACGGCGGGACTGCTGCTGGGAGTGGTGCTCGCGTCATGGCTGAAGCTGGAATGGTGGAAGGTCGGCGCGGTTGCAGGCGTGGTCGCGGTGTTCGCCGCGGTGTTCCCGCGCCATCCGCTGGTGGCCTTCGGCGCGGCCATTATCGGTGTATCGCTCATCACCAGCCTGAGCCGGGGCGAGCCTGCGGCGTGGTTCAGCGCCAGCTGGGGCTTCGCCAAGCAGATACTGCCGCTGCTGCTCATCGGCGTGCTGGTGGCGGGCGCGCTGCTGGGACGGCCGGGGCACGAGGGGCTGATACCCTCGCACTGGATTGCGTCCGCCGTGGGTGGCAACTCGCTTCCGGCGAACCTGTTTGCCTCGGTGGCGGGCGCGCTGATGTACTTCGCCACGCTGACGGAAGTGCCCATCCTGCAAGGGCTCATCGGCAGCGGCATGGGCAAAGGCCCGGCGCTGGCGCTGCTGCTGGCGGGGCCGGCGGTGTCGCTGCCCAATCTATTGGTGATTCGCAGCATTATGGGGACGCGCAAAACGCTGGCGTTTCTGGCGCTGGTGGTAATAATGGCCACCATCGCCGGGTATTTGTACGGAGTGGTGTTCTGACGGAGGAAACGATGCTGAAACTGCTGGTTTTGGGTGGAGGGTGCGCCAAGTGCGAGCTGCTGGAGAAGCGCACGCGCGAGGCGGCGGAAGCCCTCGGCCTGGAGTATGAGCTTAATAAGGTGAAGGATTTCGGCCAAATCGCGTCTTTCGGCGTGATGATAACCCCGGCGCTGGTGGTGAACGGAGAAGTGAAACTCACCGGCAAGGTGCCGACGGTGGAGGAAATCAAGAAGCTGCTTGCGTAGTGCCGGCGGGAGGGAAATGATGAATCGAATGGTGCTGATAGCAGTGGTGGCGGTGGTATTGCTGGCGGGCTGTAACCACCCGTCGAGTAGTGCCGCGAAAAGCAAAACGCCCGCGGGCAGCGGGACGGTGGCCACGGCGCAGGCGGGATTGCCGCGCATGGTGGAGCTGGGGGCCGAGACTTGAGGCGCGTGCCGGGAGATGGTACCGGTTCTGGAAGAACTGGAAAAAAAGCATGCGGGACGGCTCGTGATTGAGCGCGTTGACACGAGAGCCAATCCGGGCAAAGCCCGTGGATACGGGATACGCTACATCCCCACGCAGATATTCCTCGGCTCCGACGGCAACGAGGTCTTCCGCCACGAGGGCTTTTATCCTAAGGTTGATATCGTGGCCAAGTGGAAAGAACTGGGGTATGACCTGGGCGCGGGCGGGTAGGCGTGGGAGAACTGTTCACCACTCTGTCGCATGCTATTGAAGCCACGCCCGCCATCGCGCTCGGCGCGGCCTTCGCCTGGGGGATACTCAGCGTGGTGCTGAGCCCCTGCCACCTTGCGGGCATCCCGCTCATCGTCGCCTTCGTGAGCGGCGGCGCGGCCAGCGGCAAGCGCGCTTTTGCTCTCTCGGCGATGTTCGCGCTGGGCGTGCTCATCACGCTGGCGGGCATCGGGCTTATCACCGCGGCGGCGGGACGGCTGGTGGGCGACATCGGGCCTTATGGGCGCGTTGTCGTCGCGGCGCTGCTGGTGCTGGTGGGACTGCAACTACTCGGCGCCATCCCGCTGCAATGGGGCGGATTGACCAATGCTGCGGCGGGGCGCAAAGGAATGCTGGCCGCGCTAACGCTGGGGCTCATTTTCGGCGCAGCGGTGGGGCCCTGCACCTTCGCCTACATGGCGCCGGTGCTGGCGGTGGCCTTCGGCCTGGCGGCCACGGCGTTTGCGTATGCCCTGGCGCTGCTGGCCGCTTTCGCGCTGGGGCATTGTGCGGTGCTGGTGCTGGCGGGGAGTTTCACCGGCGTGGTGCAGCACTACTTGAATTGGAACGAGCGCACGAAGGGCGCGCTGTACTTGCGGAAGACCTGCGGCGTGCTCGTGCTGCTCGGCGCGGGCTACACGATATACACCACATTCTGAATACGGGGGATACAGAATGGACGTTAAGCCTAAACGGCTTTCACTGCTGGACCGGCTGTTGACGCTGTGGATTTTCCTGGCGATGGCACTCGGCGTCGGTCTCGGCTACTTTGTGCAGGGCGTGGAGGGGTTCATCAACCAGTTCCAGGTGGGCACCACCAACCTCCCCATCGCCATCGGCCTGATACTGATGATGTACCCGCCGCTGGCAAAGGTGCGCTATGAAGAGCTGAAGGACGTTTTCGGCAACCTGCGCGTGCTCGGCCTCTCGCTGCTGCTCAATTGGGTCATCGGGCCGGTCCTGATGTTCGCCCTGGCGATTGCGTTTTTGCAGGACAAGCCGGAGTACATGATCGGCCTCATCATGATCGGCCTGGCGCGCTGCATCGCCATGGTGATCGTGTGGAACGACCTCGCGAAAGGCGATACCGAGTACTGCGCGGGGCTGGTGGCGTTCAACAGCGTCTTCCAGGTGCTGTTCTTCAGCGTGTACGCGTGGTTTTTCATCACTATCCTGCCGCCGATGTTCGGCCTGCAGGGAAGCGTGGTCGCGGTGACCATCGGCCAGATTGCGCAGAGCGTGTTTATCTACCTCGGCATTCCATTCATCGCGGGCTTCCTCACGCGCTTTGCGCTCATCCGCCTCAAGGGCAAGGAGTGGTACCACACGCAATTCATCCCGCGCATCAGCCCCATTACGCTCATTGCGCTGCTCTTCACCATCGTCGTGATGTTCAGCCTGAAGGGCAATCTCATCGTCACCATTCCGCTGGATGTAGTGCGCATCGCCATTCCGCTGTTCATCTACTTTGTGCTGATGTTCTTCGTCAGCTTCTTTGTGAGCCGTAGCGTGGGCGCGGGCTATCCCATCACCGCGAGCCTGTCCTTCACCGCCGCGAGCAACAACTTCGAGCTGGCGATCGCGGTGGCGGTGGCGGTGTTCGGGATTGGCTCAGGCGTGGCCTTCGCCGCGGTCATCGGCCCGCTGATTGAGGTGCCGGTGCTCATCAGCCTGGTGAACGTCTCGCTGAGGCTGCGGGAGCGCTTCTTTGCGCGAGGGGCGGTTTGAGCGAGTAGATCGGGGAGGCGGAAGGCGGCGATGTGCTCAAGCTGCGAAGTTGACGCGGATGCGCTTCTGTAGGATTATAGGCGCGCCAATCCCACCACAAAACGATGTCTCACCTGTTACAGCTTCTCTTGCTCTTGGTCATCATCCTGGCCTGCGCGAAATGGGCAGGGTCGGTCTCGTTGCGCTACGGCCAGCCCGCCGTGTTCGGCAAGATACTCGTAGGCCTGATACTGGGCCCGACGATGCTGAACCTGCTCGGCGCGCCCATCTTCCTTGATCCCGCGATGCTGGACACTATGGAGAGCGTTCATGAGCTCGTCAGCCCGGTGTGGCCGACCATCAAAGACATGGCGGAGATAGGCGTCATCCTGCTCATGTTCCTGGCGGGACTGGAAACGGACTTTGAGCGGATGAAGAAGGTGGGCAAGACCGCCTTTTGGGCGGCGGTCGGCGGAGTGCTGGGGCCGTTCTTCTTCGGCATCGGCGCGGCCTGGCTGTTCATGAAGCTCGGCATCGGCTTCACGCCCTACGAAGTCATCTTCATCGGCACCATCCTCACCGCGACCTCGGTATCCATCTCCGCGCAAGTGCTGATGGAAATCAAGATGATTCGCAGCAAAGAGGGCGTGACGATACTGGGGGCGGCGGTGATTGACGACGTGCTGGGAATCATCCTGCTGTCGTTCGTCATCGCGTTCAAGCCAGCCGCAGGCGGAGGAATTGAGGCCGCCAAGACGCATCTGCTCGACCATCTGATGGGGCTGCTCACGCGCTTCCCCTGGGTGGAGGCGAACGCGGGCGGCGTGCGCATCACACTGCTTATCCTGTTGATGCTTGTCTTCGGCGCCATCGCCTGGTTCGGATTCAAGTTCGCGCTGCGCTACATTCAGTACATGGGGCAGCAGCCCATCGCCGCGGGCCTGCTCGCGAGCGCGATCGTCATCGGGCTGTTCTACGCGTGGATGGCGGAGTTCGTGGGCAACCTCGCCGCCATCACCGGCAGCTACCTGGCGGGCGTGTTGATTGCGCAGACGCACCTGCGCGAGAACATCGAGCACCAGTTGCACACGCTCACCTACGGTATGTTCGTCTCCATCTTCTTTATCAGCATCGGGCTGGAGGCGAACGCGCGCACGCTGTTCGCGCCGCTGGCGCACCTCACGAGGATGACCCGCGAGGAATGGCTGATTATCGCGTTCTCGCTGCTCATTGTGGTGATTGCAGTGTTCACCAAGGTGTGGGGCTGCCAGCTGGGCGCGCGTTTCAGCGGGTTCAGCCGCGAAGAAGCGTTCCGCGTCGGGGTGGGGATGGTCAGCCGAGGCGAGGTCGGGCTGATTGTCGCCGCGGTGGGGCTCTCCGCCGGCATCATTGATGTGCCGGTGTTCTCAATGATGATTCTGATGGTGCTGGTGACCACGCTGGTGACGCCGATCTGGCTCAAGAGCGTGATGGCGCACGCGAAACCGCACCATGACGCCCACGGGGATGGCGGCGCCGAGGCGGGCGCGACACTGCCGTAGGCAGCGTTCTTCCTTTGCGCGAATCTCCAACGGGATTATCCGAATCGTTTCCGCGCAGACCCCTTCACAGACGCCGAAGTTATGCTAAAGTAGAAGCGACTGTATGCCCAGGAGGAAGGGAAAGCCGGACGCACTCGCCCTGATATTATCTTGGTGCGACGACGGCATCCTGCCGGGGGACGAAGGGGGGCGGCGGTGCAACTAAACAAGGCGCGCGTGTTGGTGGTGGAGGACGACCCCACGCTGCAAAGCCTGCTCACCTTCGACCTGCAGGAGCAGTTCTTCGACACCACCGTGGTAGTCAGCGCCGAGAAAGCGATGCGCCTGCTGGAGCTTCACGAGTACGACCTCATCATTGTTGACCACAAGCTTCCCAAAATGAGCGGGGTGGAGCTGCTCAACCATGTGCGGTCAAAGCTGCACCTGCGCACTCCGGTCATCGTCGTTTCCGGCAAGAAGGACGCGAAGGAGTCCGAAGGCAACGGCGAGCTGGGGCCGACCGACTTCCTGGCCAAGCCCTTTGACCTGGCCGATCTCAACACGCGCATCAAGGTTCACCTCCGCCGGGTGGAGCGCATCCGCCTGGCGGAAAACGGCGTGCTGTTCAAGCGGCGCACCATCAACTTCGGCGACGTCTCGGTGGACCGCGACGCCCGCACGGTTATCAAGGGAGGCAAAGAGGCCTACCTGCGGCAGAAGGAATTCGACCTGCTGGTGTTTCTGCTGGAGCGCCCCGGTGTGGTGGCCACCCGGCGCGAGATAATGGACACGGTATGGGGCACCGATTCGCCCTCGGGCTCGAAAGCGGTGGACGTGACCATGCGCACTCTGCGCCAGAAGATAGAGGCCGACCCCGCCAAGCCCAAGCATCTGCTCACCAGCCGCGGCGTGGGCTACCGGTTTGAGTTCTAGCCAACGCGCCCACAATGGCGTGGTGCTAGAATCGCCTAGATGAGCGGCACTCTCTTCGTTCGCTGCCACGAGCCTCCGCAGCTCAGCGGTGAAATCACCCCGCCGCCGGACAAATCCATCACCATCCGCGCGCTCATACTCGGCATGCTGGCGGAGGGCGAGACGCGCATCCTCAACCCGCTGAATGCGCTGGACACGCGCTCGGCGCTGCTCGGCGTGCAGCAACTGGGGGCGATGGTGTACGAGCGGGAGCGCGAATGGGTGGTAATGGGCGGGGAGTTGCGCACGCCGCCGGGGCCGGTGGATCTGGGCAACAGCGGGACGGCGCTGCGGCTACTCACCGGCGCGCTGGCGGGGCGGCCGGGAGTGGATGCAGTGCTCACCGGGGACGAGTCGCTGCGCAGCCGGCCGATGGCGCGGGTGGTGGAGCCGCTGGGAGCGATGGGCGCGGAGATTGAGTATTTGGAGAAGGAAGGATGCGCGCCGCTGCGGGTGCGCGGGCGCCAGCTCAAGGGCATGCGCTATGAGCTGCCGGTGCCGTCGGCGCAGGTGAAAAGCGCGGTGCTGTTCGCGGGGCTGGGCGCGCAGGGCGCGACCGAAGTGGTGGAGCGGCTGGTCAGCCGCGACCACACCGAGTTGATGCTGCCGCGCTTCGGCGTGCCGCTGGAGATTGTGCAGGGCGGCGGGCGGCGGCTCATCAGCCTTACACCGCCCGAACAACTCGCCGCTGCCGAAGTGCAAGTACCGGGGGATATCTCCTCGGCGTTCCTGTGGGTGGTGCTGGGGCTGCTGCTGGGCGAGAAGCTGGCGCTGCACGGGGTGGGGCTGAACACCACGCGGCTGGGAGCGCTGCGGGTGCTGAGCAAGTGCAGCGGCGGGCTGACCGTGCACATTGAGGGGCGGCTGGGCGCGGAGGGCTTCGGGCGCATCCACACGCGCAAGTCGCTGCTGGCCCCGTTTGATGTGCCGCCGGCGGAGATACCGGCGATGGTGGACGAGCTACCGCTGCTGGCGCTGGCAGCAACGCAGGCGCGCGGCGAGAGCGCTGTCCGCGGCGCGGGGGAGCTGCGGGTGAAGGAGTCCGACCGCTTGGCGCGCACGGCCGAGATACTGCGGGCATTCGGCGCGGACGTGGAGGTGCATGGCGAATCCATGCGCATCGCCGGGCCCCAGCGACTGCGCCCGGCGGAGGTGGACAGCGGCGGCGACCACCGCATGGCGATGCTCGGGCTAGCCTGCGCGCTTGTGGCCGGCGAGGGCGAGTCGCGCGTGCGCGATTTCACCGGCGCTGAGGTCTCGTATCCGGGGCTGCTGGCGGACGCGCGGAAGGCAGTGGAGGGAGCGGAGTTCGGGCTGGAGTGAGTTTCACGGCCTGTTGCGCCAATATCTGGTAGAATCCAGCGGTTATGAAACGGATTGCTTTTTTCACCGCTGTGTTCATGTTGCTGCTCGCGGGCGTGCTGTATGTGGCGTCGGCCGCCGAGCGGGTGCCGAACTTCAAGCTGGAAGGCGTTGACGGCAAGACCTACGAGCTGAAAGAGGTCGCCAAGGACGCCAAGGCGATACTGATAGACTTCTGGGAAGTCAACTGCAAGCCCTGCAAGAAGCTGATGCCGCACCTCCAGACCTATTGCGAGGTGTACGGCCCGGCGGGGCTGAAGGTGCTCGTCATCTCGCGCGACACGACCATCACGATAAGCAAGGTCAAGCCCTTCGTCGCGTCGGAGAAGTGGACCTTCCCGGTGCTCTATGACCCGGACCATAAGGTGTCGCAGGCGCTGAATGTGAAGTTCGCGCCGGTGACCTTCGTGCTGAACAACAAGGGCGAAATCCAGTACCAGCACAGCGGCTTCAAGCCCGGCCAGGAGAAAGAGCTGGAGGACGCCATCGTGAAGGCCCTGGGGCTTTCCGAGAAAGAAGTGAAGGAACTCTACGCCAAGCATGCGGCGAAGAGCGAAGGCGAGTAAACTATAACGCTCATCTGAGAGGTTCGCCGCATGCGCTTGATGGCAATAATACTAGTCTCGTTCACTCTGCTGATTCTGGCACTGCCAATGGCGCGCGCCGCCGACGATGAGGAGATCGGGCTGGAAGGGCCGTCCGACGTGGTAAAGGAGAACGCTCCGGAGGAAGCGGTGGAAGAAAGCGGCGAAGGCGCGGCAGAGGATGCCGCCGAACTAGAAAGCGAAGAGGCGGACGGCTGGGGCGAGGAAGGCGGCTGGGGCAAGTCATTCAACTACTACGGCACGCTGAGCTACTGGCACAGCCTCAACCGGGACACCGGAACCGACAAGAATGAAGGCGAGCTGGCGATGACCTTCAGCTACGGGGAGGCGCAGGGACGGCTGCGCATCGGCGACTGGCATCCCTTCGCCACCCAGAGGCGCGACATGCGCATTGAGAAGTACGAGGTGCGGATGCCGCTGGATGGGATGGAGCTGACGGTCGGTACATTCGCGCAGTTGCTCGGTAAGGGACTCGTGCTTAGCGGGATTGAGGAACGCGAGCTGGATTACGACAACGAGATTGAAGGCATCCGGCTGAAACTGCCGCGCGAAAGCTACAACGTAACCGCGTTCGTCGGCCAGCACAAGACGGTGAAGGACCGGGGCGCGACGAAAGTGTGGGGCGGACGCGTGGAAGTCTCACCGACCGAGTGGTTCACCACGGGCGGGAATGTGCTGAGCTACCAGCCCACCATCAACGCCGCACCGGATGCGCCGGCGCCGCGCCAGCACCACCAGGCGATGTCCTGGGACGTGGACTTCCACTGGGACAAGCTGTCGTCGCACTTTGAGTACATGCGGCTGGACTGGCCCCAGGACGATGACGGGCGCGGAATGTACGGCAACATTGTGCTGAGCCTACCGGGCTTCGGGCTCACCTACGAGTACAAGAACTACTACCAGATCAACGGGATGTTCGCCGCGCCGCCGCCGGTGTTCTACGACCCGGAGCATGCGAAAGCGGACACGCTGGATGAGAAGGGCCACGGGTTCACCATGGTATGGTCGCCCTTTGATAACAGCTCGCACTTTGAGGCGTCCTACGCGCAGTCCAATATCCGCAACAAGGGCTGGCCCACCACCGAGGCCATCTTCGCGTACTATTCGCCCACGGAGAAGCGCACCAGCTGGATGTCGCAGTACAGCTACCACCGCGACGTGCTGCTGCACGAGCGCAAGTGGCACACCGAAGTCTCCCGCCAGTGGGACGACAACTGGACGACGCAGGTCGCGGTGGAACTGCGCGGGGTGGACAAGGGCAGCGGGACGATTGACGAACAGGAAGTGTCGCTGGACATCGGCTATGCCGGATGGCTGACGCTGGTGCTGGGCCAGGAGAAAGCAGGGCGCGGGACGCTTACCGAGGCGCAGCGGTGGAACATCGCCGAGCTGAGATTGCAGGAGCCGGGGGTGCAAGAACTGCTGATTTCCTACGGCAAGCGGCGCGAGGGATTTGTCTGCTCCGGTGGCATCTGCCGCATTGAGCCGGAGTTCGATGGCTGGAAGCTCGCGTATGTCCGCTACTTCTAAGCGGCTACAGCGACATCACGTAAGCCATCAGCGGCTCCAGCCGGCGGTCACCGTAGTTTAGCTTGCCGGATTCAATCCGCGATCCCGAAGAGAGACAACGGTTGATCTGATCCTGTAGTTTTTGAGTATCGCCGATTACACCGATGCCGAAGGTCTTGCGGATATTCTTCAGCGGACGGATCTGGCCGGCGTCCTTCATATCCACCTTATCGAAGCCGGGCGCGAGCGTAAAGTCCTCCGCGTGGCACATGGCGCAGCTGCGGTTTTCCCGGCCCCAGATCGTCGGGTCGTAGAATATCTCCTTGCCTTCCACGACCAGGCCGGCGGATTCGGTGCCGGACTTGGTCTTTTTGATGAAGTTCATCGCCGGCTTGTAGGCGAGGATAATGCCGACGATGAGCAGTATCACCACGATGATTCCGTAATCAAACGGTTTGCGTTCCATAGTTCACTCCTATTCGCCGAGATTCGCCGGATTACTGCCGGGAAACATATCAAGCACGGCGCGCTGGGCCGCATCGGCGGCCTTGTTATCGGGCTGTGCGCCAGTAATCTCAATCGCTGCCTTCTCGCCGAAATGCTTGCGCACCGCCGAAGTAAGCACCCTCACATTGGCCGCGTCCCGCATCAGCCGCGTGAAGTAGCGCAGCCGCGCGGGGTAGGCGAGCCGCAGCGTTGCGCCGGACAGGGTGGGCTCCGGCCCGTCAAAGATGAGGCAGAAGGTCGCGAGGTTTTCCTTGCGCACGTCCTCCAGCACCTGGCGCCACCGCTCGTCGGCGGCGATGCTGTCCGGCGCGGGACCGCCGGTCGGAGGTGGCGTCTGTTCCGCCGCTGAAGCGGGTGGAGGCGGCAGCGGTGCGGGTTCGGGCGCGGGCTCGACGCGCCGCTTGCGCTCACTGTTGGATTTGATGGCGTGCTGCAGCTTGTTCGCGCCGAACAGGCCGGAGGTCCCGGGGTCTTCGCCCAGCGGCTCGCCGTCTGCACCAATGCGCGGCGCCCTGTCTTCCTCCGGCTGCAAGTCCTGAGGCGGTTCCGCCTCCACGTCGTCCACAGTCAGCCCCTCGGTTTCATCGCCGGGCTCGTCCGCTGCGGCCGGCTTGGACACAGGTTCCGGCTCTTTCTTAGTGGCCCTGGCCGTGGGAAGCAGGTTGGGATGACCCTCGCGCAGAGACTCGGCAGCGGCAGTGGGTTTCTGCGTCTTGGCCGAACGCTCGCTTACACCCATGAGGTCAACCAGACGGTAGAGCGTGATGCGCAGCAGCAGCGCGGGATTGCTCTCGCGGCGCAGGCGGTTGGACGCTTCCCAGCACTCGCTGATGGTGGCGACCAGCGCGCTGTCGGGGACGTTGGTGAAGGGCAGCTTGCGCTCCTCCAACGCGGTGCGCAGTTGCGAGCGGCTGAGCAGGAACTTCTCCAGCACCTCAGCCAGCTCCACCAGCAGGTGCTCCGGGTCGCGGCCGGCGGCCACCAGGTCGTTGCCGGTCTGCTGGACTCCGTCCACATCGCCCAGCAGCACCGCCACCGCGAGGTCCACCGTGCGCTTGGGGTCGGTGAGGTAGAACAGCTCTTCCACATCCTGGCGCGTCAGCCGCCCTTCGTTGTAGACCATCGCCTGGTCAAGGTTGCTGATGGCGTCGCGCACGCAGCCGCCGGAAAGCTCCGCCAGCAGCATCGCCGCGTCCGGCGCGAGGTCGCAGTTCTCTTTGCGGGCGATTTCCAGCACGTGGTCGGCGAGCGCTTGGTGCGGGATGAGGTGGAAGTCGAACTTCATCACCCGGGAGAGGATGGTGATGGGCAGCTTGTGGGCTTCGGTGGTGCAGAGGATGAAGACGATGTGCGCCGGCGGCTCCTCCAGCGTCTTGAGCAGCGCATTGAACGCCGGGCCGGTAATCATGTGCGCTTCGTCAATGATGTAGGTCTTGTACTTGAAGCGGGCGGGTGCGTACTGCACCCGCTCGCGCAGGTCGCGCACGTCGTCAATGCCACGGTTGCTGGCGGCGTCAATCTCAATGACATCGGGCGCACGTCCATCCGCGATGGAAGTGCAGATTTCGCAGACGCCGCAGGGGTCGCCGTCCTTGAGGTCGGGGCAGTTCAGCGCTTTGGCGTAGATGCGGGCGATGCTGGTCTTGCCGGTGCCGCGCGGCCCGGCGAACAGGTAGGCGTGGCCCACGCGCCCCTGCTTGAGGCTGTTGCGCAGTATCTGGGTGACCTGCTTCTGGCCGACTACTTCGGCGAAGTTCTGCGGCCGGTACTTGCGGTAAAGCGCCTGGAATCCCACGCCCCCCATTATAGGGCATCGGGGCCGGCTGGGCTGGTATGGCGGATTCACCGAAGCGGCGCCACAACTCCTGAATGGCTCGGCTAACCCAATGCGCCGTCGCCCATGCGAGAGTATAATACGGATACGGGAGCGGCGGAAGGAAGATGGTTGGCTGCTTCCGGGAGGTGGATGGATGATAGGAGAGAGAACATTATCGATAGTGACGGCGGTTATACTGGTGGCCGCCGCGGTATTGGCTCAACCTTTCCGTACGGTTGGGGACGTACCGGAGTTAACCGAGAACTCAATGGCCGATGTCTACCGCGACACCTACGGGTGGCCTGCAGCTCCGCCGGCGTCGCTTCCTGA